>NZ_NFIQ01000007.1 GCF_002159455.1 Flavonifractor sp. An306
TACCAGATACGACATGCTGGACACCTCCTTCTTGGCCTTCGTTCACCTTGCCGCCATTGCAATTCTGTTGACTTAGAACAAGTCTCCTGATTTTTCAAACAAGCCCTAGCGCCCCCCGACAGTATTTCCGCACTACCAGCCTCATTTTGTTCAGATCCGACACCATAACCAGCATTACCTTCAGACAGTGCTTCAGCACCCTTTTCATTGGTATCTTCGCTGTCCTTTCCGCTGGTATTTTCCGCGGCACCGCTTTCTGTCTCTTGATTTTCTTGATCCTCAGAGGCAGAACCCGAAGCCAAAACCGCGGTTGCCGCACGCTGGGAGCCGGTAGCCGATTTGCTCTCCGATGCAGCAGGACTTCCTCCCACTGGAGACGTTTCTCCAGTGCCTTCCTCACTGCTGCCAGCAAGTGAGGAGAGGATACTGCTCAGCAGATCGTTGGGATCGCCCTGCTCTGCACTTCCTCCTGCCGAGGCGGCATTTTCCGCCTGCTCCTTGAGGTTTTCAAGCATATCCTTGATATGAGGCCAGCAGCGAATCAGAATCAAATTTGCCGTTCTGCATCGATCCCTGGCATCACGGCTGACTAAAGCCTTATCCAGATTCCCCAAAAGGGAGAATACCATCTGAATCCGCTCGTCAGAGAGCGGTGTTCCGCCATATTTGAGTTCGCCCCAAAGCATGTAGGAGAGTATCCCATTTCGGATACTCAGCCAAATGTGGCCGCCATCTCCCTCCTGTTCAATTAAATCCTCTATTGTGGGGTAATCCGCAAACCGGACCTGGCGCAGTTTCTCCAGGCTGCCGCCTAAAATGCCAGGGTAGTCCAGCAACATCCTGTTTTCGATATAGCCATCTTCCAGGATGTTCAAGATGTCGTGCAATATGCGGCCGATCAGCTCCTTATTCTTCGGCTCCGCGGCCTGGTATGCCCATAAATCCGCCTCCGCATCTCGTTCAGCCATGTTCCAAAGGAGCGGCGGTTCTGGAAACCACTTCCCTGCTTCCTGGAAAACATGGTAGGACTGGTAAAGCAGGAAGTCAGTATAGAGCACATGTCCCAGCTCGTGGGAGAATAAGCCGCTTATCAGGACAGCCAACCCTATCCAGATACGGGTTTTCCGTATCTGGTGAAGCCGTATCTGGTACAGCCGTATCCGGCTGGGGCGTTTCCGGCTGCTGGGGCTGGGGCTGCTCATATATGACATACTCGGTGTCGCTGATCCGGCCCTGCCGGTCCCGCAGCTGGTGGCGCACGATGTAACCGGCGGTTTCCAGCTCCCGCAGCGCATTACCGATGGCGTCCACACCCTCCTTGCAGATTTTCGCAAGGCCACGGGTGGTATAGTTCCAGTCATCTGGCAGGGACAGCATCATGGAAAGCAGCCCCTTTGCCTTCAGGGACAATTCATGGTTCCGTAGGTGATGATTGCTCATTACCGTATAGTCGCGGGTTCTTTCAATCCGAAAGACCGCCATTGACTTCATTCCTTTCTGTTCTCAGGGCCATGAAAAAAGCCACAATCCTGTAAAAAGAATTGTGGCAGTTATACTTTTTGATATTTTCTTGCGTGGAACCAATACAGCGGCCTTTGCGATTTCGGCTTAGAAAATGGTCCCGGTTCCTGAGAAAACGGGAGGGTCTGCAAAACCCGGTCAATGTCGGTGGATTCCATGTCATATTGGGACTGGCAGTTTTCCCGGATAGCATCCTTGATGCTTTGGACAGTACACATATTCATTCCTTTCCTTTCGTAGTGATGACGGATTTACGGGTGGTGGCGGTGCTTGTCCGGCTTGAAGTCGAGAACATGGCCCTCGATCACACGGGCATACCGCTTGATTTTGATTTCCCGGCGCTTCTGGCTCACGAGGGCGGCCTGATACCCGTCCTCCGTGAGAAACAACCGCATTTCATCGCCGGGACTACCGTAGGAGCAGGGACGCAGGACGGAAAACTCGATCATCCATCGGGTGCTGTCCTGGAAACGCTCCACAGCGAGAATGTTGTGTCCTTTCAGCTCACGGGCTGAAATATCTCTCATAGGCGCTCCTTTCATCGTTCCTGGTCTCTCTGGCGCTTTTTCTGCCACGCTTCCAGCAGCTTAATAATCGTTTGCTGCATACGCAGTGGTGTATAGCTCTTGGGAAAATACTTTTGTAAGGTTTCCGATGTGAGCACTACCCGATCTACATCTTTCTTTTCCTCGGACATGATTCCCAGCATCACATCTTCGTTGAGCTTGCCCTCTTGGCTTAGTTTTTTCATTCGCTGCGCCTGGGAGAGGGAGGGCGTCGCCTGCTCATCCTCCATAACATCAATGAGCTGTTTCTGTTCCTCCGGTTTCAAAAACGACAGTTCATAGGCCGGATTGAGTGCGATTTTCTTCTCATCGACCATATCCAGGAGTTCGGGGATCAGTTCAGTCAGGCGGATGTAGCGTTGCACCTGTCGCTGGCTTTCACCGGCTTGGTTTGCAACAAGCTGAATAGAGGTCTGTGACTTCTCGCCAACTTGGCGAGAAGTTAAGTCAGAGCGTTCTCCTTGGTGCTTGACCGCCTCCAATTTCATACGGTATGCAAAGGCCCTTTCACTGGGGAGCAGGCTTTCTCGCTGCAAGTTACTGTCCACCATGATGATGGTGGCGGCATCATCGTCCAGATTTCTGACGATAACGGGCATAGTCTCTTTCTCTGCCAGTTCACTTGCTCTGTGCCGTCGGTGCCCAGAAACCAGCTCATAGCCGCCATCCGGGTCCGGGCGGGCAATCGCCGGAACCAGAACACCATACTGCCGAACACTGTCGGCGGTCTCCATCATGGCCTCGTCATCCTTGACTTTGAAGGGATGGTTCTTGAAAGGATGCAGTTCAGACAGAGGAATTTCCCGTATTTTCTCCAGCTTGGCATCCTGGCGGCTTTCCTCGGTGGAGAACAAGTCATCGTATGGAGCCAACTCTACTTTTTTCGCGCTGCTTTTCAAGTTTTATCACCTCCTGAGTCAGATTTTTATACCCCTCGGCCACCTTGCCATTGGGGTCGTGGGCAAAAATGCTCTTGCCTTCGGCGCTGATTTCCTTTGCCCGAACAGAATGGGGAATCTCGCTTTTGAAAACTTTGATCTTGCTACCATAGGTATCACGCAGCAGGGCAGCAATCTCCTTGGCAAAATTAGTGCGGTTGTCCACCATCGTCAGCAAGATTCCATCAATCTGGAGCTTGGGGTTGATCTGCCGTTTTACCTTGTTTACGGTCTGGAGCAGCTGTTCCAGACCCTTGGCGGGCAGGTACTCCGCCTGGACGGGGATTATGACCCTGTTGGCGGCTGCCAGCGCATTGACTGTGAGCATACCCAGGGAGGGCTGGCAATCAATCAGGATATGGGAATACTGTCCTTTAAGCGTGTTCAAATACTGTCTCAAAACGGTCTCCCGGCTCATGGCATTTACCAACGAAACCTCCATGCCCGAGAGCTGGATGTCGGCGGGCATCAGATCAACGCCTTCCGGGTGATGCAGAATGCCCTCACCAGGTTTGATTGGCTCATCCGTCAGAATACGGCCCATAGCATCAGAGAGGGTAAAGGGCAGCTTATCCGGTTGAGGGTGGCCCAGGCTGATGGTCAAGCTGCCCTGCGGATCTCCGTCAATCAGCAGCACTTTTCTTCCAGCCTGTGCAAGCCCAATGCCCAGGTTCGCACAGGTCGTTGTTTTGCCCACACCGCCTTTCTGATTGGCGATGGCGATGATTTGCGTATTCATCATTTTCACCTCGTTTCACTCTGAGTTTTAGATATGAAAAAAGTGCCTGCTTTACCTCTCGACTGAGAGATAAAACAGGCACTTTTCTTGCCCCACACATCTCTTGTAATGGGGCACTATGTATGATAGTATACTCAATAAGTGATAGACCAAATAGATACTCACGCAGCATAATTTGAGTTTGCTCCGAGAGAAATCGAACTCAAAGCACACGCTATTAAGCCTTGTTTTTGCTAACATCCTGCCAACAAGAGGGGGTAAAACCCCTTTATTTTGGCTTGATTTTGCTTGCATCAGATTTATACCTGACTTGGAGAAAAGTCTTGATTTCTCTTGGTTTTTTTGTACTCGCTTGATAGTGCTTGTGCCGCTTGGGGCCATCTCCTATTTGGCTCTGCGGATTTAGAAGTGTGTTCACACAATCCGCGATAAAATTGACCAGGACAAAAATGACGGCGGTGAGCAACACGCATGCATTGATGGTGATGGTATCTCTGGCTCCCAGTGCAGTGACCAGCATGGAGCCCAGCCCCGGGATAGAAAACACACTTTCCACCATGGCGCTGCCCGCAATCATAAAGCCGAAGCTCTGAGCCAGCATAGTAATCAGCGGCGGCAGAGCAAAGCGGCTCACCAGATTGGCGATTCTCCACTCGGATACGCCCCGTGCCCTGGCATACAAAACAAAATCACTGTTGTATCCGTCCAAAAGCGAGGAGCGAAACACACGAATATTGCCGGCAGCCATAGGGATAGCCAGTGCCAGGGCCGGAAGGATGAAATCCTTTAGGCTGTCCGCTCCCATAATACTGAAAATAGGAAGATAGACCGCAAAAGCAAGCAGGAGCATGAAACCGATCCAGTAATTTGGCAGAGACATGCAGATTATGCCGAATAGGTAAATACTGCGATCTGACAAGCCCCCTTTTCTGCTGGCGGATAACACTCCGAGCGGAATACTGATGAGGGTTGCAAACAGGAGTGCCATGGCCGCCATGACCAACGTAGGACGGATGGCAGCAGTCAATTCTTCTACAATCGGACGCCCAGTGTTATAGGAGTTTCCGAAATCTCCGTGCAGAGCGTTCCACAGCCATGATCCATATTGTTGAAGAATCGGCTGGTCGAGGCCGAGTTCTTCCCGCACCAGTTCAACCTGCTGTGCAGTGGGGCGGTTGTAGCGGCGTACCGCCAGTGCCTCAGCCGCGTCTACCGGGGACAGATTGGTGTAAAAGAAAGTCAGGACAGTAACACCAAACAGGACAACAATGAGCAGGCCGAGCCGAGCCAATATTCTCTTACTCATATCTCTGCTTTGACCTCTCTGCTTTTCCGCCCTGCAATGCGCCACGATTCCGCAGAACTCCTGGAGCAGACAAAGTCCGCATAGATGCCGCCCTGTTTCATCAGTTCCGCATGGCGGCCCCGCTGCACAATCCGCCCCTGATCCAGTACAAGGATCTGATCCGCCTCCTGGACAGTTTTCATCCGGTGCGCAATCATAACCAGTGTTTTCCCAGCAGTCAGGGCCTTGACAGCCTCCTGCAGCTCCACCTCGTTCTCCGGGTCAACATTGGCCGTGGCCTCGTCCAAAATGATGATCGGCGCATCCTTGAGCATGGCCCGGGCGATGGAGAGCCGCTGGCGTTCTCCGCCGGAGATCGTGGCGCCGCTCTCACCGATGATGGTATCGTAGCCGTCCGGCAGGGCCGTGATGAAGTCATGGCACCGAGCCGCCTTTGCCGCGGCCACCACCTCCTCATGGGTGGCATCCGGCTTGCCGAACTTGATGTTGTTCTCAATGCTGTCGTTGAACAGGTACACGCGCTGAAAGACCATACTGAAATTGCGCATCAAACTATCCAGCGCATAGTCCTTCACATTGATGCCGCCCAGCTTGACCGTGCCGCTGTCCACATCCCAAAACCTTGCCATAAGACTGGTGAGGGTGGTCTTGCCGGAGCCGGAGGGTCCCACAATGGCAGTTGTTGTCCCTTCCGGGATAGTAAAGCTGACATCGCGGATGATTTTCCGCTCCCCATAGGAAAAGTCCACATGCTCGAAGGAAATATCGCAGTGTTTCGGTGTCTGTACGGAGCCGCCTTCGTCCATCCGGGGTGCGCAGTCAATCTCCTCCACCCGGTCGATGGAAGCGTCGATCATAGGCAGCATGAAGAACATCTCACCGGCAGACTCCAGCTCGCTGTATACCAAGAAAGCGGAAACCACCACCATCAGGCAGGCAAAAAGGGTCATACTACCTTGCAGGAAAAACCAGATTGAGAGCAGAATCGCCACCACCGCCGTGACACGCAGGACAATTTGCTCCAAAACATTGTAGGGAATACGCTTGCGCTCCAGCTTGAAATTCTGCTGTTCCGTCTCCTCAATCGTGCGGTTCAGCGTCTGATTAGCCGCCTTATCTCCATGGAAGGCGCGTACCACGCTCATGCCCTGTATGTATTCCAGCACAGCGTCCACAAGTCTTGTCTGGGCTGCCAGCCGTCCCGGAGACAATTCTCTGGATTTCTTCAGTAAAAGCGAATTGACCCAGAGGAACAGGAGCATACCAAGCAGGAAGATCAGCCCAATGCGCCAGTCAAAGCACAGGACCGCCAAAGAGAAGATGGTGGTCCGGATCATGCCCACCACCGTCCGGGCAATCACTGCAAAGGACATGCTCTCCAAGTCCTCCATAGTGGAGGTGGCAGCTGCGGTGAGGCTGCCCAGGCTCTGGGCGTTGAAGTAGCCCATGGGCATATACTTCATGCGTTCTCCGATATGGATGCGTTTTTCCGCACACATCCGGTAATTGGCGTGGCCTTCGCTGTTGTGGGCCAGATACCAGCACAGGGCGGCTCCGGCCACGCTGACTGCCATGATCCCAAAGGCCACCCACGGGGTGATCCCGGGCATGTTCTGCTCTACCAGGGCGCGGAGCACAACCAATAGCGCCGCAAACTGCAAAGCCTCAAAAATGCTCCGCAGCAACTCAAAGGCCATTCCTTTGTACCAGGAGCCTTTCTGCTCCCCGGCAAAGCGAAAAAACCGTTTATATGCGTCAAACATGCTCGCCACCCCCTATTCTCATGTCCGCATCTTTTGTCTGAGTGTGGGCCGCCCACATCTGAGCATATAGGTGGCACCGTTTCAGCAGTTTTTCATGTGTTCCCGCATCCAAGATCTTACCCTGCGCCACCACGGCAATTTGGTCTGCATCGGTGATGGTTCCCAGGCGGTGGGCAATGACGATGAGTGTTTTTCCACGGGTCAGTCTGCCGATGGCGTCCTGAATCACTGCCTCGTTTTCGGGGTCCGTGTAGGAAGTCGCCTCATCCAAAATTACAATCGGGGCGTTTTTCATCATAGCCCGCGCAATGGCGACTCTCTGGCGCTCCCCTCCGGAGAGGTGTCCGCCTGCGCCGCCCACAACAGTGTCATACCCATGATCCAGGCCCATGATAAACTCATGGCAGCCGGCCGCCTTTGCCACAGCCTCTACTTCTCTATCAGTGGCCTTCGGTCTACCCATGCGGATATTATCCCGTACTGAGACATTAAATAGGAAGTTGTCCTGGGAGACATATCCGATGAGATCCATTACCTGCTCCGGCGGCATCTTTTTCACATCTATCCCGCCAATGGTGATGCTCCCACCGTCGGCGTCCCAATAGGAGGCGATGAGCTTGGCAATGGTGGATTTGCCGGAGCCAGACGGCCCCACCAATGCAGTCGTCGTACCCTGCTTAATGTTTAGCGTGACGCCGTTCAAAACCTGTGTATCCTTATAGGCAAATGTCACATTTCGCAGATCAGTGTCCAACCCTTGCAGGTTTTGTCTCTGCTCGGGCCTCTTCAAATCCGGTTCGGACAGCACAGCGCCGATTTCCCCTGTGATGGTCGCAATTTTAGAAAAATCATCGGTCAGAAAGATTGCCCCAACCAGCGGCCCCACGATACCAAGGGACAGGATTGCGATTGTGATAAAGTCAGGAGCGGTCAGGCTGCCATTCCTATAAAAGACGCAGCCAATGGGCAGAACGCCAATCAGCACGGCAGGCCAAATGGTCATCATGAGGGCCGAATAGCCCTGTGTAGACTTCATCCAGTCCAATATAAGGTCTGTGTTTTGTCGAACCGCATCGGTAAACTTTCCGTAGGATGCCGTGCTCTGGTTGAATGCTTTAATGACCTCGATACCGTTGATATACTCCGCCGTGGTGGCACTCATGTGCTTGCCTGCCTGGACCACCGCACCATACTTTTTCGGATACTCTTTCATCTCTGCCATATAGCACAGTATTCCAACCGGAATCGTAATCAGCGATACCAGCGCCATACGCCAGTCCAAAGCAAAGAGATAACCCACGATAGCAAGTGGAATCAACAGGTTCGCTGTCATCTCCGGGATAATGTGGGCCAGCGGGACCTCCATCTGCTCCACGCGCTCCACCATGGTCGTTTTCAGGCGGCCCGACGGGGTATCGGTCAGGTACCCCATGGAAACGCGGGTCAGCTTATCCGCTACGGCCCGCCGCAGTTCTGACAGCACATGGAAGGTAGCCTCGTGGGAGCATCGGGTAGAAATGCCGTGAAGAACGGACTTAAGCAGATAAGTGATCAAGGCGACCGCTCCCCAGATCAGATAAATCAAAAAGTTCTTTTCACCAGAGATAAGCAGGTTGACCATTCTTGCCACAGCAAAGTATGGCACAATTCCACTGGCTACACTGAGAACAGCAAGAACAATCGCGGTAATAAACCCCGCCCGGTGCGGTCCGATAAATGCCATCAAACTAAATAGTTTCTTTTCCTTCTGCATCGTATCCCCCCAAAGTTAGCACATTCTAACCAAACAACAAAGAAAAAAGCCGACAACCCACAGGATCATCCTGCAAATCATCGGCTCTGCGTCTTGGCGTCTGGCTCTGACAATATGATGTTTTGTCCCTGCACATCAACGATGTGTTCCCTTCCGCATTTGGGACAGAACAGCGGAAAGCGTTTTAGAACGGTGTCTGGATTTACCTTGGTGCGGGTCTTGTTGCCGCAGGTAGGGCAGTGAACCCAGCCGCTCCGGTCGATCCACCCGCTCACTGGTTTTCACCTCCATCTCCGAAGAAGATGGTTTTCCAGCCAGCGGTATAGAAGCGCCGCATCCTCTGGATATGCTCGACCGCCTGCTCCTTTGGCATATCGTGGATGACCACCTCAAATATGCCAGTATAAAAGGCGCTGGACAGCAGATGGCTTAGTTCCGGTGTGAGGCGGCCGCTGGAGATCGCATCATTTCCGGATGCCTGAATATATCGCATAGTGCATTGTGTATCCAGTTCCACAACACGATGAAGGAACTCCTGATATGTGCTGCTCTCCCCGCTGGTCAGGAGCAATTTGAACTCGTCAAAGTGGTCATAAATATAGTCTATAGAGGCCCAAAAGCCATGGTCTGAGAAAGAATACATTTGGCTGGTCTGCTCAGCCCCAGGCAACTGATTAAATTGCTCCAACGCTGATTGTATCAGGCCACAAAAATCATCCATGGCAGGCTGCACAAGAGAGCGGTACAGGCTCTCTTTGTCCGGATATCGAATGTAGATTGCCCCTTTGCTGGAGCCAGCTTTTTCTGCTATCACTCTCAGAGAGGCGTTCTCATATCCGTTTGTGAGAAATTCTTCTTTTGCACATTCCATGAGTTTTTCCGTCACACCTGCTATTCTTTTTGCCAAGTGACCACCTCATCAATCAAAACCATCGGTTTTAATATAGCACAAAAGAAACAAGCAGTCAATAGTCTCCGCTAACTATCTTATATCCACTCCGAAAGACGGTTTTTATGTATGTCGGATGCTTGGGATCCACCTCCAGTTTCTGCCTCAGCCTCCAGATGATATTTTCCACAGAGTTCGTCCCATATAGTTGCTCCTCACCCCAAGCCGCTGTATAAAGCTGTTCCTTAGAAAACACCTGCCCAGGTGCACTGGCCATGCAGTAGAGCATGGCATATTCCCCATGGTTGAGTTGTACTTCTCTACCAGCCATGAGTACCCGGCGGTGCGCATGATGAATCTCCAGTTCCCCAATACGCAGCACATGCGAAACCAGCGGAATGACCTCGACCCTCCGCCCACTCCTGTCGCGCAAAGTATCTACAACTGCCCTGAATAGGCTGCCATCTGGGTCTGCGGCCCGAATGACAATGATTTCTTCCACTATATTACCTCCCGACTGCAAAAGGAGGGAGCCGTACGCACGGATCCCTCCTTTTGCTGTGCTTATGACTCAGCCTCTACCGCTGCCTTTAGTCGTTGGAAACTCTCTTCACTGATGACATGCTCGATCCGGCAGGCATCTGCCTCAGCGGTTTTCGGGTCCACTCCGGCAGCAATCAGGCGCTGGGTAAAAAAGCGGTGCTTTTCATAAACCTGCTCCGCAACTTCGCAACCCGCATCTGTTAAGTGCAGGAAATTGTCTTCGTCCATCAGCAAAAAGCCTCCCTCCCGCAGTGTTGCTACCGCATGGCATACGCTGGGTTTGGAAACTCCCAAGTGTCGGGCCACATCCACGGAGCGTACCACCCCTTTCTGCTTTTGGAGTACCAAGATAGCCTCCAGATAATCTTCACCAGATGCTCGGAGTCCCATGATGCCCCTCCCTACTGGATACGCCAACCCTCAGCCTGCTCCCGGATCTCAATGAACCGCCGGTACAGCCCACCCTGGACCATCAGCTCCTCATGGGTGCCCCGCTGGACGATGCGGCCATCCTCCACCACCAGGATCTGGTCGGCGTTCCGGATGGTGGCCAGCCGGTGGGCAATGGTGAGGATCGTCTTCCCCCTGGTCAGGGCGGACAGGGCCTGCTGGATCAGGTGCTCGTTCTCCGGGTCCACGCTGGCTGTAGCCTCGTTCCCATTAGCACAACCGGCGCAAACCCGCATAAATACGGGACTTTTCAAAAAATCTAAAGACAATTAAACGGCTCTATAATCACACTAAGACGCTTTTTTCGTTAGTCTGCAACGAGAAAGGCGTCTTTTTTATTCCCAGAGCCGAAAGGAGGCGACGCCATGTATTTCACATCCGGCAGCGACCGCGCCTTTGAAAGCCTCATGCAAGGCAAGCCCGGTTTCGACCACTACGACAGCGGCGACGCCGGAGCGCCGGAGGATTGCGGCGACTGCCGTTTCTACCGTCCCGACTGGAAATACCAGTTTTGCATGTATGCAGAGTGTCCCTACCAGCCGGGCAAGCTCACCGCCCTTGACGCGGTTCTATTCCAAGTGAAAGGAGTTGACAACGAGATGGCAGTTTTTCGTGTGGAGAAAAACCGGGGCTACACGGTAATGAGTAACCACCACCTGCGAAACAAAGACCTGTCCCTGAAAGCCAAGGGGCTGCTTTCGCAAATGCTGTCCCTGCCGGAAAATTGGGACTATACGCTGAAAGGCTTGTCCCTTATCAACCGGGAAAGCATCGACGCCATACGGACGGCGGTGTGGGAACTGGAAAAGGCCGGGTATATCACCCGCCAGCAGAACCGGGACGGCAAGGGCAAGATGGCCGACATGGTTTATACCATCTACGAACAGCCGCAGCCTCGGCCAGAGGCAGAGGATGAAGAACAGCCGGGATTGGAAAAACCGGTGTTGGAAAATCCAACATCGGATAATCCAACGTCGGAAAACCCGGTATCGGGAAATCCAATGCAAATAAATAAAGATATATCAAGTAAAGAAAAATCAATTACTGATCTATCAAGTACCCAATCCATTCCTATCCTTTCCCCAAACCCCTCTCCTGCGGAGGGCAAGGCGGTACAGCCGCCGGAACGGAAGCGAAAGGATGCGAATGAGGCATACCGGGTGTATGAGGAAATCATCAAGGACAATATCAGCTATGACATTCTGAAAGCCGATCTGCCCTATGACGGCGACCGTCTGGACGAGATTGTAGACCTGATCCTTGAAACCGTCTGCACCCGGCGCAAGACCATCCGTGTTGCCGGTGACGACTATCCGGCGGAACTGGTGAAATCCAAGTTTATGAAGCTGGACAGCGAACACATCCGTTTCGTGCTGGATTGCCTGAACAAGAACACCACGGAAATCCGAAACATCAAGCAGTATCTACGAGCGGCGCTGTTCAATGCCCCGTCCACGATTGGGAATTACTATTCTTCCCTTGTGGCCCATGATATGGCGACCGGGAAAATCTGAAAGGAGGACGGCCCTATGAAACAGGGTGCATTGATCTTTGACGAACAGGCAGACCGCTACGACATCCGCTTTGATCTGGCAGACTACTATGGCGGGCTGCACTGTGGAGAAACCTTTGACGTGATGGTGGGCGGCAAATGGCGGCCCACCCGCATTGAAATGGCCGAGGACTGGTATCTGGTAGGCGTCCGCGCCGACGACCTTTCCGGCCTGCGGGTGCGGATTTAAGCCATCCCGCCGCCTGCCTGCTGGACTTCCAAAGACCTGCTAACAAAAGTCAAGTAGAAATTTCAGATTTGAGGGAGCGGCAAAAAGACAACACAAAATCAAGCCGCTGAGCATCTCAAAATCGAAACGGCGGCCAACCAGATGGTATGACACGAAAATTAGTTGTGCTCCAGAGAATCCAAGTAGGCTTTCACAGAGGCGTAGTAGATGCGCAGGAACTTGTTGGCGGATGCCATCATGTAGACACGGTATGGCTTGCCCTCAGAGCGTTTCTTGTTCATGAACTGGTAGACCGGCTCATCCATTGGAGCGCATTGCAGGAGGACGCCCATCACCAGAAAAAGTGTCCTGCGCAGGGAGGCAGATCCCCGCTTGGAAATGCTGCGGCTGCGGACATCTATTTGGCCGGATTGGTATGGCGGGGCGTCAATACCCGCAAAGGCCACCAGCGCTTTCTTGGAATGAAAACGGCGCACATCTCCAATTTCAGCTATGAGTTGGGGGCCGAGTGTGGGGCCAACACCAAACATCCCCATCACTACAGGATATTCTGGCAGAGAAGCTGCCAGAGACTGCATCTCCTGTTTGAGAGCAGCTAATGCGGCGGAAGTTGCCTGGAGTTGGGAAATGGCCTGTTCTACCAAAAGTTTTGCCGTCTTTGTTTTCGGCATGACACCGAAGCGTCCACAGGCGGAGACATAAATGTCCAGCGCCTTATCTTCACTGAAATTGTAGCTGTGCTTTCTGCACCACTTCTGGTACTTGGTGGTAAAGGCTTTCTTAGACAGGCCACAGACACATTCGCAATGCCAGAAAGCAGCTACAAAGTCCACCCACTTTTCGCTGCCATCGGCGCGGGGCGGACTGGTAAACAGGCGGTTTGCATCAGGAAAAGCGGTGTCCAGCAGGGAGATCAAGTTGTTTTTCAGCATGGTCTGTACTTTGGAATACTGTTGGTACTGACGGTAGCAGGTCTTCAGCATGAGCCGGGCATCTTCTTCCGGGACATATCTCGGAAGTGTGAGCCAGTGGTCAAGACCGTAGTTGGCCAGCTTCACGGCATCCTTCTTGTCGGTCTTGCCCCGTCTTAAACTGTTGTTCCCGTAGTCGTGCACCAGCATTGCATTGACTACAGAAACATAAAGCCCCGCGCCGTGGAGCAGCCAGGCCACCGGCGCATGGTAATTGCCCGTGGATTCCATCACCACACGGGTCTCACCGTCCAGGCTTTTGAGCAGCCTTGCCAGCTCACTCAGTTCACTGGCGGTGTGGCACACTTCAAAGGGTGAAACCACTACTTCTCCAAAAGGCCGCATGACTGCAATCGTGCTCTTGCCCTTGGAAACATCGATGCCAACACAGTTCATTCACATTCCTCCAATACCAAGAATCTGCAACCGGAAATCCATCTTTTCTCGTTGCCGATTCAATCTATTGGGTGACACGAACTCTCCGGTATCCGGTGGCTCAACCTGCTCAAATCGAACGCTGCAACAAGAGGATGGCTGACAGTCTTTCGAACGGACATAAAAGCCCAAGGAGGGATTGGTCAGCCAGTTGCTCCCCTTATTGTAGCTTAGGCACGAGATGGAGAGAAAGCCGGACTGGCTGCCCGGCTTTCCTGTCCAAATTTATTGTAATAGGAGGGATAGCAGTTGCAGGAAGAAGTAGACCAGAAAACCATAGCGTTAGCGGTGAAAACCGGGAAGCTGACCGGCCAAGTATTGCAGGCGGCCATGAAGAAATTTCTGGCCGCCCGGCAAAAGGGCAAAGCCAAGCCCCACCACGGCCACCAAAGCCTGCGGCAGCTCAAAAAGGACGGTTCGGCCCTCTCCAACATCGAAATCACCGACGCGAATATTGGCCTGTTCAAGCCCTGCGCCAAGAAATACGATATTGACTACACGCTGCGGAAAGACAGTTCCACCCACCCGCCGCGCTATATCGTGATTTTCAAGACCAAGCAGGCCGACAATCTGGAACAGGCGTTCAAGGAGTTCACGGCCAAGAAGTTAAGCCGGGAGGAACGGCCCTCAATCCGAAAGACCCTATCTGCCCTGAAACAAAAGGCTGCGGCCAAGACGCAGCAGCGGGCCAAGGAGAAAGTCAAGGAAAGGGGGCTGTCACTGTGAAACCAGAAGTAAAAAAACTGATCCTGTCCAATCTCCCGTACCTGATTTTCGTTTACCTGTTCGGGAAGCTGGGGCAGGCATACCGGCTGGCGGCAGGCGTGGACTTGTCGGAAAAGCTGCTGCACTTCATGGACGGCTGTTCGGCGGCCTTTGCAAACGCCGCCCCCAGCTTCCACCCTTTTGACCTGCTGATCGGCGTCGCCGGTGCCGCCGCCCTGCGGCTCATGGTGTACTGCAAAAGCAAGAACGCCAAGAAATACCGCAAGGGCGAGGAATACGGCAGCGCCCGTTGGGGGACGGCCAAAGATATTGCCCCGTACATCGACCCCAACTTTGACAACAACATTCTGCTGACGCAGACGGAACGGCTCACCATGAATAACCGGCCCAAAGACCCCAAAACCGCAAGGAATAAAAATGTTCTGGTAATCGGCGGTTCCGGCTCCGGCAAGACGAGATTTTTCGTAAAACCCAACCTTATGCAATGCGTGTCCAAAGACTACCCAACCTCATTTGTGATAACCGATCCCAAGGGCAGCCTGATCGGTGAGGTGGGCCAGCTCCTTGTCCGCAGCGGCTACCGGGTAAAGGTGCTGAATACCATTAACTTTTCCAAGAGTATGCGGTATAACCCGTTCCGCTATATCCACAGCGAGAAAGACATTTTGAAGCTGGTAAACACGCTGATCTGCAACACCAAGGGCGAGGGCGAAAAAAGCGCCGAGGATTTTTGGGTCAGTGCGACTCGTTCGCAGGCGGTAAAAAGTCTGCGCACGGGCAACGGTTTTCCGTTGTTCGGAGAACTGATAGTTTGATAGGTGGAATGACGGGGTAACGCCCTGAAACGCCTACCCTTGATGGGCGTGCATTAGCTGTAATGGCTTTTGTACGAAGCCCCATGACAAAGGCTGAGAGTAACCGTAACCACTGCCAAAAGTGGTCGAAAGTGGTCTGGCGGCAGACTGTGTTACCTATAGGCCGAGGGTCTATAAGATACCTATGGTTAGAATGTTCGCTTTGGCGGGCGGACTGACGAACCTGCGAATGTACAGGTCTAAAAGAAAACCACGCAGAAATGCGTGGGTGCGTTAAAGCGCAGTCGGTGTGGTTTAGTATAAATTGACCCTATTCAAAAGGCGGTCATCTTCAACCACTAAAATTCTCATTCGCTCACATCCTTTTCTTTATAGTGTACCAATCAAATGTCACAGAAACCTCACGATGAAGTGCTTTTTTGGAATTTCTTTTATCTTATCTTTTGTGGACAGGAACGACAAGCTATCATTCTGAAATTTTGAAATGTCACAAACTTGTGAGATTTCAAGGGGGGAATTTTGTCAAAACCTGTTTCCCTGCGAGATTTCTGCGAGAATTGGGCCTTAAAATAATATCAAAATAAAGATACCCCAATTTCTGCCGGACGACGGCAAAGAAAAAAAGCCGTCGTACAGCAGCCCTTTTCCTGCGCCTAACTAAAGCATGGCGGCTTTGAATAAATCAAGGCCGCCGTATTCTGTGCCATTACAAAGAACAATACCCTGACGTTGGCAGGATCGGCGGCCCACGGAGGGAGCCGCCATGAAGCAAAGAGCGTTTCGACAGAATACAACGGGGTATGCGCTATCAAAAAAAATCCGTCCCCATCTACGGGGAAAAGCGCCTGCCAATATGTATTATACCATGTAAATCAACTGCATATCGCTTCCGTTTTCGCCCGGTGGGTCTGCAACCTACCGGGCGAAATTTGTTGTTTCCTGCGGTTATTCGGTGCGGGCCGGGGCCGCCACATTGCTGCCAGTGAAAGGAGTGGTATCAGCAGCTTTTACTTCTCACTCTCCCGCAGATCGGGGGTGAGAAGATGAAAGAATACACTCCTAATTATGTGGAACGCTGTCAACTCGACCATTACTGCAAGCTGGTTCTGTACCATGAAGCCGTTGATTATTTGCGGGAAATGCAGCGATACCGTAACCGACAAACATCCTTAGAAGATATTTCCCCGGCGCAATGGGACAAGCTCTGTACACTGGATGAATACCCCAGCGATAGTTTTATGTTCTCGGCCTTTGGCTATGACCTGCATATCCGGGACGAGCTGGTGGCCGGAGCCTTTGCCAGCCTGCCGGAGCAGGAGCAGCAGATTTTAATTCTGCGTTTTGTCGCGGCTATGGCGGACGGCGAGATCGGCGGCCTTGTGGGGATGTCCCGCAGCGCCGTCCAGCGCCACCGCACAAAGACTTTGAACGAACTGCGGCACAGATTGGGGGACAGCGGAGGGAGGAACGCGAAATGAAGCAGCCCACATTCCACGGCAGGGTGCTTCTGCCCCTGTCAGTCTTTGCAGAGGCCCGCGCTGGTGATCCGCTGGCAATGGAGCGCATCTTGCGGTACTACGACGGCTACATAAACAAGCTGTGTACCCGGACGCTCTACGAGCTGGACGGGACGCCTCATGTGCGGTTGGACGAGTACATGAAACACCGCTTGCAAAACAAGCTGATCCGGGCCATCCTAAAGGACAGCCTATGAGAAAACGCCGGGCGCAGGGCCAGCAGGCCGCCGCGTCCGGCGCTTTCTTATGGGTTGTTTTCTACGCATTTAGAAGTCTGTTTCGGCGGGGATTGGATAAATCCTATTGCCGCCCCGTCAATCGTTCGCCAGAAGCCCGCTGCGGCGGGACTTTTAGCGGCCTAAATGCGTAGAATGCAGGCGTTATTCATCCTTGTTGTCGTCTTTTTCCTCTGTTTGCTCTGGCATGGCGGCGGCGTCCTCTACAATATCCGTTATAAGCTGCCGGAAGTCTTTGGCGTTTTGGGAAGTAATCACCGGCTTTCCTGTTGTATCTTCAATCTCTTTCCGGGTATTTCCCGCAATCGAACCGCCTTTTTGCGCCACTTTCTGATTTTCAGAAAAAGTAGCGGGCTTTACAGTTTTAGAAATCTCCGTTGTGGTAGCTTCGGCAAGCATTGTCAGAACCAGTTCCAGATCACTCATGTTGTCCCGGAGGTTTTCTTTTTTCAAGCCTTTCAGTTTCTTGTACTGCCGGGTTGTCATGCCCGACCATGCGCGGGAAATCTCGTCAGTCAGGATTGCATATTCCTTTCCCTTTTCCACGCCGCGCTTTTGCCACTCGTCTGTCAGCTCATTGCGGATGCGGATTGCCAAAAGGCGCTGATGTACCCATTCCTCGGAATAGCCTTTTTTCAGATAGGTTTCTAACGCCCGGTCAATGGCTTGTTCCGGGTCAATAGTTTCGTCAATCCGTTCCCGGCCCACCCTTGCCAGCCATGCCTTAAACGGCTCGGCTTTCGGGGAGGGGACAGACTGGATAATCCGCAATAGCTGTTCTGTATTGGCAACGTCAGTTTTATACCTTTTCCCATCGGAGGACAGCATTTTCAGTTGTACGATTTTCTCGTACAACTCAACCGCACCCTCTTTTTTCAGCTTCCGCTTTAAGTCACTCCAATACCGGCGGGGATTTTCTGTGCCGGTCAAAACGGAAATAACGTCCACAATGGAAAAGTACCATTCTTCTTGTTCTTCGTCCCATGCGGTACGGATTTTTTTATCTTCAAATAGCTGGATCGCGTTAGTATTTATCAATTCACCCATTGCTATGTACCTCTCTTTCGCGGGGATAATTATAGTCTATCGTATCTTTTTGAAAAAATCTACCTCTGGTGCAGCTCATTTCCCGGAAAGCTGCCAGTATTTTTGTCGCTGCCGTTCGGCTTCTTTCTTCCGGCGCACCCGCGCCGCGCAATCGGGGCAGTATTTGGCCCGGTTGGACTTCGGCGTGAACACGGCCCCGCACTCGACGCAGCGTTTCACCTCGTCCCGGCTCTTGCTGATCTCGGCGCACAGGGCCGCGTCCAGCGGGAGGACGGCGGCCCGAAACCACCGGCACAGCAGCGAATAGGAAATGCTCTGGACGCACACACATTCCTCTCCATCGTCCAAAAGCAGGCAGTTCCCGTCACAGTAATTGCAGCACTCATGCGTCAGCTTCCGGGCCTTGCGGTACTGCTGGTAATTCATTCTCGGTATGCTCATAGCTCTTGTGTCCTTTCTTGATGGGGCGTCACTCGCAAAATGCTGTCCACATTCTGCTTGATGATGCCGTAGTCGGCCAGTTCCTTTTTCACTTCGCCGTACTTCTGGTACAGCCGTTCCTTTTCCTCGTCCAGCTTTCGGTATTCGGCTTTCAGGGCGGCCAGATTGGGGAGCTTTGTCACGCCTGCGTCCTTGATGGCCTTTGCCGCTGCCTCATACAAGATAAGCTGGCTTTCATGTTCGCGCCGGTACGCGGCCTTGTCTTTGGCCTTTTTGTATTCCAGCGCCACGGGCCGGGTTTGCCGGTAGGTGGAGATATTCTTTATCAGCACCGCCATATCGGATAGGCGGCGTTCCACCGCTTTCAGCGCAGCGGCGGCCTCGTCGTTTGCCGCGCTGATTTCGGCCACCTTGCTTTCCAGCGCCGCATAGTCGTCTATGCCGTGTTCAGTCAGGAAATTCAGCGTCCGGGCGGCCTGCTTCAAGTTGTGGACTTTCGCCCACTTTGCATAGCCCGCGCTCTGCTGGGCCTTGATGCTGTTCTCCAAATCAATCCGTAAAGTGATTTCCTTTGTGGCTTTCCGTTTTGGGCCTCTGTCCACGGCCAGCCCCTTGATCCGGCGGGTGATGGCTTCCTCGGTGTAGTTCTCACCCAAGGTCTTACAGCGGGTGAAGCGTTCCTGACCGGGAGCGCGGAAAGAAACGAATTTGCCCGGTTTGATTTCATAGCCCTGCGCCTGCATGAGCCGCAGGAAGTCGTCAAAGCCTTTGGCCTGCGGGATGGCCGCGTCGATAGCAATTTTCAGTTTGGCTTTCCAGCTCTTGCCCTTGCGCTGGGCGTCCCATTCGGCGTAGGACTTCCCCTTGTCCTTGCCCGGCTTCACGACGGACAGGCCGTTTTCCTTGCACAGCCGGTCACTGGTTCGCCGGATGTAGGCGTAGCTGCGCCGGTTGGAAATGTACTTGCGCTGCTGTACCATATCCACGGCACAAAAAATGATGTGGTTATGCAGATGGCCCTTGTCTATGTGGGTAGTCAGCACATAGGGGTATTTACCTTGCAGCACTTCGTCGGCAAGCTGCCGCCCGATCTCATGGGCCTGCTCCGGCGTGGTTTCGCCCGGCTCAAAGGCTTGTATCAGGTGGTGGGCCAGATTGTTGCCTTTCTTGAACGCCTGATCTAACAGCATTTGAAATTCAATGTCCGCCGTTTCGTAGGAACAGCCAAAGGACGATACCAGCATTTTATCGTCCGTCTTGTCCGGGTTTTCGATGTAGTCAAGGGTAGCTTTCAGATTTACCTTGATAGGATGGATCTTTGTAATTGCCATATCTGTGCCAGCGCCCCCTTGATGTCCTCAACGTCCTGCGCGTACACAGCCCCGGTACTGTTGATACGCCGCGCAATCTGGTTGACGTTGACGCCGATTTTTTGCAGCTCCGCAGTCTGCGCCCGGATGTCGCTGGTGTCCATGTGGATGATATACCCGTCAATCAGCATTTTCCGGGCATAGGCCGAGAAATTCTTTGTGCCGAGCTGGGCCATTTTCTGCTGGATGATGGCCCGTTCTTCCGGCGTCACCGGGACGCGCAGCACGATTTGACGCTTTCGGTTTGCCATTGCGTTTCACGCTCCTTTCCGGCAAAGGGGTTTGGGGATTTCCCCAACAAGCAAAACGGACGGCCCGGCAGGGGCGGGACGGTGCGTTTTTCGGAAGTGTGGCTACACTTCCTATGCTTGCTGTTTTTGTTCTTCTCCGCTAATAGAACGTCCCGAACGCCTTAAACTGCCCGCAAAATACGGGCTTCTCCTGAAAAAAGTGCAAAAAATAAAGGACGCTTCCGCGTCCCTCGCAAACAAAAGAAAACAGAGGATGGTTTTCAGGCATCCCCCGTTTCTTTCTTCTTTGGCTGTTCAATTTTAATGGCCCCGTCAATCGCGCCCTCGATGATCGGCAGGTATTCTTCGGGACAGAGTTTCAGCTTGTGGCCGACCCGCTGGCGCTGCTCACTTTCCGAGCGCAGCACTTCGGGATTGAAATACCGTTCCACAGGAAGCCCGCAGGTCTTGATAAGCTGGATTACGACCGGGAGGCTGGGGATTGTCCCTTTATTCTCAATGTTGGCGAGATACCGCCACTCAATACCTACCATTTCCGCCAGCGCCTTACGCGCCAGATGTCGGGCTTTCCGCGCAGCCTTTACATCCGCGCCGAAAGTTTCAAAGCCGGGGCAATCTTCTACTTTCGCCATATAACATCACCCATTTACATTGTATAATTCATATTTGCCCGATGGAATGTTGTTATATGCAGGTGAATTAAACTTTATAATTCATAATCTGATTTGGGGCTTCTTGCATAGGATGTCTTTCCGTGATATAATAATAACGTTTGAACGAAGAAAGAAGTGGTATCAATGACAAAACGAAACGAAGCGTGGCTCCATGCAAAGCCAGTAAGATGCGACAGTTGCATGGAGTAAACAGCGTCGCATAATTCATTATGCTGGCTTTGCTTACTTGATAATGCCATCAAGGAGGAAGCCAACATGAAATATATCAATGCAAGGGTTCTTCTTCCCGAAAAACTTGTCAAAGAGCTGCAAAGCTATATTCAAGGTGGATATATTTATGTACCAACCGATCAAGCACAGCAAAAGCAATGGGGAGAAGTATCGGGCTATCGACGAGAATTACTGCAACGGAACCGCAAAATCGTAGACGAATATCAACAAGGTATTTCTATGGAACGGTTAGCCGAGAAGTATTGTTTGTCCGTATATGCCATAAGAAAAATTATTTATCAGAAATAAGTGGCAGGGGTTGCATTTCGCAGCCCCTGCTTTTTATATAGATTGGTTCGGTATCATTTGGTGGATAGAAAACTTGTTGTTGCAGCAGTATGATAGAAGCGCAACTAAGAATATATTTATTGACTAAAGAGAGAAAGGGAAAATTATGCAAGCAGAGAAAATATATCCGCGAAGCAGCGATAAAGAAACCGTCTACTTGAAAAATGTTATCACCAACCCCGCCATTGTTGTTGGTGACTATACCATGTATAACGATTTTGTAAATGATCCCGTTGATTTTCAAAAGAATAATGTTCTTTATCATTATCCTATTAACCACGACAAGTTGATTATCGGAAAGTTTTGCTCCATTGCCTGTGGCGCACGTTTTTTATTTAATAGTGCTAATCATAGTATGACTTCACTCGCGACTTATCCTTTTCCTATCTTCTTTGAGGAATGGGGCCTTGACGTTAGCCATATAACCGATGCGTGGGACAATAAAGGAGACATTGTTATCGGAAATGACGTTTGGATTGGATATGAGGCAGTGATCTTCGCAGGAGTAACTATTGGAGACGGTGCTATCATTGGCACAAGAGCTGTTGTGACAAAAGATGTTCCCCCCTATACTATCGTGGGTGGCGTTCCGGCTAAACCAATACGAAAACGCTTTTCAAACGACGATATAGCAGCATTGCTGAAAATGAAATGGTGGGATTGGCCGGTAGAGCAAATCAAAGAGCATATTGCAGAAATTCAATCAGGAAAAATCACCGATTTGGAAAGAAAATATTTGTAAATACTGCCGCACGACGGCAAAGAAAAAAAGCCGTCGTGCAGTAGACGTATAGACACGCCTATATTTCTTTTTCGGCGGTTTTGAGAAAATCAAGGCCGCCGTTCTCTTTGCCCTCAAACTGACGACGCCCTGACGATGACAGGATCGGCGGCCCACGGAGGGAGCCGCCATGAAGCCAAAAGCGTTTCGACAAAATAAGACAGGGGTTGCACCGCCCCTAAAAAGCCTTTCCTCGGCAGCGGGGACAAGCGGCCATGAGTATGAACTATATCATGTAAATTATCTTCATATTGCTTTCACTTTCGCCCGGTGGGTCTATGACCTGCCGGGCGAAATTTGTTGTTTTCTGCGGCCTGTATCAGCGGCGAATAATTCTCTCAAAAAAATTTCAAAAAGGAGGCGTTTAGCGGGCCGCAGAACGATTTCCATTCGCTCTATGTGCGGAAAGGGAGGAACCCACCTAATCCCCCACAGAAAGGGGGTGAGAAGATGGAAACACCCAACCGCAAATTTGGCGAATGGGGCCAGTTTGACCGTTACTGCAAGCTGGTTCTCTACCATGAAGCCATTGACTATCTGCGGGAGATGCAGCGCCGCCGGGATATGGAAATATCTCTGGACGAGCTTTCCCCCGCGGACTGGGACAAGCTCTCGGTCAGGGACGACTATCCGTGTGAAAGCTATATCTTTCATTCCCACGGGTACGACCTGCGGATCGACAACGAGCTTGTAGCCGAAGCCTTTGCCGTACTGCCCCAGCAGGAACAGAGTATCTTGATCCTGCATTGTGTTATGGAGCTGAATGACGTGGAGATCGGCAGGCTCATGGGAATGTCCAAAAGCGCCGTACAGCGCCACAGGACAAAGACGCTGAAAGAACTGCGAGTGAAGCTGATGGCAATCATGCCGGAGGGAGGTTGAGGAAATGAAGCAGCCGAGCTATAAGGGCTTTGCCCCTTTGTCTGATGCTGTAATTGACGCAGCCTGCGCCGGTGACGTTGATGCGATTGACCGCATTCTGCGCCATTACGACGGGTACATAAACAAATTGTGTGTCCGAAAGTACATCGACGGAAGCGGCAATGTGCATTATGACGTGGACGAGTACATGAAGCGTCGATTGCAGATCAAGCTCATTCATTCCATCGTTGTCACGATAGAGTGACGGAACCGGCCCCGGAAACGGAAATGTCTTTATTTCTTCCTTTCCACGTTTTCGCTGACCCGGAGGCCGCAGGCTGCACCTTGACAAATATGCCCGCAAGATAACGGCGGCGCATCATAGGACAGACGGACACGATCTGTCTGTGTTGAGCCAATCGGACGATGCGCCATGACGCCGTTTCAAGCCCGCAGGACGGGGCCACTGTAACGGGTGAGCGATAAACACCAGACCGTAAAACAGGTGTGGCAACCTGTGGGCGATGAAGCACAGGCAAGACAATGAGACTCCCGCGTTGAACGCCCTCACAGCATTGCGCGGCGCACCCATCAGCATGGGCCGGGGTGAAATTCCCGTGGAGCTGTGCCAACAGCCGTCCGTTTATAGTCCATTTTTGGCAACAAACAATGCCGTCCTCTTTCAGTTCGGAAAGGAGGACACTGTGATTAGTAGTGATGCGCTGGCTCGTATGCGCCAGCAAAATATAAAAGAGGTCAACAAGGACGACCTTGTGGACATCCGTTCTGTTGTCGTTGATACGTCCCTGCCGCCTGAACAGCGCATGATGGACTATCTGGAAAAAATCAAAAATCCCTACTGCTTTCGCTGTGGGGATGCGGTTGTTTCTATTCACTTTGCCGACAAGGGGAACAGCCTTGACAGCCTTCTCAAAAATTACTTTATTGGGCTGAAAAGAAGCTGATTTTCCCGCCTTTTTATGCTATAATCGTATTGTGATTATAGAGGATTGGAGGTATCGTGAAACGAGGCAGAAAATCTTCTAACAACACATTCACAGAGAACGGCAAAAAGATTTGGAAATGCGGAAAATACAAACGGCTTTCCAAAGAGGACGGACACGACGTAAGTTACAGCATTGAGAACCAAGACGCCATACTGGACTACTATCTGTCCCAGCACCCGGAAATCCAAGTGGTAGGCGACTATCAGGACGATGGCCGGACGGGAACCGACAGCGACCGGGAGGATTTTCAAAGGCTTTTGTCCGACATCTACGCAAAAAAAATTAACTGCGTAATCGTCAAAGACCTTTCCCGATTGTCCAGAAATGACTATGAGTGCGGTCACTATTTGGAATATGTGTTCGTTTCTCTGGATGTTCGTTTTATCTCCGTAGAGCTTCCAGCACTGGACAGCTACCTACGGCCCGAAGAAATCAGCAGCATTGCCACCAAGATGCAAAGCTACATGAACGACCAGCATTGCTACCAGACATCAATCAAAATCCGCAGCGTTTTGGATATGAAGCGTAGCCAAGGACAGTTTATCGGAGCTTTCGCCCCGTATGGGTATCTGAAAGACCCGAACGACTATCATAAGCTAATCGTCAATCCTGAAACCGCCCCTGTTGTGCAAGACATTTTCAGATGGTATGTATATGAGGGCATGAACAAAAACGCGATTGCAAGAAAACTGATTGATTTAGGTATTCCAAGCCCCACAGCCTATAAGCAACAGTTGGGATTGAACTATCACAATCCCCATGCGCAGACAGGCAAGGTCTATTGGAGCGACCGCACCATTGTGAATATGCTGAAAAACCCGACGTATTTAGGCCACATGGTACAAGGACGGCACCAAGTAAAAAGCTATAAGGTTCATACCATTGTCCCGATCCCGGAAGAAGATTGGTTCTGGGTGGAAAACACCCATGAGGCCATTATCGACCAAGAAACCTATGACCGGGCGCAGGAACTTTTGGAACGGAATGTGCGTACTTCCCCGAAAGCAAAAACGGTGTACCTGTTCTCCGGCTTTCTCCGCTGTGGAGATTGCAAGCGAGGCATGACGCGCCGGACTTCCAAGGGGTACACTTATTATAGCTGTAAAACGTACATTATGAAGAACAGAGGTTTATGCACCAGCCACACCATCCGGGACGAACTTGTAGAGCAGGTAGTCTTTGAAACCGTTAAAAAACAGATTGCCCTCTGTGAAACCCTTACACAAATTATTGATGAAATCAACCAAGCCCCCGTAGTGCGTAATCAATCAACGAGGATCGAGAAGCAGCTTAAAACCAAGGAGCAGGAACTTCATAAGGTGACAAACCTTTGTGACAGCCTGTATATCGACTGGAAAAGCGGCGACTTGACACGGGAAGAATACCACCGTATGAAAGCGAAGTTTGAAGAACAGGCCGAAGAAATCCGACAGACGATTGCTAATCTTCAAGAGGAACAGACCTTTGTTTCAAACGGTATTACTTCCGACGACCCGTACCTGCAAACTTTTTTGAAGTACAAGAACATCGACCATTTGGAGCGCGGTATTGTTGTTGCCTTGATTAAACAGATTAACATTTACGAGGGAAAACAAATTGATGTGGAATTTAACTTTGCAGACCAGCACCAACGGATTTTGGACTTTATCGAAGCGAACCGTCCGAAGTTGAGTGTTGTCAGGACGGAGGCCGTCTAACCGGCGGCTTTCCTCTCCTGATTTTTCAGGCGCAAAGTTGTGTATAAAAGAACGAGGCTGTAGCCTCGTCCAGGATGACAATAGGGGCGTCCTTCAAGATGGCCCGGGCGATGGAAATGCGCTGCTTCTCCCCGCCGGAAAGGGTGGAGCCGCCCTCCCCGACCACTGTGTCATACCCATCTGGCAGGGCCATGATGAAGTCGTGGCAGCAAGCGGCCCTGGCGGCGGCCACCACCTGCTCATGGGTGGCGTCGGGGCATCCGAACTTGATGTTGTTCTCCACGCTGTCCTGGAAGAGATACACATTCTGAAAGACCATGGAGATGTTCCGCAGCAGGCTCTCGCACGTGTACTCCCGTACGTCGCGGCCGCCGACGGACACGGTCCCGCTGTCCGCATCGTAGAACCGGGCCACCAGATTGCAGATGGTGCTCTTGCCGGAGCCGGAAGGCCCCACGATGGCGGTGGTGGTCCCCTGGGGCGCGGTAAAGGTCACATCGTGGAGCACCTCCCGCTGGCCGTAGCCGAAGGACACATGGGAGAGGGCCACATCGAACTTCTCCGGGGTGATCTCCCGTCCGTCCTTGTCGATGAAGTCGGTGTGCTCCAGTTCCTCCAGCCGGTCCAGCACCGAGTCAGTCACCGACAGGACGTGTGCCGCGTCGTTGATGGCCTCCACGCTGCCGAAGATAGTGAAGGAGAACAGGGCGATCATCAGGAAATACGGGAGCGGCAAAGCCCCCACCAGAGCCTGCTGCCCGGCGGTAAGGACCAGCCCCACGGACGCAGCCCGCAGAGCAAACAGGTGCAGGCAATTCCAGGGCACGAATCCAAACTCATTCTTGATGCGGATGGCCTTGTTGTCCCGGCATGCCTCTCGGAACCGCTGGACGGATACCCCGTCCTGGCCGAAGGACTTCACCACCGGCAGGCCGTGGATGTACTCGATGGCCGCGCCGGAGAGAGCCTCCTGGGCCCGGTGGCCCACCGGGGCGGTGCGGGCGCTCTGCCGGCCGATGCCCCGCAGGGCAAAGGCGGAAACCAAGACGCCGACCAGCGCCACCAGGGCCGCGGGCGGGCAGAAGATGGCCACGCACAGCAGGATTACCGCCACCTGGATATAGCCGTTGATCACCGCGTCCACCATCTTCATGCTCTGAAGTTCCAGCGTGCTCAGCTCCGTGGTGAGGGCGGTCAGGATGTCCCCCAGGTTGTTCCTTGCGAAGTATCCCAGGGACACCCGTTTCAGCACATCCCCCAGCTCCATGCGCTGGTCTGCCGCCCGCTCCGTGCCGATGCTCTCCTGGAGCCGGTTCTTCCAGTAGGTGAAGAGGAACCGCAGCAAAATCAGCGCCGTGATCCCGACCAGGCACAGCCAAGGGAGCGAAGCGGAGATTTCGCTTTCTCCCCAGGCGTTCCCGATCAGCCGGCCCAGGGCCCAGGCGGCCAGCATCACCGGCCCGGCGGTACACCAGGTGGCGAAGAAGGAGCAGACAAAGCCCAGAATCATGCGTCTCCGGTAGCCCTTCGCCCACCTCAATATGCGTCCGACACTGTGAAACATCTCAGTTTCCCTCCTTTTCACCCGATGTCACGGCCCAGCTCCGTGCCCCAACATGCGCCGCCCACAACGTCTGATACAGCGGGCAGCGATCCAGCAGCTCCCTCTGGGTGCCTCTGTCCACGATCTGCCCCTTCTCCAGCACCACGATCTGATCCGCGTTCTGAATGGTAGACAGCCGGTGGGCAATCACCAGCAGGGTCTTTCCTTTTGAGAGGGCCATGATGGACCTCTGGATCTTGTCCTCATTCTCCGGGTCCGTGAAGGCGGTGGCCTCGTCCAAAATGACGATGGGCGCGTCCTTCAAAATTGCCCGGGCGATGGCGATACGCTGACGCTCTCCGCCGGAGAGCTGCTTACCCGCGTCCCCGGCGGCGGTGTCCCAGCCGTGCTCCAGACGGCCGATGAACTCCTCACACTGGGCTGCCCTGGCGGCTGCAAACACCTCCTCATCCGAGGCCCCCGGCCTTCCCAGCCGGATGTTCTCCTTTAGGGAGCAGTCAAAGAGAAAGTTGTCCTGGGTGACGAAGCTGATCTCCCGGGAGAGCTGTTTCAGAGGCAGTTCCCGGATGTCCCGCCCACCCAGGGTAATGGAGCCGCCGGTCACATCCCAGAACCGGGCCGCCAGCCGGGCGATGGTGGACTTTCCGCCGCCGGAAGGGCCCACCAGAGCGGTAAACTTCCCCTGGGGGATGGTCAGGTCCAGATGGTGGAGCACTTCTTCCCCATCGCCGCCGTAGGAGAAGGACACATCCCGCAGCTGAATATCGCAGCCATTGAGGGGCGCGTCCCGCTCCACCTGGGACAACTGGGGCAGGTCCAGCAGCTCCCGAGTGTCCTTCACAGCAAACTGCATGCTCTTCATGGAGTTGATGAAGGCAGTGGCGCTCATGAGCGGGGTCACGATCCCCAGCGCCAGCATCAGGCACAGCGTCACCTGGGCCGGGTCCAGCACCCCTGTCTGATAGAGATAGATCCCCATGGGGAGCGTCCCCAGCAGGGTAGTGGGCAGGATGGACAGGCACAGGTTCATGGAGGCCCAGGTGCAGCGGAACCAGTCCATCGTAAAATCACGGAAGGATCTCACCGCATTGGCGAATTTCTGATAGGACCGCTCCCCCTGGCTGAAGGCTTTGACCACCTGGATACCCTCCACATACTCCACAATGACGCTGTTCACATGGGCGTTGGCCGCCATGTAAGCGGCGTAGTTTTTGTTATAAGTCCGCAGCCCAAATGCCATGGGAATCAGTGCCACGGGGATGGTCACCAGCAGGGCCATCCCCATCCTCCAGTCGATGGCAAACATGGCGATAGCCACCACCAGGGGCAGCAGGATGTTGGAGCTCAGCTCCGGGATCATGTGGGCCAGGGGCGGCTCGATGTCCTCGATCCGGTCCACGATGGTGCTCTTCATGGCGCCGATAGGCCGGGAGTCCACCTCTCCCAGGGGCGCCCCCATAAGCCGGTCCGCCGCCTGGAGGCGCAAGCCCTCCAGAATGGTGTAGGCGGATACATGGGCCAGCATGGTGGACAAGGCGTAGCCCGCCACCTTGATGGCGTAACCCGCAAGGCATACGCCGCACCAGAACAGGATGCCCTCCCAGCTGGCCTGCCGCTCCAGAAACAGCCGGATGATCTGATAGACGCCAAGGTATGGCACAAAGCCACCCGCAACGCTGAGAATAGCCAGCACCACAGAGGCGGCCATCTTCCCCCGGCAGGGCGCGGCGAAGGACAGCAGGATGCCAAGCCAGGTCCTTTCCTTCATACACAGCACTCCTCTCAAAGAAAAATCGT
Organism: Flavonifractor sp. An306; assembly: GCF_002159455.1. GTDB lineage: Bacteria > Bacillota > Clostridia > Oscillospirales > Oscillospiraceae > Flavonifractor. Next base: position 28,959 of record NZ_NFIQ01000007.1, read on the forward strand.
TGTAGTTCGCTCACGCTAACTACAACGATTATAGGGAGATACTTTGTTCCTGTCCGCTCCGGCGCGCCGGTTCGGTCCCGTTTGGACGAAAACATTTACCGCCCTTCCCGCCGGTATTCCAGCGGGGTCTTCCCTTTGGCCTCCCTGAACACGGCAGCGAATTTACTGGCGCTGTCGTAGCCCACCCGTCCGGCGATCTCCGCCACGCTGGCCTGGGGCTCCTGCCGCAGGAGCAGAGCGGCCCGATCCATGCGGAGGTTCCGCATATAGGTATTGACCGGCTGGCCGTAGACCGACTTGAAGCACTCCTTCAGGGCTGTGGCAGGGATAGAGAAACGCGCTGAGAGTTCCGCGATGGTGTAGTGCCGCTCCAGATCCTCCGTCAGCAGGCGGTGAGCGGCCTTTACCTTCTCCACCTGAGATTTGTAGAAGTAGGGCTTCTCTGTCCTCCCGTCCAGTTCCAGTGCGTCCAGGTACAACAGCAGTTCCAGCACCTTGATGCGGAAGTAAGGCAGTTTGATCTGCTCCGGCACCGCATAGAGCTCCTGGAAGATGTGGTCCACAGAGGGCGCCCCGTGGATCACCCTGGGGTGGCGGCCGGCGCAGAACTTCTCCTGGAGCCGCACCAGATCCACCGGGAACTCCCGCACCCACTCCTTCAGAGACTGAACAGCCAGAGGCAGGGTGAAGCCGATGGTAATGCCGTGATAGTGAGAGAGCGGGAAGGTGAAGTGGCCCTGGTGCTCCAGCCGTCGGTCCAGCTTTAAGTCCCCGGCCTCCACGTAGGAGTAGGCATCCGGCCCCGCCGGGTACTCCATCCGGCCCTGGCGGCAGTAGTCGATGCACAGCATATCTTCCGTGGTGCGGAACACGGAGTCATAGCTCTCCATGTGGAAGTCGTTATACATGAGATAGACGCCGGGAAACAGGTCATACTGGGTCATGACCCCCTCCCCGGACTCACTGTGAAACTGGAAGACCCGGCATCCTCCACTCTCTGCTACGGGGCTGGGAAAGCCATTGTCCGCCATGATGCGTTCCAGCATGGTTCTCCTCCTCTCAGAGCCGCAGCACCCGGTCGCAAGCGCGCTGCAAAAACTCCTGGTCGTGGGTGACCACCAGCACGATCCGCCCCTGCTGGGCCAGGCTTCGAATCACCCCGGACACTTCCACCATACGGGCATAGTCCAGGCCGCTGGTGGGTTCATCAAAAATCAAGATCGGTTTCTCCGACAGCAGCGCCGTGGCCACCGCCAGCCGCTGCTTCTGCCCGCCGGACAGGGACATGGGGTGGCGCTCCCGGAAGGGCAGCAAATGGAGGCTGTCCAGCACCCCTTCCACTGTTGAGTCTGGCGCATCCGGTGCGGACATCCGGCACTCGCCCCACACGCTGTCGGAGAAGAGCTGATGGTTCACATCCTGCATGACGCAGAACGCCGCCTTCTGCCGCTCCTTTCGGTTCAGCGGTCTGCCATCCAGTCTGATCTGTCCAGCCTGTTCCCGGATCAGGCCGCACAGGCACCGGGAGAGGGTGGTCTTGCCCACGCCATTGGGTCCGGTGATAGCCACCACTTCCCCGGGGCGGGCAGAAAAGGACAGGTCTTGAAACACAGCAGGTTCCTTTCGGTAGGCGCAGGTCAAGCCCTCTACGGACAAGCCTTCTTTCACACCGGCTGGCGCCACAGTTGACAGGGTGCAGCCCGCAGGTATCAAGGTGCGCAGGCCCAGGGCCTCCCGCTCCCTATCGGTCAGGGCGCAGAACTGCGCCCGGGTGAAGGTACGCTCCAGCACCCCGTCCCGCAGATAGAGCGCCCGGTCGATCAGATCTGTAAGGAAATACAGCCGATGCTCCGCGATCACCACCGTGCGGCCCTGATGTTTCAAACAGGCGATCTGGTCGTGGAGCCGAGCGATGGCGTCCTGGTCCAAATTGGCCGTGGGCTCGTCTAGCACAAAAACCTCCGGGCCCATGGCATAGACCGAGCCGAAGGCCAGCAACTGCTTCTGCCCACCGGACAGGGAGAAGATGCTCCGCCTCTGCAATTCCTGAAGATGCAGGGCCTCCACCGTATCCGCCACCCGCCTTCGGATCTCCTCCGGCGGCCGGCCCTCATTTTCCAGACCGAAGGCCAGTTCACTGTCCGTGTCCAGATTGAAGAACTGGGATTTGGGGTTCTGGAATACGGAGCCGACTTTCCGGGCCAGCTCGTACATAGGTGTCGTTCCCGGGTCAAGTCCGTCCACCTCTACCCGCCCTTCCAGGCGGCAGCCGGGGGTAAAGGCCGGGATCAGGCCGTTGATCAGCTTTGTCACCGTAGTCTTACCGCAGCCGGAGGCCCCGCACAGCAGGACGCACTCCCCCGGCGCGATGGCGGCGCTGACCTGGGAGAGCGTCTCCTGCGCTTCCCCATAGCCGAAGGAAACATTGTCAATGCTTATCATTGTCATTGCCTCCCTTATTGTACCACAAATGAGATCACCAGCAAGGCCAGACCTGCCAGCATCCCCAAAAAGTCCAGAGGGGAAATCCGCAGGGATACAGCGCTGGTTTTGCGGGCCGGGTTTTCGATCCCGCGGGTCACAGCCGCAGCGGATAACTCTTCCGCCGTCTCCGTGGCGGATACCATGAGAGGCATCACCGTACACTCCAGGCGGTCAAGGCCCCGGATGTTCCGCAGCTTCATGGCGTCCCGGATATAGCCTATCTCCTCCCGGATGGCGGGGAAATACCGCAGCGTCACGGAAATGGCCACAATCAGCTTCTGGGGGATATGTAACTGCCGCAGGGCTACGATCAGATATCGCAGCGGGGTGCAGGTCAGCATCAATGCCCCCGTCATTAGGCATGGGAACATCCGGCGGGTGTAGGTGGCGAAGATGGTGAAGCTGGTGGCGATGATCATGGGGGACATTGGCAGGATGAATTGCTGGAAGGCCACCAGCGCGCAGTATCCCACCGCCCATTTGGCCGCCATGGTCAGCCTCCCATGGCCCAGTATCAGTACCAGCAGCAGTCCGATCAGGGCCAATTCCAGCCAGAAGGCGTGGGGACGAAAGGCGATCAGGTTCGCGGCGATCAGTAGCCAGAGCCCCGCCCTCGGGTCAAAGATTCGCTGCTCTGTTTCCATCTCACACCAGGCCGGCTTTCTCAAAGTGCTTGCGGAACATGGCCCGGGCGATGAAGCCGCCGATGATGGCGCCCACGACGGGAGCCAGGAACAGCACCACCAGCATGACGTTGGAGGAAAGGGCTTCCAAGGTATTCACATAGTCCGCCGGCATCCCCTGCTCCGTGATCTGCCGCAGGAAGTCCTCCCGCATCAGCCAGATGGGCAGCGGGGAGCCCACCATGCCCACCGAGAACAGGACGAAGGACACCAGATTGCCAGCCATGCTCCGGTAATGGGTGAGGCCCCGGGTGAGTTCCGCCAGGCCGCAGGCCAGGACGAAGGAGACCAGGATCACCACGGTAAACTGCCCGGTGACATAGTAAATGAGGCCGGTGATGAGGCCCATCAGGAGGACAGAGCCTACCTTCTGCACCTTGGCGCACATCATGAGATACGGGATGCCGGTGAACAGAGCGATGAAACCGGGCATCAAAATCCACAGCAGCGGGTGCAGCCCGCCCAGGAGCATGAAGGCGAAGTTGATGACAAAGTAGATGGCTGAGAAAATCCCTACAGTGATGACATCCTTGCCGCTCATCCCGCGGCGCTTGATTGGTTCAGACATAACGCACTCTCCTTTAGTTAGATATTGCTAACCAATATGTTGAAAAAACAGGACGCCGCTCGGCCTCCTCACATCGCCTTATTTTATCAGTTGAGTATCTGGTTGTCTGCCCTGTTTGGCCGACTTTGCTCTGATTGGACGAGATTATTGCCCCCGTGTGTGTTTGTCAAACGAAAATGTGAGCAAAAGGGCCCCAAAAAAGTGAGCACCTTCAGCACCAGATTTCATGTCGTGAGCAATGCTTTTCCCAAGTACCAAATGCTCACCTTTTGAGTACCCGGAAAGATGAGGGCCTTTTGCAAGAGTGGGTACCCTGGGGGGCCTAATGCTCACATCAGTCCCCTGGGGGGGCCAAACGCTCACATCGGTGTCCAAAGCCCTTTTGCACTAATTTTGAGTACCCTAAGTGTATGCTCTCTGGCGGTTTAGGGACTGGGTAAGCCGGTAGCTCTCCCCAGAGAAAATCACAATATGGCTGTGGTGAATAAGCCGGTCAACAAGTGCCGCAGTCAGGCGGTTGTCGCCAAAGACGGTGTTCCACTGAGAGAACTCCAGGTTTGAGGTAATAATCAGGCTCTTGCGCTCGTAGCAATCGGAAATCACTTGGAACAGCAGTTCAGCGGCATCCTTGTGCAGAGGGACGAAACCAATCTCGTCAATCACAACAAGCTCTACCTTTTTCAGCGTACCCGGGTAGTTGTTCAAGGTCCCCTTGGTGTTCTTCTCCAGCAGGATGTTTGCCAACTCCGCCGCAGTAAAGAAGCGGACACGCCGCCCCTCCTGGCAGGCTTTCAAAGCAATAGCCGTAGCCAGATGGGTCTTTCCCGTCCCAACGCTCCCCATAAAAATCAGGTTTTCTTTTGGGGCAAGGAACTGGAGGTCGGTCATGTATTCCTGTGGCAAGCCGCCAGGAAGTTCAATGGCGGAGTTCCACACAAAATCATCCAGTGTCTTCATCACCCGGAAACCAGCCGTCTTTACCATGCGGTTAATCCGGTTGGTTTCTCGTTCCTGCAATTCCAGTGTCAAGAGATCGGTCACATACTGCTCGGTATTTTCGTAGGGGACGCTCCGCCAGCCTTTCGCCATGCCGCCCAGCTTCACTTGCCGCATGAGCTGTTCAATCTGTTCAGCCATGAGCCTCACCTCCCATCAGGCCATCATAGGCTGAGAGGTTTGGATTGTAGTTCAGCAATGGGGCTCCGGAGAGTTTAAGCGGATCTGGGCGGTACTCCTTCTTGGCAATCATGTAATAACACTGCCGCAGGCTGTCCACATCGGCCCGGCCATTGGCGGCTGCCATTTCCAGAGCATCATCACAGAACTCAGAGTTTCCGTCAGCAACGATTTCGCTGAGAAGTTGCAGGGCGCTCTTCCGCTCTTTTCCCTTGGTGGAAGCAAGATAATCCTGCCACCGTTGCGGCATTTGGTGGAAGAAACGGGTATGCTCAATCGCTCCTGGCTTTTTGCAGAGGGTGGACACATACTGCGTCCAGTCGTAGACCTCATCATTGGTCTTGTAGCTTCTGGGAAAGCGTCCAACCGGTCTGTGGTCGTGGTAAAACGCTACATGGTCATAGAAGATTTTGGCCTGTACTTTTTCGCCGGCCAGCATGGGAGATAGCCCGTATTTATTCGTCTCAATCGTTGCAAAGCCTGTTTTACTCACGGTAAGCGTCGTGTAGCGGAACACAGAGAAGGGATACTGCGGCAGCTCTAAAAGTGCCGCCTTGTCCTCTTCCCAAAGTTCCCGGATGGGAACCTTGTGCTTGTAGTGGAGCCGGTCAGCGTCCTTTTCGCACCACTCCAAGAGCTGTTCATTAAATTCCTCAAACGAGGTAATGACTGGGACCGGGACAAACGCATTGCGGCGGCTGTAACCAACCTTGTTCTCTACATTGCCTTTTTCGTTGCCGGAAGCCGGATTGCAAAAATCAGCTTGGAAACGGTAGTGGAGCATAAAGCGGGTAAAGCCGTCCGTAAGGACACGCTCACCATCTTTTAGTACCTGAGCAACCGCCGTGGTCATGTTGTCAAACCGCAGCCTGGGAGGGACGCCGCCAATGTGCTCAAAAATCCGCTTCATGCCTTCCAGCAGGCACTCTTGGTTTTGAGACGGGAACGCTTGCGTTACTCCGTTGTTAGAGCCGGGGAATGAGATCGTCAGCGCATAGAACGGAAAGCGTTCTCCAGTAGCGGCCCATTCGCCTTCCGCAAGGCCGAAGTCCACCTGTCCCCAGCCTTTGGGGTGCTCCAGTGGGAGATACCCGGCACTCAGAGTTTTCATGACATATTTTTTCTTGCGGACATACTTCTTCACGGTGGAATAGCAGCCAGTAAACCCATGCTCATCACACAGGCGGTGGTAGGCGCTGTTTCCTGGGGGCCTTTCGGTCCTCCTCCAGCCATTTATCAATGATGGGGATGAAGTCTTGCAGCACCGGATAGCTCTGTGGCTCAATATCCGGCAGATTGTCCTCGCTCCAGTTTTCCTGGTAGGCGTACTTGCGGACAGTCTCAAAGCTGTGGCCGGTTATGCGGCATATTTCCCGCAAACTTGCCTCTTCATTTTCGTAGAGGTCTTTGATATACTTGATTTGAGCCATTCGTAACACCTTTCTGCTACCCCCTTATGGGTTATCCCACCTAAAGGGTAGCGTTTATTTCGGGTGCTGACAATGGCTCATTTTTATTTGCCATTGGGGTGCTCACTTTTTGGGTAGCCTTTGCTACATTTTCATTTTACCGAAAACAATTTTACACACCACAAATATAGAATTACGCCCGAGGCTCGTAAGTCTCGGGCGTTTCTTTTGCAGTATTCTTTTGGGGTATTCTTTACTTGGTACATCCCCAAACCCCTTTAATCTTTTATATTGCAGCGGCCGTTTCTGCCAAAAGAGGCAAAATCGAAACGACTGCTTCCCCAATTATAACTGTACTATACCTACGTGCTATATCAGACCCTGTCTCAACTGGTGTAAAATTGGTGTAATTCATTAGGCAGCCATACCATCAAATCAACGATTTTCCAGGCATTACAGCGGTTTGGTGGGTTCTCTATGTATTTTCAGCGCTTTTAAATACAAAAGCACCCACCTCGCTGCAAACTGAACTTTTGAATAAAATATTATATCAAGGAATACCCCTCAATGCAAACCCTTTTGGGCCGCTGCCCCATAAAAAAGGGACCACAGCTCGTCTGTGGTCCCCAGAGGATTCAGCCCTTCAGTTTTTCAATGGCCGCTTTGGCCGCCGCCTGCTCCGCCTCTTTTTTGCTGCGGCCCCGGCCCTGGCCGATGGGGGCGCCGTTCAGGTCCACCTCCACCGAGAAGATCTTGGCATGGTCGGGGCCCTCCGCGCCGATGAGCTGATAGCCCAGCACCTGGCCGCTCTCCCGCTGGACCAGCTCCTGCAGGGCGGTCTTGTAGTCCCGGCTGGCGCTCTTCTCCTCCTCCCGGTCCAGAATGAACCGCTGGATGATCTTCCGGGCCGAGCCGATGCCGCCGTCCAGATACACCGCCGCCAGCACCGCCTCCACCGCGTCGGCCACGATCGAGGGCCGCTCCCGGCCGCCGCCGGCGTCCTCGCCCTTGCCCAGCTTCAGGTAGGCCCCCAGGTCCAGCTGCTGGGCCACCTCCACCAGGCTGCCCTCGCACACCAGAGCCGCCCGGGTGCGGGTCAGGTCCCCCTCCGGCAGGTCGGGGTGGGCGCGGTACAGATAGTCCGCCGTCACCATGCCCAGCACCGAGTCCCCCAGAAACTCCAGCCGCTCGTTGCTCTGGGCCCCCTTGGCCTTGTGCTCGTTGGCGTAGGAGCTGTGGGTGAGGGCGTTTTCTAGCAGCGCCCGGTTTGTAAAGCGATAGCCCAGCTTCTCCTCCAGCGCTTCCATCGCTGTCCCTTCCTTTCAAAGCGGGAGCCCCGCCGGCGGCGGGGCTCCCCTGGTTTCCTTCTGTTTCAGTCTTCCAGCTTGGTTTTCAGATAATTGACCAGGTCACCCACAACGGAGATACCGGAAAGATCGTCCTCGTCCATGTTCTCCAGGCCAAATTCCTCCTCCACAGCCATAGTCAGCTCCACGATATCCAGGGAGTCGGCGCCCAGATCCTCGAAGGAGGTGTCCATGGTGATGCTGTCTGCTTCCACCCCAAACTGCTCGGCCAGCAGAGCGGCGATCTTCTCAAAAATCATGTTCATCTACTCCTGTCGCGTCCGTCGTGTGACGGCTTGTTTGCACTATGATAATAGGCAAGTTTCCCCAACATGTCAATAGGAAAGTCAAATTTTTTCCACTTGACCGGCGGCCGGCAGGCGCATATGGTCGATATTCTCCACCAGATCGTCGATCATGCCGGAGGCGGCGAAGTCCCGGGCCTGGCGGATGGCGTTTTTGATGGCGTAGTCGTTGGAGGAGCCGTGGGCCTTGATCACCGGCTTGGAAATGCCGATGAGGGCGGTGCCGCCTACCTCGCCGGAGTCCATCATCTTCTTGAACTGCTTCAGCCCGCCGGACACCAGCACCGCCGCCAGCTTGGTGAACAGATTCTTCGTAAACATGGCCTTGAGCTGCTTGGCCATAAAGCCGCCGGTGCCCTCCATGGTCTTGAGGAAGATGTTGCCCGAGTAGCCGTCGGACACGATCACGTCCACCTGGCCGAACACCGCCTCCCGGGCCTCCACATTGCCCACAAAGTGGATCCGCCCGGCCTTGTCCGCGTCGGTGAGCAGGGCGTGGGCCTCCCGCTGCAGGTCGGTGCCCTTGGAGGGCTCGGCGCCGATGTTCAGCAGGCCCACCTTGGGCTCGGGCCGCTTGAGCACCCGCTCGGCGTAGTAGGAGCCCATGAAGGCGAACTGCAGCAGGTACTCCGGGGTACACTCGGCGGTGGCGCCGCAGTCGATGAGCACCGCGCCGCCCGCGCCGGTGGGCACCACCGGGGCCAGGGCCGCCCGGCGGATCCCCCGCACCCGCTTGACCATCAGGGTGGCGGCGGAGAGCAGGGCTCCGGTGCTGCCGGCGGACACGAAGGCGGCCCCGTCCCCGCCCTTGAGCAGGTTAAGGCCCACCGTCAGAGAGGAGTCCTTCTTCTCCCGGAAGGCGGTGGCGGGATTGTCGCACATCTCCACCACCTCGGAGGCGTGGACGATCTCCAGGCCGGGGGGCAGATCGTCGATGCCGTCCTCCTTCAGGACCTTGAGGATCTCCTCCCCCCGGCCCACCAGGATGACCTCCACACCCAACTCCCGGACCGCGGCCAGCGCGCCCCGCACATTGGATACCGGGGCGTTGTCTCCGCCCATGGCGTCTACGATGATCTTCATATGTTCTCCTCTACTTTCTCTGTTCGTTCTCTGGGAAAAGGGGCCGTGGCTCGTCGGTCAGGCCCAGCAGATAGTCGGCGCTGATGTTATAATGCTCACACAGAAGGGCCAGCTTGTCAAGCGTTGTGGTCCGGCGCCCCTTCTCCATGTCGCTGATCAGAGTGGCTGTTCCATTCAAAACGGCGGCGGCCTCCGTCTGAGACTCCCCCTTTTCCTGTCTGACCCGGCGCAGGCGGCTGCCAAATATTTCTCTGGAAAACATACCACTCCCCCTTGACTTTTCAGCGAAATGCTGATATTCTTAATTCAGCATTTCGCTGATAGAAGGTGATCTGATAATGGACTTTCTCGAGGAACTTTTTACATACCAGCTGAACCAGGAAAATCTGGACCTGACGCAGGTTCCGGGGTATCACGCCCGGGCTGTCAGGCTGTCCCGCTGCTATGAGCAGCTCCACCAGAGCATGGGTCTGGACTTTGTTGACCGTTTAAACGGTCTGGAGGGGGAACAGCGCTATCAGGAAAACCTGGCCTGCTTCCGGCACGGTTTCCGGCTGGCCGGACAGCTGTTCTGGGAGCTGCGGCTCTAGTCCTTCACGTCCAGGGTATCCAGAATCTCCAGAGCCCGCTTGCTCAACTCGGCGTTTTTGTTCCGCTTGCCCTTGACCCGGTAGCCCAGGGGCGGAATGATACCGAAATTCACGTTCATGGGCTGGAAATCGGTGACGCTCTCATTGCTGATGTAGAGCGCCAGCGCGCCGGTGGCGGTCTCCTGGGGGAAATCCACCGGGGTCTTGTCCCCCAGACGCCGGGCCAGCTCCACCGCCGCCAGAAAGCCGGAGGCGGTGGACTCCACATAGCCCTCCACCCCGGTGATCTGCCCGGCAAAGCAGATTCTGGGCTCCTTTTTCACCCGGTAGTACCGGTCCAGCAGCCGGGGGGAATCCAGGTAGGTGTTGCGGTGCATCACCCCGTAGCGGACGAACTCGGCGTTTTTCAGGGCGGGAATCATGGAGAACACCCGCTTCTGCTCCGGCCATTTCAGGTGGGTCTGAAAGCCCACCAGATTGTAGATGCTGCCCTCGGCGTTGTCCCGGCGCAGCTGCACCACGGCGAAGGGCTCCTTCCCCGTTTTGGGGTCCCGGAGGCCCCGGGGCTTCAGCGGCCCGTAGCACAGGGTCTGCTTGCCCCGGCGGGCCATCACCTCCACCGGCATGCAGCCCTCAAAGACGTGCTTGTCCTCAAAGCCGTGGACCTCTGCCTCCTGGGCGTGGCACATCTCCTCCCAGAAGGCGTTGTACTCCTCCTCGGTCATGGGGCAGTTCACATAGTCCGGGGTCCCCTTGTCATAGCGGGAGGCGAAAAAGGCGCTGTCCATGTCCACGCTCTCAAAGCTGACCAGCGGTGCGGCGGCGTCATAGAAGTTCAGGCTGTGGCTCTCGGGGAAAAAGTCCCGGATGGCCTGGGCCAGGGGGTCGGAGGTGAGGGGGCCGGAGGCCACGATCACGTTCCCCTCCGCCGGAAGGGCGGTCACCTCCCCCTCCTCCACGGTGATGAGGGGATGGCTCCTCACCCGCTCGGTCACGGCCTGGGCAAAGCCGTGGCGGTCCACCGCCAGGGCGCCCCCCGCCTCCACCTTGTGGGTATCGGCGCAGGCCATGATCAGGGAGTCCATCCGCCGCAGCTCCTCCTTCAGCAGGCCCACCGCGTTTTCCAGCTGATTGGACCGCAGGGAGTTGGAGCACACCAGCTCCCCAAACCAGGGGCTGTGGTGGGCGGGGGTCATCTTTTGGGGCTTCATTTCCTTCAGGACCACGGGAATCCCCCGCCGGGCCAGCTGCCACGCGGCCTCCGACCCGGCCAGACCCGCGCCGATCACGCATACAGGTTCCATATATTTCTCCTTGGGTGGAATCAGCGGATGAAGTTGGTCCGCTGGACGGGCTCCCGCTGGGGCAGGCCGTATTCCGCCTTGCCCAGGGCAATGCTCTTCACCAGGAAGGCCATGTTCCGGGCCAGGGTACGCATGGTCTGCATCCCCTCCGCGTCCTGGGCAGCCTCGCCGGGCGCTCTGCCGTGGACGCTGTTCCAGTACTGGCTGGAGGCCACCGGCATACCGCTGATGGTAAAGAATTTGTTCAGCTCGTCAAAGGTGGAGGACAGTCCGCCCCGGCGGGCGGCCACCACGCTGGCGCCCACCTTCATGGTCTTGTCAAAGGGGGTGCTGTAAAACAGGCGGGTGAGAAAGGCCACCAGGGTGGCGTTGGCCGAGGCATAGTACACCGGACTGCCCACCACCAGGCCGTCGCAGGCTTCAAACTTGGGGGCCACCTCGTTCACCAGATCGTCAAACACGCACCGGCCCAGCTCGCTGCACCGGCCGCAGGCCACGCAGCTCCGGATATCCCGGCTTCCGATGTGGAGCAGCTCGGTCTCGATGCCCTGCTGGGCAAACACTGTCTCCATCTCCCGCAGGGCCAGGGCAGTGTTGCCGTTGGCCCGGGGGCTTCCGTTCAGCAGCAGAATGTTCATGGCTTCTCCTTTCCCGCCCGCCGTTCAGGACTCCGATTCAGTCTTGGCGGCGGCTTTTTTCGTGGCGGTCTTTTTGGCCGTCGTTTTCTTTGCCGTTGTCGCTTTCTTCGTTGTTGCTGTTTTCTTCGCCGTGGTGGTTTTGGCGGCGGTCTTTTTCGTGGCGGTCTTTTTGGCCGCCGGCTTCTTCTCCTCCTCCGGCGGGGCTCCCTCCGCCGGAGTCTCGGCGGCGGTGGTCTTTTTCTTGTACCCCCTCTGGTCCTCCGGCAGGAAGTTGGGGCACTCCGGGTTGATGCAGAAGGGCTTCTTGAAGCCACGGCCCGACTTCTTAAACAGCGTGTGGCCGCAGGAGGGACAGGTCTCCTTTACCGGCACGTCCCAGGTCATGAAATCGCACTTGCGGGCCTCGTCCTTGTTGGTGTTGTTCTCGCAGCCGTAGTAGGCAAACCCCCGCTTGGAGGTCTTTTTCAGGATCTTGCCGCCGCACTTGGGGCATTTGCCCGGCATCTCCACCACAATGGGCTGGGTGTGGTCGCACTCCGGCCAGCCGGGGCAGGCCAGGAACCGGCCGAACCGACCGGACTTGTACACCAGGTTGCGGCCGCACTTGGGGCAGATCACGTCGGAAACCTCGTCGGGCACCTTGATGCGCTCCCCGTCCAGGTCGGCCTCGGCCTGCTTCAGTTCCTTCTCGAAGCCGCCGTAGAATTGGGTCAGCAGGCTCTTCCAGTCCACCTTACCGGTCTCCACCTCGTCCAACTGCTCCTCCATGTTGGCGGTGAAGGCGGTGTCCACGATGTCGGTAAATTTGTCCTTCATCAGGCCGGTGACCACCTCCCCAAGGGGGGTGGGACGGAGGGCCCGGCCCTCCTTTACCACATACTCCCGGTCCAGGATGGTGGAGATGGTGGGGGCGTAGGTGGAGGGGCGGCCGATGCCCTTCTCCTCCAGGGCCTTGATGAGGGTGGCCTCGGTGTACCGTCCGGGGGGCTGGGTGAAGTGCTGGTCAGGCTTGAGGCCCTTCAGCTCCACCGTTTCCCCCTCCTTCAGATCGGGCAGGGGGGACTGGAAGGTCTCCTCCTCCTCGTCCTTGCCCTCCACATACACAGCGGTATAGCCGGAGAACTTCAGGGAGGAGTGGGTGGCCCGGAAGGTGTAGCCGGCGGAGGTCACCTCGATGGAGACGCTGTCGTATATGGCGGAGGCCATCTGGCAGGCCAGGAACCGGCTCCAGATCAGCTTGTAGAGCTTGTACTGCTCCGCCGTCAGATCCTTCTTCACGTCCTCCGGGGTCAGGTTCACGTTGGAGGGACGGATGGCCTCGTGGGCGTCCTGGGCCCCCGACTTGGTCTTGTACACCCGGGGCTTGCCGGGGTAGTAGTTGGCCCCGTACCGGGACAGGATGAAGTCCCGGGCTGCGGCGGTGGCCTCGTCGGACAGGCGCAGGGAGTCGGTACGCATATAGGTGATCAGACCCACGGTGCCCTCTCCGGCGATGTCCACGCCCTCGTACAGCTGCTGGGCGATGGACATGGTGCGGCGGGGGGTCATGTTCAGCTTGCGGCTGGCCTCCTGCTGGAGGGTGGAGGTGATGAAGGGAGGCGCCGGGTTGCGCAGCTTGTCCTGCCGCTTCACCCCGGTGACAGCAAAGGGGGCCTGCCCCACCGCCGCCATGACGGCGTCCACCTCGTCCTTGCTGTGGAGCTCCATCTTTTTCTCCCTGCCGTGGAAGGCGGCCTTGAACTGCCCCAGATTGGGGGCGATGCGGGCCAGGTCGGCCTCAATGGACCAGTACTCCTGGGGGACGAAGGCCTTGATCTCCTCCTCCCGCTCGCACACCAGCCGGGTGGCCACCGACTGCACCCGCCCGGCGGACAGGCCCCGGCGGATCTTCTTCCACAGCAGCGGGGAGATCTGATAGCCCACGATCCGGTCCAGTACCCGGCGGGCCTGCTGGGCGTTCACCAGGTCCATGTCGATAGCCCGGGGGTTGGCGATGGAGTCGTTGACCACCTTCTTGGTGATCTCGTTGAAGGTCACCCGGTAGGTCTTGTCGTCCGGGATGCCCAGCATCTCCTTCAGATGCCAGGAAATGGCCTCGCCCTCCCGGTCCGGGTCGGTGGCCAGAAAGACTTTCTCGCTCTTCTTGGCCGCCTTTTTCAGGTCGCTGATGACCTCCTCCTTGCCCTTGATGGGCTGGTAGTCCACATGAAAGCCGTGCTCCACATCCACGCCCAGCTTGCTTTTAGGCAGATCCCGGACGTGGCCCATGGAGGCCTTTACCTCATAGCCGGGGCCCAGATATTTTCCAATGGTCTTGGCCTTCGCCGGTGACTCGACGATTACCAGATTCGATTTTGCCACAGCATGATACTCCTTTATCGGTCTTGGTCAAAACGGACGGCGGCGGCAAACCGCCGGCCCGGTAATTCTTTCAGATAGCCCTGGGTCTGCAGCATGGTCAGGGCGGTATTCACCCGCCGGGCGGGGATATCGGTGCGCCCCACGATCTCGTCGGCGGTGAGCTGGCACTCCTCCAGCAGCAGGAAGATCTCCCGCTGCTCCTCCCCCAGGCGCTCAAATTCTGCCCGGCTCATCCGGGGCGCCTGTTCCTCCTCCGGCTGGGGCGTCCGGGACGGCTCCGCCGCCTTCGCCGGAACGGGCTGGGGCGCCAGTCGGGCGTCGGCCTCCTCTGTGGTAAGGGGCGGCGGAAAGGTCAGCTTATGGGGATATTGTCCCGTGTACTCCGACAGGATATCCCAGGCCGAGCGGACCAGCTTGGCCTCGCCCCGGGAGATCAGCAGATTGGTGCCCCCGCTCATGGGGGCGTCCGCCGGACCGGGCACGGCAAACACGTCCCGCCCCTGATCCAGGGCGTCGTGGGCGGTGATCAGGGAGCCGCTGCGCTGCTCCGCCGCCTCCACCACCAGCACGCCCAGGGACAGGCCGCTGATAAGCCGGTTGCGGATGGGAAACCGCCAGCCGTCCGGCCGGGTACCCGGCGGGTTTTCGGAGATCACCGCGCCGGAGGTCTGGATATCCTGGTACAACCAGCGGTTGCAGGCAGGATAAATCACATCCACGCCCCCGGCCAGCACCGAGATCACCCGGCCGCCGCCCTGGAGGGCGCCCTTCAGAGAGGCGGCGTCAATGCCCTCCGCCATGCCGGACACCACCACAGCTCCGCTGCGGGCCAGCTCCATGGAGATCCGGCCCGCCATGCTCTCCCCGTAGGGGGTGCATTGCCGGCTGCCCACCATACCGACGGCCACCTCGCCGTCCACCCGGGGCAGTCTGCCCTTCACGTAGAGCACCAGGGGATAGTCGTCCAGCTGGAGCAGCCGCTCGGGGTAAGCTCCGTCCTGGCAGGTAAGCAAGGCAATCCCCTGCCGGTCGCACTGTTCCAGGATCCGCTCCACGCTATCCAATCGTTTGTCCAGCAGGGAGCGGCGCAGGCGGGACGGCAGCTGGAGCAGGTCATATTCCGCCCCGTCGGCGCGATAGGCCGCCTCCGCGCTCCCAAAGTGCCGGAGCAGACCCGCCGCCATATCCGCCCGGATGCTCTCCCGGGTGCTCAGCCAGATGAGATAGGATAACGGGGCCATGGTCCCTCTCCTTCCTTTCTCCTACCGCCAGCCCTCCCACAGTACGATGGCGGCCGCCACCGCCGCGTTGAGGGACTCGCAGCGTTCGCTCATGGGAATACGCACGGTCTGGTCGCAGGCCGCCAGAGCGTCCTGGCTCAGCCCCCGGCCCTCGCTGCCGACGAGGAGGGCGGCCCGGCTCAGGTCGGCCTGGCGGGCGTCCACCGTATCCGCCCGCAGGGCGGTGCCGATCAGGGGCAGTCCCGCCCGGTCCAGCAGGGTCCGCAGCTCCTCCATGGTACAGCTCCACACCGGGCGGCGGAAGGCCGCCCCCATGGAGGCCCGGAGGGTCTTGGGGCTGTACAGGTCGGCGCAGCCCGCCAGCAGAAACAGCCCGTCGGCGTCAAAGGCGTCAGCGGTGCGGAGGATGGTGCCCACATTTCCCGGGTCCTGCACCCCTTCCAGGGCCAGGTATCGCCTGCCGGTCAGCTCGTCCGGCAGGGAGCTGCCGGGCCGCCGGGCGGAAAAGAGCACCCCCTGAGGGGTCTCCATGGGGCTGATATAGGCCATCAGCCCCTCCGGCACCTCCACCACCCGCACATCCGGGGGCAGCTGGGGCAATACAGTTCCCGGAGTACACACCACCGCCATCAGCTCCGCTCCCCACCGGAGGGCCTCCCCCAGCAGCTTGCCGCTGTCGCCCAGGTACTCTCCCGTTTTATTCCGGTAGCTGTGGGAGGCGCCCAGCTTCCGCAGATGGACCATCAGGGGATTGGCCCGGCTGGTGATCTGCTCCATACCGGCCCCCTTACAGGTCCTGGAGCCGGTTGACGTCCTCGGTGCGGCCCACCGCCACCACCGTGTCTCCCGCCTCCATTTTGGTGTCGGGGCCAGGGGTCACATTGAAGGCCTCCACGCCCTTTTTCCGCACAGCGATAATATTCACCTTATACTTCGCCCGCACATCCAGCTCCAGAAGGGTCTTACCCTGCCACTCTCTGGGGATCGCGGTCTCCACGATACCGAAATCGTCGCTGAGCTCAATGAAATTGAGCACGTTGGAGCTGGACAGGCCCTGAGCCAGCTTGACGCCCATCTCGTGCTCGGGGAATACCACCCGGTCGGCGCCGATCTTCTCCAGTACCTTCCGGTGGACATGGCTCTGGGCCTTGCAGATCACCCGCCGCACACCCAGCTCCTTCAGGTTCAGGGTCACCAGGGCAGAGGTGCCGATATCCACGCCCACCGCCACGATGGCGCAGTCGTAGTTGCGCACCCCCAGGGCCCGGAGCACCGCCGGGTCCCGTGCGTCTCCGGTCACCGCATGGGTGACCTTGTCCGCCACCTTCTCCACATTTTCCTCAGAATCGTCCAGGGCCAGCACCTCATGGCCCAGGGAGCTGAGCTCGGTGGCCACAGCGGTACCGAACCGGCCCAGGCCGATCACGACGAAGGTTTTCAATCCATACACGTCCTTCCGGAGCGATCGCTCAACCGATCATCACATTCATTTCAGGATATCTGATTTTGTCCATGGTCCTCCCCCGAGTCATCAGGGCAATGGAGAAGGAGAGCACACCCACCCGGCCCAGATACATCAGCAGGATGATCAGGGTCTGGGAAAAGGGCGTGAGATTGGGGGTCAGGCCGGTGGTCAGGCCCACCGTGCCCATGGCGGAGGCCACCTCAAAGGCGCAGTCCAGATAGGGCAGGCCCTCCACGGTGGAGATCACCATGGAGCCCACCAGAAACAGAAAGAGCATCACCAGGGCCAGGGTCATAGCGTTGAGCACCCGGCGGTAGGGGATGGTGCGGCCCCGGAAGGTCACCTGCTCCCGCCCGGCCAGGCCGGAGCGGAGGGCCAGCAGCAGCACCGCCACAGTGGCGGTCTTCAGGCCGCCGGCGGTGGAGCCGGAGGAGCCGCCGATGAGCATGAGAATGGAGGAAAAGGCCTTGCTGGAGTCGCTGAGCCCGCCCTGACCAATGGCGTCAAAACCGGCGGTACGCAGCGTCACCGACTGAAACAGGGCGTTGCAGAGCTTCTGCCAAAAGGGCATATTCCCCAGGGTGGCGGGGTTGGCGTACTCCTCCACCAGAAAGAAGGCCGCGCCGCCCACAATCAGCAGGGCGGTCATCAGCAGCACCATCTTGCTGTACACCGACAGGCGGTGGATGCTCCGTTTCCGCAGGATGTCCTCCCACACGAAAAAGCCCAGGCCGCCCACCATGATCAGGGCGGCGATGGTGAGCAGCACCACCGGATGGTCGTTGTAGCCCACCAGACTGGAAAAGGCGCCGAACCGCCCGCCCAGCAGGTCAAACCCGGCGTTGCAGAAGGCGGAGACGGCATGGAAAATACCCCGCCAGATTCCCCCCGCTATGCCAAATTCCGGAATCATGCAGACGGAGAGAATCACCGCCCCGATCCCCTCCAGCAGGAAGGTGCCCATCAGGGCGTGACGCACCACCCGCACCACCCCGTCCAGGTCGTTCAGGTTCAGGGTGGACACCATAATGAGCCGCTCCGACAGGCCAATGCGCCGGTGGAGGGCGAAGGAGACCAGGGTAATCACTGTCATGAAGCCCAGGCCGCCCAATTGAATCATCGCCAGGATCACCACCTGCCCAAACAGGGACCACTGGGTCCAGGTGTCCACCAGAATCAGTCCGGTGACGCAGGTAGCCGAGGTGGCGGTGAACAGGCCGGTGAAAAAGCCGGCGCTCTCCCCGCTCCGGGAGGCGATGGGCAGCGTAAGCAGCAGCGCCCCTACCAGGATGATAACAGCAAAGGATACCGCCACCACCCGGGTGGCATTCAGGCTCCGGTTGCGGATAAACATATCCCGCATCCAGAGCGCAATTTTCTTGATCACAACGGGACCTCCCGGCGCGGGTCATTTCCGCCCCGCGCACCTGTGTTTTAGGCAGAAAAGCATACCGAAGGAAATGGTTTCCTTCGGTATGCCAGTTCTGATCAGTCCAGCGGCTTCATTGTGGGGAACACCCTTCTACCCTCTTCATCCGGTTTCATCACGCCTCGTACGGTCGAAAAAGTGCCGTTTTCACGAGGTTTTTCTAACTTTTTGGATTCCATAGTGTGTCCTCCTGTGCCGTCTGGTTCGGGGCAAAAGTTGTAAAAAAGTTGTAGGCCGATTTTCCGTCCTTTTTTTGAGCATTTTTACAAAAAGTCCCAAACAAAATTTTTTGTAAAATATTTCCAAAAAATCGACTGATACATTGTAGAGCAATGGAGAACATCCCAAATGCTGTGTGCCTTAGAACAACGAAAGCCATTCAGAGCAATCAGCTGAACCCAATCGACAAAGCCCCCAGCCGATTCTTTTTACAATACAATAATAACATAAGCCCCCAAGATGTTCAAGTCAACGATTTTTTCGTTGGCCCTTCCAATTTCATACCTTATATATAAAAAGGAGAAAGCCATGCCAACCTATCAATTACAAATTAAACAGGTGGTGGACTACCCACGCTGCCGGATCTACCGGCAGTTCGTCCGCTTTCTGATGGAGGACCGGAGCATTCGCGTAAGCGGAGGCTCCGGCCTTTTTTATTTTACGGTACTTTGCAGCTACGCAAACTTCCGCACCTCATACCGCCGCATCGACGGCATCAGCTATACCGTCTACCCTGGCGAGTGGGTCTGCACCCTCAAGGAGCTGTCCCAATGGTTCCGCACCCGATTCCAGTGCCAGGCGCTGGCCGTACTGGAACGGCTGCAGAAGCAGAACCTTATTTCCTTTCAGACACTGGGCCGCGGGAATGTAGTCCGCTATAAGATCTGCGACTGGGCGCGGCATAATACGGTCCTGGAGTACAATGCCCCCTGCCAGAAGGACACCGGCTTTTTCTTCCTGCCGGTTTCCGTTGCCACCGACCTCATCAGTTCAGACCGCTGCTCCGAGATGGACATTGTGCTGGACCTGTGGGTATCCGCCATCTACAACGACAATCAGGTGCAGGGGTCAGACCTGGGGCCGGTGGTCTATTTCCGCAACGGCACCGGAAATCCCCTTGTCACCTACACCGAGCTGGCTGCCCGCTGGGGGCTGTCCCGGGCGACAGTCGGCCGTGTCCTGAAAAAGCTGGCCGCGCTGGACTATCTCTCCCTCATGTCCTTCCCGGGCCGGCATGGCAGCGTGATTTATCTGCAAAAATATCTGTCCACCATGTTTGAGATCTCGGATGTGATGGTGGATAAAGAGGAGGTCGCTATGACGCTTAACATTCGCCTGGAACTCCCGAAGGAGGATAGTGCAGACCACGGCGCCTCTACTTTGGAGCATGAGGTCATCGTTTCAGATGAACTCGCCAGCGTTTCAAAATCGCACATTGAAATTATCCTTCAGAAAATGGCGCAAATCCTGATGGCACAAGGGATTTCGTGCTTTGGCTGCCCGCTCTCTCGCTACAAGTTATATCCCTTATCGGGCGACTGCCGGGAAGATTTACTCCCCCGCGCGCGAGAGCAGTCCCTGATGCGTTTTGGCCTTGCTGTTCTGTGTGGGAACAAGCAGGTCGCCACTTTTGAACTTACACTCTCTCCCTCGGTGGAGAATTGAACAAGGAGGTCTTACCATGAAGAAATTTGTTGAAAAAGATGTCGCAGAGAACCCTCTGTACCATGATACCTGGAAACTGCTGAAAAAATACCGCGATGTGGTTTGGAGCTTGGAGATTTCCGTCCAGCATGTGCGGGCCAAGTTCGAGATCGAATACGGCACTTCCATCGAGGAATTTCTGGATTCCGTCTACCTGGCCGGCGCAGACCTGAACGGGAGCGACATTGAGCACCATGCCAAGTGCATTGAGCGCAGCCACAAGATGCTGAAGCTCCTGGATTCGGCAGTCGAATTGCTCCGCACCCGCCATAAGAACGGCGAGGCGTATTACTGGCTGCTGTACTACTCCTTCCTCTCCCCTCAGCAGTTGAAGAATGTGGAGGAAATCATCGAGAACCTGCGCCCACATATCCGAGACATCTCCTTCCGCACCTACTACCGTAAGCGGCGGGAGGCCATTGAAGCCCTCAGTTCTGTGCTATGGGGCTATACCTCCAAGGACAGTCTGGATGTGCTGGAGCAGTTCTTCCCAGAGCCAAAATCCTCCGAGAAACAGGCGGGCAAGTAATTGGCACAATTCGGGACTGAAATTGGCGCGTTCCTGCCCTTGAGCCGTAAATCCCTATGTGTTAGACTGAATATGCTCAAACTTGCACCCAAAACTGAATACAGGCAGTGAACAGCACCTTTCCCGAGGTGCTTTTTTGCTGCCTAAATGGTCTTTGGCCGGAGAAGGAGTCCACATCTGCACGACGGATGCGGGCTCCTTCTTTGCTTCTTTGAGCGACGAACATCACATTTGGATTGGAGGTCCGCAAATTGAAAAAACTGAAAATTCCTCAACAGCAGCGGCGGGAAGATGACAGCAGCCCGCCTCGTCGAGTTTCCATCGGCCGGATCGCCTACACGGCGTTCCTCTGTGTGATGATGGCGATGATGTTCTGCCAGCCGGCCTTTGCCGCAACCGATGTTTGGACGAAGGCCAAGGAGATCATGCAGGATGTCTACACGCAGATCCTCGCCATCTCCACCATTGCGGCCATCGTGACCGCCTCGGTGGCGCTTCTGCTTATGAACTTTTCGCGCTCCGGCCGAACAGTCGATGAGAGCCGGGCGTGGCTGAAGCGTATCTGCATCACCTGGGCCGTCCTCAATGGTCTTGGATTCATTATGGCTTATGTGACGCCTCTGTTCTCTGGTGGTCAGTGGACAGGCTGATCGCCGCCGCAATATACCCACTGGAAGGAGGCGTAAGCTATGGGTATCCTGGATGGCATCGTTGAATGGATCGCGGAGCAGGTAATGGCCGGCCTTGACCTGGTGACCACTTCGGTTTTGGGCGCTCTGGGCTGTGACATGGCTGTTTTTCTGCGGTACTTTCCCGCTGCCGAAACGATGTATAGCGTCTTTGTGGCGCTGGCTGTCGGCATTATCCTGCTGAATTGGGTCTGGCAGCTGTTCAAAAACTTCGGCCTGGGCGCAGGGATTGAGGCGGAAGATCCGGTCAAGTTGAGCATCCGGTCGGTCATTTTCATCCTGCTGGCGCTCTTTTCCGATGAAATCGTCAACATCGTCCTGACCATCGGCGGCACGCCGTACCGCTGGATCATGGATTCGGAGCTGCCGCCCCTCAGCTTTGCCGATTTTAACTCGGTCATGCTGGTGATTATCGGCGTTTGCGCCAATGGCGCTGTGGCGCTGATCACCTTGATCCTCGTCATCATCCTGGCCTGGAACTACCTGAAATTGCTGCTGGAGGCGGCGGAACGGTATGTTCTGCTGGGCGTGCTGGTCTATACGGCGCCGGTCGCTTTTTCGATGGGCGCAAGCCAGACCACATCGAACATTTGGAAATCCTGGTGCCGGATGCTGGGCGGGCAGATTTTTCTGCTGATTATGAACGCCTGGTGCCTGCGCCTGTTCACGAGCATGGTTGGCTCTTTTATTGCCAATCCGCTCTCTTTGTAAGGAGGGGCGCTTTGAAAAGATTCAAGAAAATTTTGTTCCTCGCGCTGATGGTTGCAGCCCTATCCTGCCTGTTCTGCCAGCCGGCCTTTGCCATCTCTGAGGAAGAAGTGCAAGCCCAGGTGGACGCTGTGGGCAAGGAGGCGGTTTCCGGCAATGTCCTGATCTGGTTCATGTGTGCGATAGGCTTTTTGAAGGTATCGCAGAAAATTGACTCGTTCATGGCAAGCCTGGGTGTCAATGTAGGACACACCGGCGGCAGTATGCTGGCCGAGGCCATGATTGCGGCCAAGGGCATCGGCGGCTTTAAGAACTTTTCCAGCCATCACTTTGGCGGCGGACGCAGCAGCAACTCTACCCATGTCAATGCCAATGGCGGAGGTGGGAAAAGCGGCGCCGCCGGATTCGGCGCAGGCTTTGCCAGCGGCGGTCTGGCCGGCGTGATTAAGCGGAATGTCACGAACAATGCCGTCAAAACGGCCACAACGCCCTCGGATGCCAAGCCTTCCGGCCTCGGCGGTCTTGTGGGCGGTGCTGCAGGCGGTGTTGGCGGCCACATTTATTCTTCCTCGGTGAGCAAGGGCGGCAATTTTGCAAATAATGTCATCGGTTCCGTGGCTACTGGGAACATCACCCAAATGGGCACGATCACCGGTGAGAAGGCGGTTGAAGCCCTGCACTCCTATATGGGCCACACGGCACTTGGGCCTGGGGCAGAGAATATCCCCACCTACCAGAATGTCGAAATCGGCGGCGGCCGTATCACCGGCACGGAGGTCACACCGGAGCACCCGGAGGGCATTGCCTTCGGTATGTACCATGCAGACCAGTATGTTGCGCCGGAGGGCCAGTACACGACAGTTCACGCCGTAGACGGCACTGCCTGGTATAAGCAGTATGCGGTAGACGCGGTGGACAAGACGCCCTACATGGCCCCGGACGGCTCGATTGCCTACAACGAGTCCATTGTAAAGAAGCTGCCGCCCACCCCCAAACGAAAGGATAAGATTTGATGGCTGAAGAACGCAAGGACAGCTTTGCTGAAACGGTAGACACTGCGGCCTCCGCAGCGCATACGGTTAAGGGCGCCATCAAGGCCGGCAAGGCGATTTCCGGCGCGGCCAAAGGCGCTGCCGCCGGTGGTCCCTATGGTGCTGTGGCCGGGGCAGTCTGGGCCGGGCGCAAGCATATTGGCAAGATCATCGCCGTCATCATCATTCTGCTTTTGCTGCCGGTCCTGTTTATTTTGATGCTGCCCGGGCTGATTTTCGGCGGTTTGATCAATGCTTTTTCGCCGGCAGACACGGAGCAGCCTGTCCTCAACAGCGAAACTGCAATCGTAGAGAACGCCAACGACATCACTTTTACCATTAACTCTATCTTGGGTGAGGCGCTGGACGATGTGATGGCCCGCATTGAAGCGGACTTTGCTGCTTCCGGCGCTGACCAGATGGAGGTTAAAAATCCCTATTCCTCCGGCCCTGTCTACAACGCCAACCTCATCATCTCGCAGTATTGCGCTGCCCGGGATGAGGATTTTGAGAGCATTTCGCTGGATGATCTGGCCGCTGTCCTGCGGGAGAACAAAGAGCATCTCTACTCTTATACCAGCGTGCGGGAGAGCCGTGAGGTCACATCGGAAGACCCGGAGACCGGGGAGGAAACCACAACTACCGAGATCTGGATGGTCTACACCATCCGCTACAACGGCGAGTCCTATCTTGCCGACCATGTTTTCGCGCTTACGGACGAGCAGAAAGAGCTTGCCTCCGATTATGCCTCAAACCTGAGCATGTTCCTTGGGGACGGCCTGCTGCAGAACCTGACGGAATGGACTGGAAACAGCATCCCCTCTCTGGGCGATGTTACCTTTACAGACGGCGTGACGCCGGTGGTCTATTTCAATCAGCTGGACGAGCGTTATGCCAGCCAGCCCTACGGCACCGACAATATCGGCGGCTACGGGTGCGGGCCTACCGCAATGTCCATTGTGGTATCCTCCCTCACGGATGAAACTGTGGACCCGGTGGCGATGGCTCAGTGGTCTTACGAAAACGGCTACTGGTGCAAGAGCAGCGGCTCTTATCACGCTTTGATACCCGCCGCCGCTGAGGCATGGGGCCTGCCGGTATCCGGCTGCACGACTTCCGAGCCCCAGCGGATATTGGACGCCCTGGCTGAAGGAAAGCTGGTGGTGGCGATTATGGCAGAGGGCCATTTTACTTCATCCGGGCATTTTATCGTTCTCCGTGGCGTGAAAGACGGTCAGATCATGGTGGCGGACCCGGCCAGCTACAAGCGCAGCGAACAGCTCTGGGATCTATCCATCATCCTAAACGAAGCAAGCCGCCGTGCTGGAGCAGGCGGTCCTTTCTGGATCATAGGCTGACCTGCCCCTCGGCTGCGGAAACGAGGTAATACATGAGCAACAAAAACGACCATGATACTTATATCATACCGCCGAATTTTATAGAAACAGGCACTTTTTTCGGCGGTATGTTCCGTACGCGGAATGTGATCGAGGCCGGCATCCTGGTGTTTGCCATCGGGGCGCCGGTTTTTCTGTTCCTTCCGTTTGGGCTGACCACCCGCATCATCATTTTGTGCCTGACCGCTCTTCCGGTAGGGCTGGTCGCTTTGATCGGCATATCCGGTGAGAGCCTTTCGCAGTTCCTGGTCATCTTTTTGAAGTACCTGCGGAACCGCCGCGTTGTCGGCGGTGACGGTGAGCAGCCGGAGGATAAGGCGGCGCCCTCCAAATCGGCCGGCAAGCATCTCAAGCAGCGGCCTCCCAAGGAGAAAAAGCCAAAGGCCCCGAAGCGTCGGCGGTCTGGTGAGGCAGATTTTCCGGCCGAGTTTGATGAAGTGCGCAGCTATGAGATCCGTGAAAAGCTGCGGCCCAAGAAAAATGCCAAAAAGGAGCGTCCTGCCAAGGCCAATAAGGCGAAAAAGAAAGCAAAGAAGCGCCCTGAAAAGGAGCGCCTGCCTAAACGCCCTGCCCATGCCAAGGAGCAGAAGCCCGCCTGCCTCAATCCGGTGGCGGATTATCTGCCCATCGAGAAGGTAGAGAACGGCATTATCCTCAGTGTGCGGCGCAACAGTCTGGAAGACCTGGGCATCCGAGCCGACATCAAGAGCACTTCGGAAAACACTGACCGGGACAACCTGCAGAAGTGCCGCATCCAGGGCAAGTACGCCGGAAAGGTCACCGATGTTCATAAAGGCGTGGTCTATGTCCGGCTCGCCAATGGCGTCAATGCGGTAGCCCACTCCTGCTACGACTACCGGATGCCCGGAAAGAAGGATGATGTGTCCTTTGCCGTCACCCGCCTGGATATGGAGCGGGGCGTGGCCGTGGGCATCATCACGCGGATCATCCGGCAGAACCTGTAAAAGCAAAAGTGCCTGGAGAGTAGTAACGAACTGCTCTCCAGGTTTCTTTTTTGTCATTATCAGATCTACCGCTGTATATCTTTATCACATAGGCTTCCTTCCAAATTCCCATTTCAAAGAATTTATTTTGCGTTTGCGTTGATTTTTCACAAAATACGGGCTATAATATATAAAAGAAAAGGTTTAGGAGGTCGCTTATGCTGATTCAATTTAGTGTGGAGAATTTTCTATCCATCAAAGATAAGGTTGTATTATCCCTGCTGGCCAGCAAGGATAATGAGCATCCAGAGCATCTTATCATGGATGGAAATAAAAGCTATTTGAAGTCTGCTGTCATTTACGGAGCCAATGCTTCGGGGAAGTCTAATGTCCTAAACGCGTTCTGGTTCATGGTAAACTATGTGCTGACCTCACATAACCAGCAGCTTCATAAGACCATTGACCGTTCGCCTTTCAAGTTTGATCCGGAAACGCCAACGCGCCCCAGCAGCTTTGAGGTCATCTTTACCACTGAAGGTATCCGATATGCGTATGGTTTTTCTGTGGCAGATAAGGCTGTTACAGAAGAATACCTATATTACTATCCCAACGGCAGACAGGCGCTTATTTTTGAGAGAAAAAATACCAAAGATTTTCGTTTTACGGTGGATATAGATGAACAAAACACGCTCAAGGAGCGCACTTCTGCGAACAAACTCTACTTGTCAGTTGCATCAAACTGGAGTTACTCTAAAGTGATTCCGGTTTTGGAGTGGTTCGCTTCTTGTCAGATTATCACGAAGAATTCCGTGGCGGACGCTTATGGGCTTGAGGCAGAGCAGCTGAAAGATGATGATTACCGGCGCGTGATCGCATCTATGCTGCGTGTTGCAGATTTGGGAATACAGGCTTTGCAAATGCGCGATGCAGAGCCTGCTCCTTCGCAGCACGGTGACAGCTTTGCAAATATTGAGGCCATTCACACGGTACAGGATACCAATGGAAATGCATTATCCTATGCGTTAAATATGGCAGAGGAATCTGACGGCACCAACAGTTATTTCAAACTGATCGGCGTTGTGAAAAAGGCTTTAGACCAGGGAACGCTTCTTGTGGCTGATGAGATGGACGCACATCTGCATCCTCTATTGACCAGGCATCTGGTATCCCTGTTTGACAGCACAGAATTCAATCCAAAGGGTGCTCAGTTGATCTTCACATCTCACAGCACCAATCTTCTTGATTTGGATTTGTTGAGAAGAGATCAAATTTGGTTCACAGAAAAAGACGAGCAGACAGCAGCCACCGATCTGTTCTCCCTTTACGATTTTTCTGTTCGCAAAGACACTAAAGTAGAAAAGGGTTATTTGATCGGCCGTTTTGGTGCGATTCCCTTTATCAAGGGAGGGCTGTAAAATGGCACGCGGACAAATTGAAAAGCGTGGGCAGCGGCGCAGAAAACTAAAACCTGTCATTCTGATTGTGACGGAGGGTTCTCAAACTGAACCGAAATATTTTGAACATTATCGCAGCCGCCAGACCAATATTGACATTCGTGTAGTCGGCAGCCGCACCAAAGGAGGTGAAACCGATTACCTTGGCCTGATTCGGAAAGCCGTGGAATATCAAAGTAAAAATCAGATTTCTGCATCAAATGGGGATGCGGTGTGGGTCGTTGCTGACGGTGATGTAAACTATAATAATCCTGATCCTATCGCCGCCAAAGACAACTTACTCTCCAGAGCAAGGAAACTGGCAGATGCAAAGGGAATTCACATTGCGATCTCGAATCCTTGCTTTGAGTTTTGGTATCTGCTGCATTTCCAGTACACAACAAAATTTTTCAAAGATTACCCTGCAGTGAAGACAGCCTTGACCGCCTACCTCCCGGATTATGAAAAAGCCGGCGATATGTATGCGCAGTTATCTGAACATACAACTGATGCGATCCAGAACGCCAAGCGTGTAGAACAATACCATATTCAAAATGACTGCAATAAACCGTTTGGGATTGCCGTTAATCCATTCACCGACATCTATCAACTGATAGAATCACTACTGTATCCACCGCAGTATCCGCCGCCCCGGCAGCGTCATCTTCGGGCTGCATAGGCTCGGCGGCAGGTTCGGATTCCTCCGTGTGCTGGACCGGCAGCTCCGTTACATTGCCGCGGACAGGCAATTCATGCGACTGTTCGCTCTCAGCCACCGGCTGCTCTGTCTTTGGCGAAGGCCCAACCGGGAGCGTATCGAATGTCCTCTCAGGCTCTACCGGCAGGTGCTGCTCCACCG
The DNA here is from genome assembly GCF_002159455.1 of Flavonifractor sp. An306. Taxonomy (GTDB): domain Bacteria; phylum Bacillota; class Clostridia; order Oscillospirales; family Oscillospiraceae; genus Flavonifractor. The sequence continues at coordinate 56,335 of NZ_NFIQ01000007.1, forward strand.
TTTCCGAAGCAGTGCTTTCCTCCGGCGGGGCAGTTGTCACGGTTGCCGCCTTTGCGCCCTTAAACGCCCTCTGCGGCGTTTTGACGGGGCTGGCAAGGGATTTCACCTCAGCAGGCGTATCGCCCTTCTGCGGGGCGCTGTGGGGCTCCTGCGGCGGTGCCGTGCGTGCCGCCGGCCCGGCAGGCGGTTCTGCGGCCTTCTTGACCGGCGTTTCAATGCTTTTCTCCATCAGGTCGGCCTGGGCGCCGGCGCTGATCAGCTGGATGCCAAAACCGGCGTCCGTAAGGGCCTGGCTCAGCGCCTCATTCTGGGCGGCTTTTACGAAGTCGCGGCTGTCCTGGGTGGTCTGCTGGGCCGTGCTCATACTGAACGGCTCCGCGTCACTGCGGTCCAGGAATACCTTGGCCTCAAAAATCGCCATCTGCTCCGTGATCCGCAGCGCTGTCAGACGCATACGGCCGTTGGGATGGGCCATGCGGAACCAGAGTTTCTGGTAAGGCAGGTCCAGCTTCAGGGTGTCCTTGGTGCGGCGGAGGAACTTGAGCGGGTCAAAGCCCGGCACCTTGTTCAGTTCAGCGGCCGCAGGCACAGTTTCGTACATCGTTTTCGCATTGCTGTCGTTCATGTCATAAACTCCTTCCTGTGTAATAAATAGGAGACGCGGAGCAATTTTCTGCACCTTGCGTCTCTTTTTAACCAGCGTGTTTCAATTCTTCTTCCAGAGCTGCCGGGACCGGGATTCCGGCCCGCTTGGCATAGGCCTTATAGTACATACCGATGCGCGTGCCCAGAAGCGTATTCCGCTTGACGATTTCATTCCGGTGGATCGCCATAAACAGCACCTGCTTTTGGCCGATCAGCACCACGCGCTTTTTGGCTCGGGTGATGCCGGTATAGAGCAGGTTGCGATAGAGCATGACGGTATGCGCTTTCAAAAGCGGCATGATGACCGTTTCATACTCAGAGCCCATTGCCTTGTGGATGGTGGTGGCGTAGGCAAGGTCCAGATTGACCATATCCTCTACGCTGTATTCCAGTTCTCGGCCCACACCGAAGTCCAGGCCGACGCGCTTGCCATCTTCATCGTCTTTGATATAGCGGATAAATCCCAGGTCGCCGTTGGACACCTTGGCGGTATTCTTGGTCTGCATGATCCGATCGTTTACCCGGAACACTTTGACGCCGATTTTGATTTCTTCCTCGGCAGAGCGGAACGGGTTGACCACCTCGCGGATGGCCTCGTTAAGTTGTTCCGCCGACGCGGCGCCTTCCGAACGGAAGGGGGACAGAATCTGTACCCGGTCAATGCCGCTTTCCGCGATTTCCCGGCAGTAACGGGCGATGATCCGCTCCGCGGCCTCTGCCTGGTTATCACTTGCCATAAATATAAAGTCTGGCCCAAAGTACAGCTTGGTGTTGCCCTCGTTAATGAACTTGGCGTTATAAGCGATCAGGCTGTCCTTGGACTGGCGGAAGATCTGGTCCAGCACCGTGACGGGAATCATGCCGCAGTCGATCAGTTCGCGGAACACATTCCCGGCACCCACACTGGGGAGTTGATCGGGGTCGCCCACGAGAACAACACGGGCCCCATCCTTGATGCGGGAGAAAAACTTGTCTGCCAGCCACATATCCACCATAGAAAACTCGTCCACGATGATCAGGTCCGCCGACAACGGCTCCTGCTGTCTGCTGCGGTTGGCGTCATCTTCTTCACTGCCGAGGCCCAGGCCGCTGTGGAGCGTCCGCGCCTTGTCAAAGCCAGTGCTTTCCGCCATACGCCGACTGGCACGGCCGGTCGGTGCCATCAGAACGATTTCGCCTTTCGGATGCAGGCGGCGGTAGACTTCCAAAATGGTCTTGAGCACCGTTGTCTTGCCGGTGCCGGGAGAACCTGTGATAATGGACAGGCTGTGGCGGTAAGCCGCGTAGACCGCTGCCTCCTGTTTGGAAGACAGCGCCAGCCCCATTTCACGCTTGACCTGCTCCAGCACCTGATCAATACGCTCCGGGGCAGACGGTTTTACAAGCCGCATGGCAATGCGCCGGGCCGTTTCATCTTCCTGTGCGAATGTGCGGGGCAGGTAAATGTTATCTTTGACGGATACCACCTCGCCGTGAAGGATCATGTCCTGAAGCACATCCGTAACTTCCTGTTCGTGAAGCCGGAGAGACGGGAGAGGAATCTTTGCATTGAGCAGCCGAAGAGCCTCCTTCCGCAAAGTTTCACCAGGCAGGAACAAATGGCCCTTGCCGCCCTTGCTGTCCTCCAGCGCCCAGAACAGTGCGCCCTTGACCCGCATGGGGTCGTGCAGGTCGCCGCCGTTTTTCTGGACGATGGCATCTACCCGGAGAAATCCAAAACCGGATACCTGGCACAGCTCAAAGGGACTCTTTTTCAAGATGTCCACACTGGCGGGTCCGAAGTGCTGGTAGATTTTCAGGGCCGTTTTTGGTGTGATCTTGAATGGGGAGAGCAGCGTCATCAGGTCTTGCAGCATCCGGCTCTCCGCATACGAGGTTTTGATGTCCTCCAGCTTGCTTTCCGTAATGCCCTTGACCTCCAGCAGCCGCTCGGGGTGATTTTGCAGAATATCCAGCGTTTCCACGCCAAACCGGGAAACGATCTGCGCGGCAGTTGCCGGCCCGATGCCTTTGATGAGGCCGGAGGCCAGATAGCCCTCCACACCGTCCCTGGTCTTGGGAACGATCTCACGCCACTGTTCCACCTGAAGCTGCACACCATATTTGCCCTTTGTCCATTCGCCGTCCAGTTCCAGCTCTACCGCATCCGTGCGGGGCAGTTCATAGCCCGTCGCAACAAAGCGGATCAGGTGGTCCTTGTACCGGCGGGTGGAACGAGCCTCCTGGGGCACCTCCTTATCAGCGGTTTTTACGCTGATGATGCAGAACCTGTTTACGGGGTTGTGGTAGATCGTCCCGTCATAAGTTCCTCTATGGATCACTTCTTTTTCCCTCCTTTTATGCCGCCTCGCCGTCACACTTGACTACGAACCGGCGTGACACTGAGACAGTCACATATTGTTCGTAAATGTCCGGGTGGTCCAGCTTCAACCGTTTCAGATTATCCTTGTCGATACCAGGGGTTCGTATCGGATTGTAAGTGACGGTATAGTTCACCCCATCCTGCTGGCAAATGGCTTTGCAGCTTTTCCCCATTTTGGCAATGATGGCAGCCTTCAGTCGCTTCATATCTTCCTCGATTTCCTTTTTGCCGGCTTCTGCGCCTTTTTTCTGCTCCTGAAGCTGGAGAAAACGCATCAGCTTGGCCGTCAGAGATAAATCGAGTGACACAGCGGGGGCCTCCTTGTCAGCGGGGCCAGTGTACCGGCGCACGCTCTCGATCACGAGGTCTCCATCCTCGGTGTAAGGCGGCGGCGTTCTGGTAAGCACATGATTTTCCCAGAAATTCTGCTCCAGGAAAATCATCTCATCCTCATAGGCCAGATCCCTCTGCATATCACGGATAATACTTTCCTGCTCGTTGTTGCCATACAGGCAGCAGAAGAAACAGCGGTCCACATCCATGACGGCCATGTAATGCCGCCCCTGGGACTCATAGTAGGCCGGAATGGTTTCCTCACCATCCAGCCACCAGTTGTCTTTGGCGTTGTAGTTTGTGGTCTTGATCTCCAGAATAGCGGTGGTGCCGTCCGGCAGTTCTACAAAGTAGTCCACATCCGCCAGCATCCAGGGATACTTCGGGTGCTGGAACATCTTTTTGATCTGATAGACCTTGTAGCCGGTCCGGTGCTGGAAGATCTTCGCCACCAGCGGTTCCAACAGGTGTCCCATCTCCAGGGCCACCCAGTTGTCCTCATGGTCCTCGACCACGGCAATGTTCAGCTTGTCATAAAACAGATCCCGGGCCGTCCGCCACGGTGAAATGCCCAGCAGAGCTGCAACATCGCTGCCTCCAATACCTTTCCGGCGGTAGGCAAGCCATTCTTCTTCGGACAAGCCTGCCGTATCCACCAGCACCATGGGCTGATGCCGCTCTTTGACAGCCACACTGCCTGCCGGCATACTCAACACCCCCTCCGCGTCCTGCGGGGAATGACGGGCGCCCGAATCACCGGGCAATGCTTCTGTGCGGACTGGTTCAGTTTCTGATACTGCCGCCAGCTCTCCATCGGTTTCCTCTTACTCGTCAGAGACTCCTGACTCCGCTTTTTTACATTCATGTTCATACCTGCCTTTCTGTAATTTTGGTATATCCTCAAAGCCGTTTCCGGCATTTGGGCAGAAAAAAAGCGAGGGTGACAATGGGCGTAACGCCTGATGTCCATAGCTGCCTATGAACCAAAGTCATCCTCGCTGACGGGAGCAAAAGTCCCGGAAAATAAAAAAAAGCCAGTAATATACCGGCCCAGAGGGGCGCAGTAATACTACTGGCACAAGTACAATCTTGACTGCGTGTGCAATGCAGATTTTTCAATCCGCGGTACAGAAACTAAGTCTGTATCCCACAAGGGGAAAACGCACAAAAATCAATTACAGAAACAGTGTAGCACAATATCTTGCGTTAGTCAAGAAATATCATCTATATATAGTATCTTTCTGCCACTGAAAATGGCGTCGCTCAAAAAAACTCATCAAAAGGCACAGGATTTGCAGAAATTTGGCCGCCATCTCCTATATATAGGGCGTACAGACATGGCATGGGATTCCGTAGCCGGTCTGCACGCTCTTTTTGTACCTTGACAAGCCCCATAACCTTTTCCATTGGAGTTATACAGGGATCGCGGACAGTGTGCGATGACCACATGGAGCCCGCCCACGATTGAAATACCGCACAGCGGGCCCTGGCAATACGCGGCGGAAAGCCCCGGCGCAGGAAATGGCCTTTGGAAGAGACCCTACACTTCCCGATGAATTTGAATGACTTCATTGTTTTTGTTGAAAACCTTCTTCTACAAACAGTAAAGGATATATGTAATTGCAAATAAAGGAGGGCAATTATGGAAAAAAGAAAACCCAATGACCTTTCACCGGATCAGTGCTTGGCGGTCGATACGGAATCGCTTTGCAAACTGCTCGACTGCGGGCGGCACACGGCCGTCCAGATCGGCGACCTGGCCCACGCCCGCATTACCATGAATTCTCGTGTCCTTTGGAGCGTTCAGCGCGTGAAGGAATATTTGTACGAGATCTCATGCTAACAGAACCTTGCCCATTCCGGGCACAGCAACACACAAAACATCGGGAGGTATCAGCCTATGCCAAAAGTTAGAAAAGACAACAAAGGCCGCAACCTGCGGCCAGGAGAAACACAACGCTCAGACGGCAGCTATATGTTTGTCTATAAGCTGGGTAAGAAGAAAAAGTACATTTATGATTTTGACCTTGCCAGCCTGCGGGCCAAAGAAAAAGTGCTCAACCGTGACAGCGAAGACGGTATTCGCACCCAGGAGGCTATGAAAATCACCCTAAATGATATGTTCAAAGTCCTCATGGATACGAAGATCCAGTTAAAGGCTTCTACACGGGCGAATTACGAATATCTTTGGAGCAACTATGTGAAGGATGAGCCGTTTGCCAACATTCCCCTGCCCAACATCCGAAAGAGCGACATCCTGACATTTTACACGAAGCTTTTGAAAAAAGGCTTTGCGGTCAATTCCTTGGAAAGCATCAATAACCTGATTCACCCCACGCTTGAATTGGCGGTCGATGATGACTACATCCGAAAAAATCCAAGCAAAGGCGTCTACCGCTCTCTCAAAACAGAGGGAGCCGGGGCGCCCCCGAAGAAAAGAATCGCGCTGACCATGACACAGCAGAAGAACTTCCTTCGGTTCATTTCCAAGTCACCGATGTATAGCCACTGGCTGCCTGTCATGGTCGTACTGCTCGGTACGGGAATGCGTGTTGCGGAATGTACCGGCTTAACTAAAAATGATGTGGACCTGGAGAACAATACCATCTCTGTCAATCACAACTTGATCTATCGCGTGATTGATGGGAAAGCAGGTTTTCATATCACCACCCCTAAAACAGCCAGCGGCACCCGCACCATCCCTATCCTGTATCCGCAGGTTGCTGAACAGCTCCGCACATTGATTGAAGTCATGGACACACTCTATCCGGAAGACCTTGTGATGAATGGGTATCACGGTTTCCTTTTTAGGAATCGGGAAGGTTACTTTCTCAGTGCCCATAATATCAATCGGGCCATCCAGCGTATCTCCATCGCCTACAACGCCGAAGAAATGGATCAGGCTGAACTGGAAGATCGTGAGCCGGAACTGCTGCCGCATTTTAGCGTACATAACTTGAGACACACATTCTGCACGCGGCTCTGTGAAAGCACCAACGACATCAAGTTTATCCAGCAAGTGATGGGCCACGCTGATTTTTCCACAACTATGGATATTTACACGCATATTACGCAAGAAAACATGAGGGAAAAAGCAGAGGCAATCAAGGGTAATTTGGTGCTAATGTGAAAATTGCAAAAAAGGGCAAATCCGCATAAAAAACACGGATTTGCCCTTCATTTTGGCCCGTCTGATGCCGTCTGATTTCAAGCAAAAGTTGTAGAAAAGTTGTAGTTGTAAGCCCTTTTTTCTACATCTTGTGCCGTCCGGTTTCGTCAGACACTATATATTGTGGAATTTTAGTCCAAGGGCTTCATCGTCGGGAACAGGATCACGTCCCGGATGGAGTCGGAATCGGTGAGCAGCATAACCGCCCGGTCGATGCCGATGCCCATGCCGCCCGTGGGGGGCAGGCCGTACTCCAGGGCGTTGATGAAGTCCTCGTCCATCATGCCGGCCTCGTCGTTGCCCATCTCCCGGAGGGCCAGCTCGTGCTCGAAGCGGCCACGCTGGTCGATGGGGTCGTTGAGTTCGGAGAAAGCGTTGGCAAATTCGGAGTGGTTGACAAACAGCTCAAAGCGCTCGGTGAGCCGGGGGTCCTTGGGAGAGCGCTTGGTGAGGGGGGAGACCTCCACGGGATACATGGTAATAAAGGTAGGCTGGATCAGCTTCTCCTCCACCCGCTGGTCGAAGGCCTCGTACAGGGCGGTGCCCCAGGTGCGCTCACAGCCCTCCATGTCCACGCCCACGGCCTCCACGGCCTTGCAGGCGGTCTCGTCGTCGGAAATGGCGTTAAAGTCCACGCCCACATACTGCTTGACGGCGTCGATCATGGTCAGCCGCTTCCAGCCGGGGGTCAGGTCGATGTCCACGCCCAGCCACTTCACCTGGTAGGAGCCCAGGATCTCCTTGGCGGCGGAGGACAGAATGCCCTCGGCAATATCCATCATGTCGTTGAAGTCGGCATAGGCCTCGTACAGCTCGATGGAGGTGAACTCCGGGTTGTGCTTGGGGTCCATGCCCTCGTTGCGGAAAATGCGGCCAATCTCATACACCCGCTCAAAGCCGCCCACCACCAGACGTTTCAGGTGCAGCTCGGTGGCGATACGCATATACATGTCGATATCCAGGGTGTTGTGGTGGGTGATGAAGGGCCGGGCGGTGGCGCCGCCGGAGATGGTGTTGAGAACGGGGGTCTCCACCTCCATGTAATTCCGCTCGTCCAGATACCTGCGCACATGCTTGATAAAGGCGGTGCGGATCTGGAAGGCCCGGCGCACATCCTCGTTCATGATCAGGTCCACATAGCGCTGGCGGTAGCGGGTCTCCTTGTCGGTCAGGCCGTGGAACTTCTCAGGCAGAGGCTGGAGAGACTTGGAGAGAAGGGTCACCTTGTGGGCCTTGACAGAGATCTCGCCCCGCTTGGTCTTAAAGGTCTCGCCTTCCACGCCCACGATGTCACCGATGTCTACCTTTTTGAACTTGGCAAAGGCCTCCTCGCCCAGCTCGTCGATGCGGACATACAGCTGGATGCGGCCCTTGCCGTCCTGCAGGTCGCAGAACATGGCCTTGCCCATGCCGCGCTTGGACATGATCCGGCCGGCAATGGAGGTCTCGGTGCCCTCCAGGGCGTCGAAGTTCTCCTTGATATCGGCAGAGTGATGCTTCACCACATACTTGGTGATCTGGAAGGGATCCTGGCCCGCGTCCTGAAGCTCCTTGAGCTTGGCGCGGCGGATGAGCCGCTGCTCGGACAGGTTCTGCTGCTCCTCAGGCTGATTGACGCTTCTCTCTTCAGTACTCATTGCTCTTGCTCCTTACTTTTGAATCTCTAAGATACGATACCTTAATACACCGGCGGGGGCCTCCACCTGGACCTCGTCCCCCACCGCCTTGCCCAGCAGGGCCTTGCCAAAGGGGGAGTCCTCGGAAATCCGGCCGTTCATGGGGTCGGCCTCCTGGGAGCCCACCACCTGATAGCTCTCCTCCTCCTCAAACTCCAGGTCCAGCACCTTCACGCTGGAGCCCAGACGGACGGAGTTGGGATCGCTCTCGTGCTCCTCAATGATCACGTAGTTGGACAGGATGTTCTCCACCTCCGCGATGCGGGAGTAGAGCTTGCCCTGCTCGTTTTTGGCCTCGTCGTACTCGCTGTTCTCGGACAGATCACCGAAGGAGCGGGCCTCCTTGATCTGATCGGCCACCTCTTTTTCCCGGACCGTTTTCAGATAATTCAGCTCCCGTTTCAGCTCCTCCAGGCGCTCGGCGCTCAGTTTAAATTCTTTAGCCATGTCGATCGTGCACACCTTTCTTCACTTGCTCTTACGATAAAAAGCGGCCATCTCCGGCGCTCTTGCAGTCTCAACAAAAAAACATTTCGTCACGTTAATATGATATTATATGTAGTTTGGGTCCTCCTGTCAAGTCAATAATCTGGAACTAGGTGGAAGAAAGCTGGATTTTTTCCGCGTCCAGCCACCCCGCCTCCCAGAGCAGCGACAGCAGGGGCAGCCCGTCCAGCCCCCCGGCCGGCCGGGCCTCCTCCGGTAAGACGGGCGCGAAGCCCGCCAGGTCCGGCGCGGGGCCGTAGAGGGAAAAGACGGTCTCGCCCCGGGCCTCCCCCGGCCCAAAGCAGAGGGCCACATGGGCCCGCCGCCCGTCTCCCCCGCTGAACACCGCCGCGCCGTACTCCTTCCACAGCCAGGACGCCACCCGCTCCCCCTCCCCCGGCACGTCCACCGTCAGGCAGCGCACCTGGGGACAGAGCACCTCCGCCGCCCGCAGCAGCGCACGGCTTACCCGGGGGCCGGACAGGGTCACCGCCGCCCGGGTTGGCGGGATCTGCCGCCGTCCCAGCTCCGCCAGAGCCAGAGAGGCGGCCAGGGCCTGACAAAATCCCTCCACCTCCACCGGCCGCAGCCCGTTTTTCCTCAGCTCCTCCCAGTAGGGAAAGTCCGGCCGGGTGAGCACCCGGCGGGCTCCGGCCAGCTCCAGGGCCCGGGCCCCTTTTTCCACCCGCCGGCGGACCCTGCCCTCCCCCATTCTGGCGGGAATGGGCACCGCCGCCCGCACACAGCGCAGGCCCAGCAGCCACTCCTGAGCCACTGCCGGCCTGCGCCCCTTGCCCTCCGTCAGCTCCAACACGCCGATCATGATGCCGTCACCTCGGCAAAAGGGTATGCGGTTGTTTCCCAATTATGTCCAAAAACAACAGCGGCGGCGGATCGCTCCGCCGCCGCTGTCTCTTTTTTGTCAATCCTGGAGGGTCATGGTGAATTCCATCCGGTAGTACAGCTGCTCCTCCGGGACACTGTCTCCGGCAAACAGCCAGCCGCCCGCGTCCTGATATCCCTCCCGAAGCACAGTTTGGGTAATGGTCACGTCCCCGGCCTGGATGGTGTAGTCCTCAAAACCGCCCTCTGAGATGTCGGCCAATACGCCGCTTCTCAGCCAGCTGATGCCATTATAATTTCCCACAGCCGCCGCAAAAGAGAGGGCGGCCAACTGCTTGCTAAAGGTGGTGTCAGATATGACCTGCTGCCCCTTCACCTCTTCTGTCAGGGTCACAGCGGTCACCTTCCCCTCTTCGTTCAGGGTGAGCTGGTGGTCGGGAGAGCCGTTCCCAAACAGCTGGATGGTATTGGTTCTCTCCTCCCAGTGTCCGTTCTCGTCCATGACCTGGTCGGAGCTCTGGGTGATGTAGTGATACAGGTCGTTCACGTTGGCTACATACTGCTCTGCGGTGAGCATCCCCCGGTGTCGAGGCATCTGGGCCTGGGCTATCGAAAGAAGCAGCAGCGCAAACAGAACAGCCGCCGCACCCACAAAGCCCCAGCACCGCCGCGCCCGGGTATCCTTGATGGCGTAGCCGCACTCCTCTTCCCAGGGCAAGGTCTCGCAGTCGGCACAGGCCCGATAGCTCTTATAGTAGCGGTAAAGGTTATAAAATGGAATGCCATATCCCTCGCCCTTTGCAAAAACCAGCCAGGTCCGGCTCATGGCGGCGGTCCAGCCGAGCTTTTTGCCATATGGATCCCTGACCTGAAGGCCGAAGATCCACTTGCCGGGTGTATAGCCCCAGGTGGACAGCAGAAAGGGCTCCACCACCAGCATGGTCACATAATCCCGATACATGCTCAGCAGATTGATGAACAGATTATCCGGCGGGTTAAAGCGCATTACCAGCAAACCGAAAGCTGACCACAGCGTGCCATAGAGAAACAGGTCCAGCCACCGGGCAAAGAACCGCCGCCAGGGATAGGCCACCATGGGGGTACTGTCTTTCCGCAGGCTGAAATACCCCTCCCCTTCCGCCGGGCGGTCCAGGGTGTCCAGGTATTTTTGCGCGTCCAGGGTGGCGTACTCCACCCGGTCGGAGCGCATGGAGGCGCACACCCGGTCGGCCCAGGCCAGCTCGGCGCGCTGCTCCTCCAGGGTGCGCTGCTGCCGGGCCAGGGCGGTATCCAGGCCCAGTTCCCCGCTCTGCACCTGTTTGATGGTGTCCAGAGGCAGGCCCAGCTGCCGCAGGAGCTTGATCTTCCGCAGGGTCTCCACATCCTCCTCAGAGTAGATGCGGTAGTTGTTTGCCCCCCGCTCCGGGGTCAGGAAGCCCTCTTGCTCATAAAAACGGATGTTGGCACGGGTCATGCCCAGGCTGGTCTCCAGCTCCTTAATGGTCATGGATCTCGCCTCCTCACCCTCAATATAAAGCATCAAGCCCCTTTACAGTCAAGACTTTTTGCAAATTTTACGGTTTCAGCAGCTCCAGGGCGGCCTCCAGCTGGGCGTCCCCCTCTCCGGTCTGGTAGACCTCCTGGTCCAGGGTCAGGCCGGTGCCGATGAGGGAGGTGCCGCTGCCTGTGAAATAGGCTCCGGTGGAGATGGCGATAGCTCCGCCGTGGGGCAGGGCGAAGGTCTGCTGGGAGTAGCCCTTGCCGCTGGTGGGCTCGCCCACGATCCGGGCCACTCCCCACTCCTGCAGCTCGGCGGCAAAGAACTCCGCGGCGGAATAGGTATTCTCGTTGACCAGCACCACCATGGGCAGGTCCACACAGGACGCATCGGAGTATGTAACCTCCTCATGTCCCGCTTTGTCCCGGGTAATGAAGATAGGGCCTTCCGGCAGCAGGAAATCCAGCATGTCGGTCAGCTGGCTGAGGTAGCCGCCGCCGTTGTCCCGCATGTCAAAGATCATGGCCTGGGCTCCCTGGGCCTGGAGTTCGGCCACCGCCGCCTCCAGACGGGCGGCGCTGTTGTCATAGAAATTCAGCAGGCGGACATAGCCCACATCTCCCTCCAGCATTTCGTACTCCACCGGATCGGTGTCCATGCTGGCCCGGGCCACCTCCACAGTGCGGCTGACGCCTCCGGCCCCCAGCACCTCCAGGGACACCGTGGTGCCCTCCTCCCCCTGGATCAGGGAGGCGCCCTCAAACCGGGCGTCCCCCGCCAGGGACACGCCATCCACGGCGGTAATGACCTCGCCGGAGCGCAGCCCCGCCGCCTCTGCCGGGCCTCCCGCCGTTACCTCCTGGATCAGCAGCCCGTCCTCCCGCTCGTAGGTGACGGTGACCCCGATGCCCACATATTGATTGGTGCGCCGCTGGTTCTGAGCCTGGTACTCCTCCTCGGTCAGGTAGTAGCTCCACCGGTCCCCCAGGCCGGACACCAGCCCCTCCAGGGCGGCGTCCACCGCGGCGGTCTCGTCATACTCCCCCACAAATTTGTCCTCCACCAATTTCAGCCCCTCCAGCAGTGAGGCGCCGTAGGTCCCCATGGAGGCCCGGAAAATCAGGATACTCCCCCCCACGCAGACCACGGCGGTGAGCACTACCGCCGCCAAGAGGTGCGCTCCGGTAAAACGTCTGGTTTTCATCCCGTGTCAGATCCTTTCGCTTAAAAATCAAAAAGGGCGGAGAGGTGGTCCTCCCCGCCCTTATGTAGATCCATATGCCTTACCAGGAGTTTAAATTCAGATCCGGGAATTTGGCCTCCGGATCCACCCGCTGGCCGCCCACCCGGATCTCCAGGTGCAGGTGGTTGCCGGTGGAATTGCCGGTGGTACCCACGTAGCCAATCACCTGACCCTGGGTCACCATCTGCCCCTCGCTTACCGCCCGGGAACTCATGTGGGCGTACAGCGTGGAGTTGCCGTTGCCGTGGTCAATGACCACATAGTTGCCATAGGACCAGTAAGAGCCGCTGCCATAGACCGAGGTAATGACCTGGCCGCTCTTGGCAGCCAGAATCGGCGTGCCGCCGCTGGCGGGAATGTCAATGCCGCCGTGGTTCTGGGCCCGGCCGCTCACCGGGTTGATCCGGTAGCCAAAGGGAGAGGAAATGCTGTACCAGCCCGGCAGCGGCCACATATAGCCGCTCTCCGACACAATGGTGGTACCGTTCTGCTGCCGCTGGGCCTCCAGTTCCTTCTGCTTTCTGACGATATCCGCCTGGATGGCGGCAGCGGCGGCGTCCTCCTCGTCCAGGAGCCGGTTGACCTCCGCCACGTTCTTGTTGAGCTCCTCCAGCACCTTCTCCGCCTCGGCCACCTTGGCCTGCTGCTCGGTCTTCTTGGCCTCCTGCTCCTCCTTCACCGCCTGCTCGTCCGCCCGAGCGCTCTCCAGCTCCGCCTGGAGCCGCTCCAGCTCCTCCCGGGTGGCGGTCAGCTCGTCCATGATCTGGTTGTCATAGTCCATGACGGCGTCAATATCCGCCAGCCGGTCCAGCATGTCGGAAAAGCTTTCGGCGTTAAAGAGGATGGACCAGTAGGAGACGGTGCCCTCCTCCTCCATGGCCCGCACCCGCTGGCAGAACAGCTCGTACTGGGCCTGCTCCTTGGCCTCGGCCTCCTTGCGCTCCGCCTCCTTCTGGGCGATCTGCTCATCATACAGGGCAATCTGCGCATTGATGTTATCCAGCTCGTCGTTGATGGCATCCAGCTGGGCCAGCAGCAGGGAGCGCTGCTCCT
>NZ_NFIQ01000070.1 GCF_002159455.1 Flavonifractor sp. An306
AGCTTCAATAGACCCAATATCATTCCCACAGAACGTCACCTCCAACTTGATTCTAAAGCCATTATGAAACAATCTCTGTCAAATGGCAAGGATACGGGCAAAAAGAAAAAGCGGAGGGAGGCGCGGCGAAAAGAACGCCGTTCCTCCCTCCGCAGATGGGGCATACCAAAGGTCAGTCGGGGGAATGGGGTGTCGGTTTGCGGATTGATCGCAATCTCACTGTTATACTCCTGGGGCCGGAGTTCCCGGAATCGGGCCAGGGCCTGTTCATAGCTGTCATAAAACTCAATGGGGGTGCGGGGTTTATTGCCGCCCGCAGCAGAGTTCCATGTCATAATGTCAGGAATGATGTAGCAGTGCCAGCGGCCAAGCTCGGCGGCCAACTGTTCTTTGACTTGCGCTGCATGGACATCTCCGCTGTTGAGCTGGCCTGCAAGCTCCGTGCATTTTTCTGTCCTTCCAGCCCCCAGCACATCGCCGGGAATCTCGTTTTTCCCTTGAACGGTATATGCCTGGATCACGCTGCGATCCAGTTCATTGACAGAATGCTGGTTCGGAAGTACACGATACTCCACCACCGGCTCAGCTGGGGCAGGCTGTTCCGGCTCCGGCGCAGTGGTCAGGTCAATGCCGCGCTCTTTACAGATTTCTTTGTAGTTCCGCTCGATGTGGTCGATCAGCTCACCGGAAGTTTTGTTGATGGTCTCCAGGCTTGCTTTCAGCTCATCCAGTTCTTTGCCCTTACTCCAGGTTGCAATATAGCCAAAGCTGTTTTCGCCAGTCTCAATCCCGAAATACTGACAGACCGCATAGGAGACACTCTCGGCCTCCACTTCTTCGGTGTTGCGGTTCTTAGCGGCCCGCAGAAGCTCATAATCATCTTCCTCGACATACAGCCGCCACTCGAATTGGTTCTCATCCAGATAACGCCAACCCATTTCATCGGCAAACTGTTCCGCCTCAGCTTCGGTTGCAAATCCAGAGTAAAAATCTCTTAACGGGCCGCCGCCACCATCCATGACGATTTTCCAAGACTCCTGCACTTCATACTTTTTGGGATCGTGGAGCTTGCTGTGGGCAATCTCGTGAACGGCAGCGGAAATGGTCTGCACCTCGCTCATGCCTTCCCGGATGGCGATCCGCTGCTGCTCGGAGGAAAAATAGCCATCCATGCTCTCGGCCATCGGCTCAAACTCGATGGGGACCGGGGCGGAGCGGCGCAGCGCCTCCAGGAACACCTCATAGTGCGGCACCGTACCGGACAGGCTGGAGGCCAGCTCCGGCAGGGGCTTTCCGTCAGTCTGGCTCACATCGAACACCTTGACCGGGCGGAACATGGGAATCTCGATTTCCTTTTCCTCCATAACTGCCTTGCCGTCCGCGTCCAGAATAGGGGCCTGGGTATCCGGGTCGCGCTTCATTTCCTCAATCTTCTTTTTGTAGGGCGTGGGGGCGATGATGGTAATGCCATGCTCGCCCTTTTTCACATGGCGCTCAAACTGATTTTTCCACTTGTTGAACCCGGCCACCAGGGTGGCGTCCGGGCGCTGCATATAGATGAGCATGGTGTTGTTCACCGAGTAGCGGTGGAACTTGGACATGACGGACAGGTAGCGCATGTATTTCTCACTCTCAAACAGCTCCTTGATGCCCTGTTCAATTCCTGCCGTGATTTCCTGCAACCGTTCCCGGTTGGTGGGCTTATCAGCCATGAATTTCACTCTCCTTTCCAAATCGGCAATTTCTGACTGATGTTCGGCAATCCACAGTTTTTGTTCCTCCGGGCTGTCCTCCAGGAAAAAGTCCAGTAGATAGCCTACATACTCCTTTCTCTGGACTGCTTCCATAAACCGGGGGTGTGGATTTTCCTCCGGTGTTTTGGGGGAATAGTCGGTTTCCCACTTTTGAAGCAGATGATAGTAGTCGGCCAGGACGCGCCAGCTATGGTCCCGATCCTCCTTGAATTTCTGCGCTTCGGTTTTCTGTCGGACATAGCGCCTCCGGGGAGGTGCCTGACTGTCATAGGTCAGGCCAAAATCCTGGGCCAGCTTTTCAGCAGCCTCCTTAGGGGACAGATTGTAGAGCCGTGCGGCGAAGTCGATCACATCGCCAGTTGCCCCACAGCCGAAGCAGCAGAAATATTCCTCATTCAGTTTCATACTGGGATTTTTGTCATCGTGAAACGGGCAGCAGGCCATGCCGTTCCGCTTGACCTCAATCCCATACATTTCCGCTGCTTCTCTGACAGTGACGAACTGTTTTACGGCTTCAAAAACATTCAAAGGCGGTTCCTCCTGAACATAAGAAAAGCGCCTGTCATTCTCACAAGGAAAATGGCAAGCGCCGGTTGGTGGGTTTCGTATTCAGTTTTTGGTATGGGAAAGGCGCGGCTTGCTGGCCACGCCTGTATAGATGGTGTTCTGTTGTTAAACTGTTTCCGTTCCTTAACTATCTATTGAATTCATAGTTTGCTATGATATTTATTCCACCGAATATATCTGTTGTAACAGGTTCAAATGCTTCACGTATATTGTTGAAGATTTTCATTCTGATCAACTTTAGATAGTTCTGATTCAAAAAATCTTTTGCTATGTTTCTTTTTTCCAATAGTAACATAATAATAATGCTCACGGTTATTTATATGCCACATTATGTCCGTTATGATTGCTTCAATATTTTTGCCTTTTAAGATTACTTTTTCACCAAAATTAAATTTAGGGCTTGGCACAGGAGCAAATAATTTATTTTTTACTCTATAATGCTTATTACCATATCTCAATGTCAAATATTCGCCTTCTTCAATACACTCGAACACTTTACAATTATGTGCTTCTTTTTTAAAATTTTCTAAATCATCTGGATGAATTAAATCTGTACCATGTTCCATACGCCACGCAAATCTTCCCCATTTTCCATCCACTTTTGTACCATCCCTTTCGATTCATTGAAAAGGTTTCTAAATATTTGATTTCATTGTAGCACTTGCGAGGAAAAATGGGAAGCAGCTTCCTGTTTACCGCTTCAGATCTCGTTGTCTTTCATGGATCGGACCTTTTGGCGGGCGGTCTGTACCCGGCAGCCTTGGCCCGCTCACTGGCTGCCTTGCGGCGCTCGGCGCTGTATGGCTCCCGTATCGACACGCAGCGTTTCGGGACGAGAAAGGTCTGCCGGTCCTTTTTCACGATCTGGTCCGGGTATTTCTCCGCCAGCCGCCGCAGCTTCTCTAACAGCCGGGGATCATGGGTATAGACCTCAGCGGTGGCCTCAGCCTGGTTGTAGAGGATGATGGTTTCCTGTTCATGGAGGGAGAGCTTCATCGTTTGCCGCCTTTCTGCTGGTTAAAATCCAGCTTGAAGTTGGCATATTTGCCGTCATCATCGAGAACCACGGTGGCGTCGTAGGTCTTGCCGGTTTTCTCGGAGTACAGACCGCTCACATGGGCGCGGCCATCTTTGAGCAGCGCCGTCACGATGGCCTTGGTGGGCTGCTTGTGCTTCAACTCCCACCACTTGTTGTTTTTCCAGATGGCGAATTTGCAGCCCTCGTTCTGGCAGAAGAATCCCTTTTGCAGCTCCACCACATCGCCACCGCAGCGGGGGCATTTGCCCACCACTTCGCGGGGCGGCGCGAACAGGTACTCGGTCCCCTTGATGACCTGATAGGTTCCCACCAGCTCTTGAAGCATGGCACTGATCCCGGCCATAAAGTCCTCCGGGGCCAGCTCGCCGCGCTCGATCTCACCCAGCCGGTACTCCCACTCGGCGGTCAGCAGAGGTGATTGCAGCTGCTCCGGCAGCACGGTGATAAGGGATACCGCATCATGGGACGGCAGGAGCTGTACGGTTTTCTTGCTCTTTTTCCGCTCCAGGAAGCCGGTGGCCACCAGTTTTTCCAGAATCCCAGCGCGGGTGGCCGGGGTCCCCAGGCCCTTGCGCTCGGCGTCCTCCGGCATATCGTCCTTTCCGGCGGTCTCCATTGCAGAAAGCAGCGTATCCTCGGTGAAGTGTTTGGGCGGGGTGGTCTTGCCCTCCTTAACGGCAGCGCCGGACAGGGGCAGCGTTTGGCCTTCCGTCAGCTCCGGCAGGGCCTTGTCCTCGGTTTCCGGCTCCGCATTTTTCAGCTCGGCGCGGTAGGCAGCGTCCAGCGCCCGCCAGCCAGGGCGCTTTACCGTTTTTCCCTTGGCGGTAAACTCCGCACCGGCGCACTCCACAGAAACGGCGGTTTCCGCAAAAGTATAGGGCTGGGCCACAGCGCACAGCAGCCGCAAGGCTACCAGCTCCAGCACCGCCTTTTCGTCCACCGGCAGGCCGGAAAGGTCCGAATCCTGGAGGTTGCGTGTGGGGATCACCGCATGGTGGTCGGTCACTTTCTTGTCGTTGATGACCTGGGCCGCATTGCAGGCAAGCTCCATACCAACGGCAAAGGGCAGCGCCCCGGCAGTGAGCCGGACCAGCTCCGGCAATCCCGCCGCCATATCCGAAGTCAGATAGCGGCTGTCCGTCCGGGGATAGGTGCATAGCTTCTTTTCATACAGGCTTTGCAGGTAGTCCAGGGTTTGCTGGGCGGTGAACCCCAACAGCCGGTTGGCGTCCCGCTGGAGCGTAGTCAGGTCATAGAGGGCGGGCGGCTTGCCAACCGCGTCACCTACTTTCTGTAAGACTTCATACTTGAGGGCGGCAAGGTCGGCTATGGCAGCGCGTACCTCGCCGGAGAGGGCGTTGTAGGGTGCGCCGTACTCGTTCAGATACCGGGCTATCTGGTTGAGGTTGCCGCCGATCCTGCCGTACTCGGCGGCCAGCTTTCCAACAGCGGAGAGCAGTTCATCATTAACCGCCGACACATGGATAACGGGGCGTATGGTGGTGCGCCGTATCGCCTGCCGGAGAAATTCGGACTGGCTGATACCATAGGGCGCAAGCCGCGCTGTGAAGTCGGCGTATTCATCTTCGGACAGTCGGGTTTTCACAACGCGGCTGCGGTGGGGCGTGTTATAGCGTTTCATGGTCGGTAGACCTCCTTTCTGTGCGTGGCGTCCTCCCACGAATAGGAGAAAAACAGGGTGCAAAGCGGAACTGTTTTTGAAAAAATCCGAAAAAAGGTTTTGAGGATTTTTAAGCGGCGCAAGCCGCATAGCAGGGTTTGGGGAAGGCACTCCCCAACAAGTTTCCCGCGAGGGACAAAAACCGCAGAATTGCGGATTTTGGCACCGTGGTAGAAACTTGCTCTAAGTAAGTAGCAGACTGCCCCTGTCCGGGTTTTTCCGTACATAGAGCGAACGGGGCGGGGCTTCCAGCCCGCTGTGCGCGGCCTTTTTCCCTTTCGCCAAAGATACATTTGAAAGGCCGCCAGCTACCCGCTGGCCGGGGATTTTTTCAAATTTCCTTTCGCTTCTGTAATACGGGAAAGGGGATTTTGGCAACCGGCGGGGCAGAGAATTTTCCTTTCACTCCCCACAACACCGCATTTTGAAATCTGCCAAACGGGGCAGGCAGCTTTTTTCCGGCTTCACCTACCTACTACGGGTGACTTTGCGATTTTGCCAAATGGACAACAAAAAAGCAGCAAATCTTTTTCAGACTTACTGCTTTCGCTGGCCGCCGGTGGGCGGCTGGTATTCGGTTTTTTAGCTTATCGGTCAAAGCGAAACTTGAATAGCGCGGCGGTTAGCTTCTGCTTCACATATTCCTCAACCTCGGCGTTGACCTGCCCGTGTACTTTGGAACAGTAGCGGATATATCCGGCGTAGTGGGAAAGGACGGTGTTTATTGCGTCCGGGTCGCCCTCATAGGCTTTGACGATTGTTTCATAGGGGAGAAGTTTACTCATAGCGGTTTTCCTCCATGAGCCGCCGTAACCGCTGCAAGGCAAGCTGGATATGTCGCCCCGCAGCGCTGCGTGTCCGGCCGATATGTACGCCGATCACTCGCTGCGGCTGGCGCAGGAAATAGTAGCGGAAAATTTCTTCCTGTGCCTGCTCCGGTAAGAGGGCAAGGGCGGCGGCAAGTTCCGCATGGTACAGAACGGCGGTCTGGCCGCAAGCGGTAAAAAAATATTCTTCAAGCTGCTCCGGCTCGGCAAGCTGAACAAACTTCTCATTCATCAGATAGTCAAGGGAAACTTCCCGTTCCCACCTCCGGCGTAGATTCAAGATTTTATCTATGGCTGCGTGACGAATGACGATCTTACAAAAGGCGTTAAAGGTGTACTGGATATGCACTTTGTAGGCTTCATCTTCGGTCATGGAAATCCCCCCTCTCTGAATAATAGTGCGGGGCGGCAGCACTCCTTGCTGTCGCCCCTTGATTGCCTATCTGCAAAGGCGGCGCGGGGCTGTCAACGGCGGCGCGATACGCGCCGTTCATCTTGACCGTTGACTGGCTCGGCTGGCTTTGCTATTTCTTTTACAAATCCATTTTCTCAATCTTGCGAATACCAATGTGTGTAAACAATATCCCCACACAAATCGCATAAAGGAAAAAAAGTATTATGGAGAACGTGATTTGTGGGCTATTTGAGGAAACTGCAACGACATAGTGTAATGGCGAAAGATATTTTATCCCGTCTATATAAGACATCAAATTCATTATGATGTACAGAATCATATACACACCCACGCATACAAGAGTTTTCAGCTTTGTTGCCATTAGCATTACAAGAAAAATCGTTATCAGCCAAAATATGCAATTACAAACGATTTGCACAATTTCCATACCTACATTACTATCATAGAATATTCCGCTTGCAACTTTTGGATTATGGATAAGCACAGCATAGTAAAATGCGATACTCGTTAAAACCAGTAAAATGTCTATGAATACGGAAAAAATCAACAGTGCTAATTCCTTACCTCCATAAATCAATTTTCGGACACCAATACGATTTACATACAAACGGATACTCTTATTCTCAATTTCTGACGCTAAACTTCTTCCAACGATTGCAGATAAAATCACATTGAAAATAAACATAGACTGGCTCATCTGAAACATTGCACTGGCAAAGCCTATGGCCGTTATATTACCTGCGCCCGTATATGTGATAACATCTGAATTAGAAGCTAAACCAACGGAATATAAAATTGGCACAAGCAAAATTGTAAACATGAGCCACGAATCTTTTCTTTGGAATAGTTTCTTTAATTCTATTTTCGTGATAATTGCAAGAGTATTCATTCTTATCCCTCCATTCCAAACAGGCTTTTGAGATTATTTTTTTGGACGGAGAAACCACAAATATAATGACCTTTTTGCAGCAAAATCTTCTGAATATCTATAATAAGCGTTTCGTCCTGAAACATAATCTTATCCTCAAAGAAACTTAATTCGCCACATTTTTCCATAAGCGACCGTTTTATATCATCAGAAATTGTACATTCGATCTTGACGGTATAAGTCTGCTTATGTTCGAGGGGCTGGTCTAACTGCTTATTGCCTTTTGAAATCATAACCACTCTATCGCAAATTTCATCTACATCATCTAAATCATGGCTTGAAAATAATACCGGTACATTCTGTTTATGTGCCATATCCAAAATGGTCTGTTTGAAAAGCTCCTTGCCGATTGGATCAAGGCCAACAAAGGGTTCATCTAAAATCAGAAAGCCGACTTCTGTAAGTAAACACTGACATAGACCGAGCCGCTGCTTCATACCAAAAGAAAATTCTTTGACTTTCTTTTTACGGCTGCTATAAAGTTCTGTCTTTTCCAGCAGTTCCTTAATCCGTATGTCCTGTTTTTGGTTAGTCAGTTGTGAAAGCAACCGTAGGTTTTCTTCCGCAGAAATATAATCCAAAAACTGCGGTTCAATCAAAACGCCAAATTCCCGTGTTATCAATGGGTTTGCAACGATATTTTTCCCTTTATACTGCACTTGACCGGCACTTGGTTTGCAGTATCCGCAAATGATATTTAATAGCGTTGTTTTTCCAGCGCCATTCTCTCCAATCAGTGCAACAATTTCGCCCTGACAAATATCCATAGAAAAATCATTCAAGGCGATTTTCTCTCCATACTGTTTCGTTACATTTTGCACTTGTAATAAATATTCTTGGCCCATGCCCCATACCCTTTCTTAAAATATGACTGTCAATATACAAAGCTAAAAATCAAAACAATCACGACAATCAGAAGAACAGCAGCAATGCAGCCTCCGATGATAGCGCCCCATTTTATGATTTTCTTTGCGTTTTCCACATCACTGTATATGGAATTTAGCCTTTCGCTATTTAAGTTTTTTTCCCGGACTTCCTGCACATCAATGTCCTTGACGAGTTCATCTAACGTCAAGCCAAAGAAGTCACTCAACAATACCAACCGTTGAAAATCGGGATAAGATTGACCGCTTTCCCATTTTGAAATTGTCTGTCTTGTCACATTCAATTCTGCTCCCAGTTCTTCTTGGGATAGTCCTTTGCTTTTTCTCAAAGAAATCAATTTCTCATTAAAATTCATATCCAGCACTCCTTTTTTGCTTTTGTGGTGGCTTAATTATAACAAAATTGAGGCCTAACATTCTACCAATAAGGGTTGGAAATCTGTCAACCGCTAATAACATTTGCTCAAAAGAATACACAAGCGTTAAAATATCATTAGCTGCTTACTGCCATAATAAAAATTGGGGAATAGTGGGCTGGTATCTATCAATTCTTGTGTGTTACTTTATGGCACATGAGCATTCGCGCCGGGGTTGTCATTTCCGTAACCTTCCAGCAGGTTGATGACACCCCACACGCCGAGACCAGCGCCGAGGGCGATAACGAGGGTCTGAAGAACGGTGATAGCCTGGTTAAAAAATGCCATAAAGAATAGTTAGCCGGAATCATTTGAAAAGTTGGTTAGTCATGGTTCATAGGCATACAAAAGCCGGAACAATCTGCCGCCCGGTTTCCAGGGGGCTGATTCCGGCTGTCCTCCTTTTTCATTATTTTTTGGTGATTGTCCGCTTTGTACGCCAATGGCCTCAAAAGAGGCAGTTGCGGCGAGTAGATACGATCACTCCTATTACAATAAATTTGGACAGGAAAGCCGGACAGCCAGTCCGGCTTTCCCTCCATCTCGTGCCTAAGCTACAATGAGAGGAGCAACTGGCTGACCAATCACTCCTTGGGCTTGTATGTCCGTGTGAAAGACTGTTAGCCATCCTCTCGTTGCAGCGTTCGATTTAAGCAGGTTGAACCACCGGATGTCGGAGAGTTCGTGTCACACAATAGATTGAATCGGCAGCGAGAAAAGATGGATTCCGGTTGCAGATTCTTTGTATTGGAGGAATGTGAATGAACTGCGTTGGCATCGATGTTTCCAAGGGTAAGAGCATGATTGCAGTCATGCGGCCCTTCGGAGAGGTAGTGGTTTCACCCTTTGAAGTACGTCACACCGCCAATGAACTGAGCGAGCTGGCAGGACTGCTCAAAAGCCTGGACGGCGAGACCCGTGTGGTGATGGAATCCACGGGTAATTACCATGCTCCGGTGGCCTGGCTGCTCCACGACGCGGGCCTTTATGTCTCGGTAGTCAATGCAATGCTGGTGCATGACTACGGAAACAACAGTTTAAGACGGGCCAAAACCGACAAAAAGGATGCCGTAAAGCTGGCCAACTACGGTCTTGACCACTGGCTCACATTGCCGAGATATATCCCGGAGGAGGATACCCGACTCATGCTGAAAATCTGCTACCGGCAGTACCAACAGTATTCCAAAGTTCAGACCATGCTGAAGAATAACCTGATCTCCCTGCTGGACACCACCTTCCCAGACGCAAATCGCTTGTTTACCAGTCCGCCCCGCGCCGATGGCAGCGAGAAGTGGGTGGACTTTGTCGCTACTTTTTGGCATTGCGAGTGCGTTTGTGGCCGGTCTGAGAAGGCCTTTACTACCCAATACCAGAAGTGGTGCAGAAAGCACGGCTACAATTTCAGCGAGGATAAGGCGCTGGATATTTATGCCTCTGCTTGCAGACACTTCGGTGTCATACCGAAAACGGATACGGCAAAACTTTTGGTAGAACAGGCCATTTCTCAACTCCAGACAACTTCTTCCGCGTTAGCTGCTCTCAAACAGGAGATGCAATCCCTGGCAGCTTCTCTGCCGGAGTATCCTGTAGTGATGGGGATGTTTGGTGTTGGCCCAACCCTCGGCCCTCAACTCCTGGCTGAAATTGGCGATGTACGCCGTTTTCATTCCAAAAAAGCGTTGGTTGCCTTTGCGGGTATTGACGCCCCGCCCTACCAATCCGGTCAAATAGATGTCCGTAGCCGTAGCATTTCCAAGCGAGGATCTGCCTCACTGCGCAGGACGCTCTTTCTGGTGATGAGCGTCATCCTGCAATGTGCTCCAATAGACGAGCCGGTGTACCAGTTCATGGACAAGAAACGCTCTGAAGGCAAGCCATATCGTGTCTACATGATGGCCTCTGCCAACAAGTTCCTGCGCATCTACTACGCTTCTGTGAAAGCCTACTTGGAATCCCTGGAGCACGACTGATTTTTACACTCTATACCATCTGGCTGGCCGCCGTTTTAATTTTGAGATGCTCAGCGGCTTGATTTTGTATTGCATTTTTTCGCCTCCCTAAAAATCTGAAATTTCTACTTGACTTTTATTAGCAGGTCTTTCTCAGCGGAACAGATTTACGCGCCCTCTGCGTCCACTTCGTATACGTCGTAGACCTCATTGGGCTTAGGTTTGAGCCGGGTGGACAAAAACGCCTCAATGTCAAAGGCGTTCTTGGGGTCCGCATCGGCTGTGAACTTGAAGTTGGGGTGCTTGGTGATGTCGTACTTGTCCGAGAGGAAAGGCCGCACACCACGCAGCTGGAGGATGCACTTGCCGCCGTCCATGACGGCCAGTTCATCCTGGCTCATAAGCTCTTTTCCGAGTTTTTGGTAATTGAGTGAGTGGGAAGTTTCCCGCCCCCGGTTTTCGCCGGTGTTGTAGGTGTCAATGGTTTCCTTGCCCAGCACGGCGGCCAACTCCTTGAGGGTGGTTGGCTCCTTGCCGCCCAGGAAGATAGAGGTATCCATGTTGCCGATGATGGTATCGGCGTTGTCCTTGTAGATGGCTTTGAGCTGGGATTGTGCCTGCAATACCAGGCAGGCGGAGATCTCACGGCTGCGGATGGTTGCCACCAGCTTTTCCAACCGGGGTATCTGGCCGATGTTGGCGCACTCATCAATCAGGCACCGCACATGGACCGGCAGCCGCCCGCCGTACACATCGTCCGCCTTTTCGCATAAGAGGTTGAATAGCTGGGTGTAGCACATGGAAATCAGGAAGTTAAAGCTATCGTCTGTGTCACTCATAATGAGGAACAGAGCGGTTCGCCGGTCTCCCAGGGTATCCAGTTCCAGCTCATCGTAGGCCGTGACCTCCCGCAGCTCCGCAATGTCGAACACGGCAAGGCGTGCGCCACAGGAAATCAGGATGCTCTTGGCGGTTTTGCCAGAGACGAAAAGTCAAGGACTTTTTCATCAAATTCAAAAAGAAGTTACATTTTGCGGACTTCCTCACGAAGCAGACGCTTGATTTTGTCCTCCATCGTCTCTTTTGCGGTCTGGCTGAAATGCACACGGACGATATAGGTTGTCTTTCCGATCTGCTTTCTGACAGTCGGGCAAGGGGCGGTGTTGGTTGCGGTATTGTTCATTCAAAATCCTCCTGTAAATGAAAAATGCCCGGTGACTGTTCATCATCGAGCGGTGTCAGTATGAGGGAACAAGGCAAGGCGGCAACATTAAGGTATCTATAAAACCCTTGCCGTCTTTGCCACGCTTGCCGTGTTCCTGTTGTCAGTCTCGGAGATAGCAGACCCATGCTGTGCCATCTTTCTCGGTCACAAGTCTGTCCCCGATACGGCTCTTCGCCGTTCTCATGGTGCGTGAAGAAATCCCACGCTCATTGACTGCCTTTTCCAACTCTGCGCTCGGCATACGCTTTCCGTCCGCAAGCAGTTCCAGAATGAGCATTTGCGCCTGTGCGGTCTTGCTCTCGGTCTTGGCGGTGTCTGTCCCGGCAAGAAGCTCGTCAGCGGTAATGTCATAAGCCCCTATCCACTCAAAACCTTTCTCATCTCCCAGAGAAAAGGCAAGGGACTGTCCGGGCGGCGCAAGGGAGCTTTTCTCATGGATCAGCACCCTCGTTGTGGGGCTGTCCTTCAGCTTGCCGATAAAGAGCAGACTGCGGACTGCCGCCGTAATGTCGATAGACCCTAATCCCCGGTAGGTGATTTGCGTTCCTGCGGCTTTGTTGAGGTGTCCGATCAGCACGATAAGGCAGCGAAAAGACGGACGCTGGGAAGGCCGGGCTGTGGTGGGCTATGATGACAAGGGACTGCCCAAGACAAAAAATGTGCTGGCCAAAACCAAGCGGGAATGCCAGGAAAAACTGGCCAAACTGTTGGAAGAAGTGGGCGGTACCAAATCCGAAAAAATCTGTGCCGATATGCCCTTCGGAGAGTGGATGGACTTCTGGTATCAAACCTATCTCAAGCCCGGCCTTCGCCCCACCACGCAGTTAAATTATGAGAGCACCATCTACCAGCACATCATCCCCCAACTGGGCAGTATCCCACTGTGCCAACTGAGTCAGAAGGATCTCCAACAGTTCTATGCCTATCTGAAAAAAGAGGGGCGGCTTGTCCGCACCGAACAATATGGGAAGGGCCTGTCCGACCGTATGGTACGGATGTGCCACGCCGTCTGCCAGATGGCCCTGGACAAGGCGGTGGAGGAGAAGCTGATCCACGCCAACCCGGCGGTGGGCTGCAAGCTCCCACCCCTGAAGGGGAAAGAGATGAAGATCCTGACCCAGGAGGAGATTCAACGCTTCCTCATCCAGGCCAAGGCTGAGGGGATGTACGAGCTCTTCCTGCTGGAGCTGACCACCGGCATGCGCCGGGGCGAACTGCTGGCCCTCCGATGGGAGGACCTGGACTTCGCCACCGGGAAACTGCGTATCGACAAGCAGGTCTGCCCTGTGGGCGGCAAGCTGGTCATCAACGAACCCAAAACCAGGGCGGCCAACCGCACCGTCATCCTGCCGCCCGCCATGGTGGAACTGCTGGCGGAGTACAAAAGGGGCGTCTTCTCTGAATTGATGTTCCCCTCCCGTATCAAGCCGGACCAGCCCATCGACCCCGGCTATGTCCGCAAGCGGCTCCAGGTGATTCTGGAACGGGCAGGGTGCAAACGGGTGAGATTTCACGACTTGCGCCACACTTTCGCCACCCTGTCCCTGGAAAGCGGGATGGATGTGAAGACCCTCTCCACCATCATCGGCCACGTCTCCTCGGCGACCACACTGAACACCTATACCCACATCACCGATGAGATGCGCCGGAAAGCTGCCCTGAACATCGACCAGGGAATCGCAAAGGCGGAGGTGCAGCCGGAGCCGGAGCGGCAGGCGGCTGTCGGACAGGAGCAGCAAAGCTTTGTGCCCATAGAGCTGCCCCGCCGCAGGCCGGGCACCGGGTGTGTCAGCCAGATCAACGAACACCTCTGGGAGGGCCGCTACTCCCCGGTGTGGCCGGACGGCAAAAAGCGGCCCCGCAACGTCTATGCCCATACCCGGGAAGAGTGCGAGGAGAAGCTCAAAGGGCTGATCCTGGAGATGAAGGCGGAGATCGCCGCCCTTCGCTCCGGTGCGAGCACGGAGTATCCCGACGGGGTGAATCCCAGGAAGAAGGCCATCGCCGTCTACCTGCGGGAACATCCGGATGTAACCAACAAGACCTGGATCGCCAGGGAACTGCACATGAACCGCTCCACGGTGCGCCGGTACTATGATGAAGTCCGGGCGGAGGCTCAACAACAGAGGTGATAAAATCATACTGGGACGGCGGTTGTGTCAAATTCCAGATTGTACCTCAATGGTCGCCATGGTATGATAATACTTACCCTTTCAGAAACGCGCCCCAGAGCGGATGGACAGGATGGAGAAGGATATGAGAGAAGTTGATCCCCAAAGCACACCCCGGGCCCTGGCCTTTGAGCTGTGGAGCAAGGCTCCCATGCCTATGGTAACCCTGATGAAGACCCTGGATGTGACCCCGTTGGTGCGCCTCAGCCGGAAACGGAACTATAAATTCAATATGCTCCTGTGCTGGTGTATCGGAGTAGCTGCTGTCCAGACGGAGGACTTCTACCTGCTTCTAGTGGGAGACAAGCTAATGCAGTACGATAAGCTGGCTGTCAATACGGTGGTGGCAACCCGGGACGGCGGCATCGCCACCTGTGACATTCCCGTTTCCACTGACTTGGAGCAGTTTGACCGGGACTACCGAAGCCTCACCGGTCAGGTTTACGAGAGCGGAGAGAGTTATGAATTGGGCGAGGACTATATGGTCATCGGAACCTCTGCTCTGGCGGGGTATGAGATCGACGGTGCGGTGAATATCTACGCCGGATGCTACAATAACCCATTTCTCATCTGGGGCAAATACCGGAAAAAGTGGCTGCGCGCCACCTTGCCGGTATCCTTCCAGTTTCATCACACCCAGATGGACGGCATCCCTGCCGCAGCCTTTTTGGAGCGGCTGCAGGGAGAAATCCGGCAAGCGGGGAGGAAAAACGGATGACGGAGAAAATCAGATGCAGTTGGGCAAACCCAAAGAATCCCCTGTATATTCGCTACCACGACGAGGAGTGGGGCGTCCCGATTCACGACGACCACAAGTTGTTTGAAATGCTGATCCTGGAGAGCTTCCAGGCTGGGCTCTCCTGGGAGTGCATTCTCAACAAGCGGGAGGCTTTCCGCCAGGCCTTTGACGGCTTTGACCTGGAGAAGGTCTGCGGCTACGGCCAGGAGAAGCTGGAGAGGCTAATGCAGGAGCCCGGCATTGTCCGCAATAAACTGAAAATCCGTGCCGCCATGAACAACGCCCGGATTTTCCGAACCATCCAGCAGGAGTGGGGCAGCTTTGACCGCTACCTCTGGCACTGGACAGAGGGGAACACCGTCTATGAGACAGGCAAGGTCAGCTCCGAGCTTTCAGATGCGGTTTCCAGAGACCTGAAGCGCCGGGGCATGAAGTTCGTTGGGACGGTCATTATCTATTCCTATCTCCAGGCGATAGGGGTCATCAATTCTCACGAGGAGGCCTGCTTTTGCAGGACGTGCACCTGCCCCAAATCATAGGCCGTTACAGCCGAAAGAAGGGCGCTCCTTTTCGCAAAGGAGTGCCCTTCCTGTGGTCAAACAGAAAACCTGACTGTGGTATTTATGAGGTCAATTTTTGACCCGAAATTCCGCAACAAAAAGCAAGAAAAATCTGTCGTTTTATTACGAAAATAGCGGGTTTTTGGCCTAGCTGCCATTAAAAGGCCTGCGGATAGTATCGATGGTTAACAAGCAGCAAACAATTCCAAATTGCTATCCTTGTTACGCTCGCTCCATCGAACTACTTTTGCTTCGTAATTTAAAAATGCATCCTCGATCCCTTTGGCAACATTATTTTGGTCGTTCAAAATTACAATCAACTGGCTATCGTTCCTTCTTGCAGGTTTGGTGTCATTCCACGCAAACAAAATATTTCCCATGTTCGATTTGTTTGGGTTATTAACGGCCTGACAAAGCCTTTCTGGCTTTGTTTTGCTTCTTTGCAACAAGAAATCATAGTTGTGAGAAAAACCAGAGAGTCCTGCAAATTGAACATTTTCCGAATAAAAAATATCTTTTTCTGCAAAAAAATCCTGTATGTCATCAAGAAAGAGAGAACTCACTTTAGCCTTAGAAACAGTGAACATATCATCAATGCGCAACATGGCTTGAATGAATAGATGCTTTTTCTGTGCAAAAGAATTAGCAGGGGTCTTACAAATCAATTCATCGCCATCAAGTCTTACACCATACTGATTCAAGATCCGTTGCAGATGTTTTTTTCGTGTGGGCGTGAATTGAAATCCCCCCATTTTCAAATTGCGAATTGTAGCGCTATCATCTGTAAAGTAAATATCATCACCAATTTGGCGCACATAGATTTGAAGATAGTCATTTGCACTATCCAAATAAGGAGTTGTAATCTCGTAATATTCTCCTACTTTTTCGAATGTGATCTCCTGCTTTAGCCATGCTGCGTAATCATCAATAAGTTTTTGAATATCCAAGATTAACCCTCCTTCCATTACAATAGTTCGAGTTGATAGTTGATGTTCGGTTGCTCAACAACATTAAACTTGGTTAAAAAAGCGATTGTGTTGTCTACAAAAGTATCTTCATGGATATCTTCTGCTGGAAAAGCATAAGTACGTCCATATTCTTCCGTGTATATATGCCAATGGCTACCACAGATTTTTTCACCATTTGGGTTACGGTGAACATTAGACGGGTTAATATGAAGTTCCAACAACATTGTCCCATCCTTTTTAATACGAGCACCAATGTTGTACTTGAACGGTTGGATTTTTCCCCGGTATATTTTTATTGAAAAAATATCCTTTTTAGTATCTCCGATGACATCAAATTCTTTCTCGTCACCACGAGTAGGGAAATCCAATTCGGCAATCAGAGAACGCTTTGTCATATCAAGTAGCCTACGAGCTTCTGCATTGGTAAGTTTAGGAACGCTCATCCGATCACCTCCTTATTTTAATCAGTTTAGCACGCAATTTACATTCATTCAATATGTGGTAACCATTTAACACATTTTCTTTTGTGGCCAATACCGCCTAATAGGACTCAGGGCAGTATTTTCATATGTTCCAATAAAAAATGGGGGGATTCTCCACAGGCCAGCCATCAAGCTGGCTTTTCTATTTCAAAACGAGGGAGGTTTTTAAGTGGCTGACGATAAAAAGAATATTCCCGACGCTGGGACGATAGACGAGCCTCCCAAGCCGGGAACGGTGGAGCCCGTCAAAGCTGATCCCCCTGTGCAGGGTCGGCCAGCTCCGGTCAAAATGAAGGGCCCCAAAGATAAGGATACTCCAGCTCCATTTGAAGAGAGTGCACCGTAGCCGGGCAAGGACGAGAAGTAGACCACGATCCCCAGCATGGGAGATCCCACCCTCGCTGGAAAGGTGGTGGATTTTACAGCTGCCCAGGATGGGGCAGCCAAGGGTAAGGCCCCGGAAAAGGTTCCGGCCAAACCTCGCAGAAGCCGCTTAGCCAGGGTTGACAATGCGTCCCCCGAATCAAAAGAAGGGCGCTCCCTTATGAAAAGGAGCGCCCTTCCTGTGGTCAAACAGAAAACCTGACTGTGGTATTTATGTGGTCAATTTTTGAGGCTACTTTTTTGACCCGGAATTTCATAACAAAAAACAAGAAAAATCCGCTATTTTCTCACGAAAATAGCGGATTTTTGTCTTTTGTTGCCGAAAAAGATACAGCCCGGAAAGCCTTGCGGCTCAATGGATTCGGGGTTTTGCGCAACTTGTATTTTTGTTTTTCTGCGCTTTTTTCAAGCCATTTCCGAACCCCCATATTGACATACTGACAAAGCCATGTGCAAACAGGATACGAAAAAAG
>NZ_NFIQ01000071.1 GCF_002159455.1 Flavonifractor sp. An306
GAGGTTTGACACGTTCCCATTGTTCTGTTGTTAATTCATAGCATTTCATACCTCTAGTTTCGCATATCTGCTCCTTTTGTGCAACTTTTATTTTTCAAACAAGCCCTAAACGGTTTGACAAGAGAAAGGGAAACAATCAACCCAGAATGAGATTACCGCCCTGTACTGCTGTCCCAGCCAGGATGACGGGGTGGACGGAGTATCCAACAGCATCCAGAGCCAGCGGAATATCCTGGAGCGGTACGCAT
This sequence comes from Flavonifractor sp. An306, assembly GCF_002159455.1. Lineage (GTDB taxonomy): Bacteria > Bacillota > Clostridia > Oscillospirales > Oscillospiraceae > Flavonifractor. The sequence goes on from NZ_NFIQ01000071.1 coordinate 249, forward strand.
GGGGGCACCGTTTCCCCAACCCTCGCTTTTATGTGGATGACGGCTATTCCGGGGGCAGTTTCAACCGCCCCGGCTTCCAGCAGATGATACTGGACATGGGAAACGGGAAGACCCGCACCATCATCACCAATTTATCACCCTTACAATGACATTGGCTGTGTGGAACTCACCCCGCCGGAAGATCAGTCCGCCACTAAAGGTGTGTGAGGTAAAAAGAAGTCCCCGGCAGATACTGACGAAACAATATTTGCCGGGGTTTCAGACACCTGCAAAGTTACCCCTGTCAAGGGGCGCCAAAATGTCGCTTGCGGTTGACTTGTTTGGGGCTCTGCATTTTATTCCTGCCGCAGGCGCTCCACTACGGAATGGCGCTGGGCTACACGGCAGCTGAGCACCGGGATGAGGATACCCAGGGCGCCGAACAGAGGCAGCACCACGGCGATGGGCCAGATGGTAAAGTGATAGGTAAAAAACCAAATCAGTCCATTGAGGGCGGGACCTACGAAGGGGGCCGTGACCACGATCAGCGCCAGGGCCAGGAGCGCCGCGCCCATGGTATAGAACAGTCCCTCCAGAGCCAGCATGGTCCGCAGCTGCCGGGCAGTCATGCCGATGGACTGGAGCACCGCCAGCTCCCGGCGGCGGGCGGTGATGCCCGTGAGGATGGCGTTGAAGAAGTTGAGCACACCCACCAGCCCTACGATGAAGCTGAGGGCACTCCCCAGCAGGAGGAACATGCTTCGGGTGCTCTCAAATTCTCCGGCATAGGTAGCCTTGCTCTCGTAGTCAAACTGAGGGTTCTCGTTTTCCGTGTAGTCCTTGAGAAAGGCCTCCATGGCGGCGTTGGCCTCCTCCGTGGTGTCGAAGGCGTAGTACATGACGCAGTCAGTTTCCGTATCCCGGAGAAAGGTTTCCGCTCCCATGACGAACTCGTCGGCGCCGTAGTAGCGGTAGCTCAGAGCGGACGGCACCGTCACCAGGGCGGCAACGGTGTAATCCACATCCCGGTACTGGATCGCCCGCTCGGCGTAAGCGGCCCCTTCGGGCACACGCTCCAGAGGACCGAAGACTTCCCCGGTGATGGGATTGTAGTATTCAAACTCCTCTACATAGCGGATGGTCACCGTATCCCCCAGCCGGGCCCAGTGACTGCTCAGCTCCGCTTTGCCGTAGTCATCGGTGCTGTACACGGCGGCGACATAGTTCCCGTCAGGGTCATCCAGCTTGGAGAGGTCCCCCTCCAGCACCGTCAGATGGTCCAGCGCAAAGGGCTCCATGCCGTAGAGCTGTACCCGATCCGCCAGAAGGCCGTCCTCGGTGCGGTCCTTGAAGGCTACCATGCTGTCCAGCTGCTCCTGGGTGTTCCAGCGGCTCCACATGGAGCGATAGTATTCCTCGGTGACGAATTCCAGCGCCGGAGCCGTCTTGCCATACACACGGCCGCTGCCGGTCATACCGCCCTGGGCATCCACGGCAGCAATGACCTCCTCCGGCACCCCCATCTCGTCGTTGAAGCTGTCCCCGCCGGTCTGGAATTGGCCCGCGTCGGCCAGAATAAAGTCGCTGGCGGTGAAGCTGGACACATATTTGTCCATGTCAAAGCCGCCGGTAAAGGTGACCGTCAGGGTGAGCAGCACCACAGCCAGAGTCAGGGACAGCACCGTAAGGAAGGTCTTGCCCCGGCTGCGGCCCAGATTAGCCCAGGCCATGAACAGCAGGGATACGCCTTTGCCGCTTCGCTTGCCCCTCCGCTTCAGCGCCTTGCCCTCGGTGTAGCGCACCGCCTCCACCGGAGAGACCTTGCCCGCCAGACGGCCGGGGCGGCGGCAGGAGATAAGCACCGTTACCAGAGCAAAGATGGCCGAACCCACAAAGAGAAGAGGGCTTACCGAGACCACACTGGTCACGCCATCCAGCCGTGCGACAATGACAGGGGTGAGCACGCCGCCCAGCAGCCAGCCTAGCAGCAGTCCAATGGGAATGCCGATGAGGGAGAGAAGCAGAGCCTGGGTGCGGATGATCCGCCGAAGCTGCCGGGGTGTGGTGCCGATAGTTTTCAGCAGGCCGTAGAAGCGGATGTCCCCCGCCACGGAGATCTGGAACACATTGTAGATGATAAGATACCCGGTGAGCAGAATGAGGACCAGCACACCCACAATGATGGCCACCACGGTGGGATCCAGCTTGTCTGAAAGCTGCGCCCCGGTGTAGCCCCAGTTGACGCCGGTGGAAATATAGGTTTCTCCAGGCGTTTCCGACTGATAGCCGTGGTTGGCCAGGATCTCCTCCAGATCAGAGGCGATGGAGCGGGCGCCGTTTTTGAGCATCACATCCAGGTTCCAGCTGCCCGTCATGCCGTCGCTGCCCGGCGGGGTTACGCCCACTTCTGCCAGAACGGCGTCCACCCGGCTTTCAGGGATGAGGATATGGTTGGCAACAACAGCTTCGTCGTACTCCCACCAGCCGCACAGGGTAAAGGTCTGGGTGGTCTCATGTCCGTCCACCTCAAAGGTAACTGTGAATTCTGCGCCGATCTCCGGCTCCACTCCCAGCAGCTCCAGCACATGGGTGTCGGTGGCCGCCTCGTCGGTACCCTCCTGGGGAAGGCGGCCCTCCACCGGGTCGCAGTAGCCCCAATGAGCCTCGTTGGCGTCGGAGTAGCCGATCTCCACATGGGATTTGTTGAAGGGAACCTCTGTGGGCATACCTAAAAACCGGCGCAGGCCCCACTGGTCAATGAGAGGGGCGTCCTTCAACTCCTCAAACTGTTCCTCGGTAAGATACTTGAAGGAGCCGTGGCTCCAGCCCCCCGCCTGGCGGAAGTTGTTCTGTTGGATGCCCTCATTGATGGAGAGAGCAATGGTAAAGAGAGAGGTGAAAAGCACCGCCGTCAGTGCGATGGCCAGCACCGCCACCAGATTGCGGGTGCGGTTGGCCAGCAAGGCGCGGAAACTTAGACGGCGGATGCAGCCCCGGTTGGAGACTTTCATAATGATCTCCTCCTTACCGCGCCACGATCCGTCCGTCCTCGATGCGGACGATACGGTCGGCCATCTGGGCGATCTCCTCGTTATGGGTGATCATCACCATGGTCTGGGCGAACTTCTGCCCGGTCACCTTCATCAGACTGAGCACATCCTGGCTGGTTTTGCTGTCCAGGTTGCCGGTGGGCTCGTCGGCCAGCAGAATGGCGGGCTTGGTGGCCAGGGCCCGGGCGATGGCCACCCGCTGCTGCTGGCCGCCGGAGAGCTGATTGGGCAGATTCTGCAATTTCTTCTCCAGTCCCAGGGTGGCGATAACCTCCTGAACATAGGCCTCATCCACCTTGGCTCCGTCCAGCTGAATGGGCAGAACGATGTTCTCCCACACGCTGAGCACCGGCACAAGGTTGTAGGACTGGAACACAAAGCCGATCTTCCGGCGGCGGAAGATGGTCAGGGCCTCGTCCTTCAGGGCGAAGATGTCCTTACCGTCCACGGTGACGGTGCCGGAGGTGGGACGGTCCAGCCCGCCCAGCATGTGGAGCAGGGTGGACTTGCCGGAGCCGGAGGTGCCCACAATGGCCACAAACTCTCCCTGTTCGATGCTCAGATCCACACCGTCCAGAGCCTTTACCTGGGTGTCCCCGGCGCCGTAGTATTTTTTCAGATCATGGGTCTGCAAGATTGTCATGACTGCTCTCCTCCAAAGAAAAAGTCTGTACCGTCTTTTGACAATACAGACTTTAACATGGAAATCTGTCCTGGTACTTTCGAGAATGTGACAGTTTTGAAAGAAGTCCGGCCCGGCTCCATCAATGTATCGCTCTGGCCCGCACCAACAGCATCATGGGCCGGCGCAGCTCGTCCCGCATACCGGGAATGTCCAGCATTTCCACAGAAGGTTCCGCTTCTTCCACCGCTTCCAGGACAAAGCCACTGTGCAGCAGTCCCATCAGGATCTGGGTGAGGGTATGGTGCTGCTTGCGAACCTCGCAGCCCAGAAAGTGGGTGATGCGCTCCCCGGGCATGAAATACTGATCGATGGGCCAGTACAGCGGCGTACCATCTTTCCCGTAGGCCCAATCCTGTCCCACACCGGCGGTAAAGACAGGGTGCTCGATGTTGAATAAAAAGATTCCATCCTTTTTCAGTGTCCGATGAACTTTTTCAAAAATGGAGTTCAGGTCCTCAATGTAATGCAGCGCCAGGTTGGAAACCACGCAGTCCCATGCGGCCTCCGGATATTCATATTCCTCGATACCGCACACTCGATAAAGAATACCTTCCCCATAGTTGCGCCGCTTGGCCTCCTCGATCATTTTCTGACTTAGATCAATGCCCAGCACCTCCCGGGCGCCCTGCTCCACGGCGAACTTACAGTGCCACCCATAGCCGCAGCCCAGATCCAGTACGGCCTTCCCCTCCAGCGGCGGGAAAAGGGGCTTGAGTTGGTGCCACTCTCCCGCTGCGGGAAGCCCTTCCCGGCTGCGGGACATCTGTGCGTATTGCTGGAAAAAAGCTTCGTTTTCATATTCATTTCTCACAGCGTATTCCTCCTGTGTGCCGCTTCCCTATGCCTCTCGGGGGATATAGAGTGAAAATGTGCTTCCCTTTCCAGGTGTGCTCTCCAACTTTACATAGCCGCCTTGCCTCTCCGCGATCTGCCGGGTGAGGTAGAGACCGATGCCTACGCCCTCGGCCTGATAAGCACCGGGAGCACGGTAAAAACGCCCGAAAATCTTGGCCTGTTCCGCCTCGGGAATGCCGGGCCCGGTATCGCTCACCCGGATGGCGGAGAATAGCTCATAGTTTTTGACCTCCACTGTTACCGTCCCGCCGGAGGGTGTGTATTTCAGGGCATTGTCCAGGAGGTTGCACACCGCCTCCTCTGTCCACTTGAGGTCAAAGACGGCGGAGCCCTCTGCCTGCCGGATGGTCAGAATGATGCCCTTTTCCGCCGCTTTTGGGGCATACTGGGCAGCGGCCCGCTCCACCACCGGGGTAATCTCGCCGAGTTGGGGGTGGAGAGCCAGAATCCCCGTCTCCAGGCGGGAGGTCTTGACCAAAGCCTCGATGAGGGTCTGGAGCTTCTCCGCCTGGGCGGAGATGGCTGCGGCACAGTCCTTCCCCCGAGGTGTGAGGGGCTGCTCGGAGAGCAGCTGGGCATAGAGCTGAAGATTGGCCACCGGGGTTTTGGTCTGGTGGGAGATGTCGGAGATCAGGACGCTGATCTGATCCTTCTGCTCCTGCACATTCCGTTCGGACAGGGCGCTGGCCGCCAGATACCGGGCCAATCGGCTCTCCAGAGCGGAGAGGCAGCTCTCGTCAAAGCTTTTTTCTGAAAAACTGCCGTTCATGGCCGCGGTGAGCATGTCGTCCAGCCGCCTCATAGTGCGGACAGTCCGCCACCGGTCATAGGCGACCACAGCCAGGGCCAGCAACAGGGCTACGCCTGCGATCACATATCCTGTCATGACTTCACCGCCCAGGTGTAGCCGATGCCATATACCGTTTTCAGATATTCCGGCTTGGAGGGGTCAGACTCCAGCTTGCTCCGCAGCCGCTTGACCGTGACGGACAGGGCGTTTTCCTCCACAAATTCCGCGCCGTCCGTCCATACCCGGTCCACCAGCATGGCCCTGGGCACGGCATGGCCCCGATTTTCCACCAGCACCCGCAGGAGGCGTTGCTCCGTTTTGCTCAGTTCCACGGCGGTTCCGTCCCGGCGGAAGTCCATTCGGTCAAAATCAAAGGTAAAGGGGCCTATGGACAGGGCAGGGAAGAGCTGAGGTGTGCCCCGCCGGAGCTGGGCGTTCACTCTGGCCCGGAGGACCGCCAGGGAGAAGGGCTTGGTGATGTAGTCGTCCGCCCCGGCCTCCAGCCCGGTGACCTCGTCCAGCTCTAAGTCGTTGGCGGTGAGCAGGATCACCGGGGTGGCGTCCCCATTCGTACGCACCTGCCGCAGCAGGTCCAGGCCGCTGCCGTCGGGGAGATTGGCATCCAGGATCAGCAGGTCAAAGCGCTCCTCCGCCAGCGTTTCCCGGGCCTGGGTCAAGGTGGAACGGCAGGTGACGGATGTATCTGTCCCTGTCAGAGCCATAGCGATTCCACGTCCCATGGTCTCGTCATCCTCTAAAAGAAAAATGTGTTTCATATTTGGCCCTCATCGTTTGTGCTTCCATTCGGTTTATGGTGCTTCATTATACCACAAGTTCCGGATTTGGAACATGGGGAGCGGTTGCCCACAATGCGGAGCTATGCTATGATACGGGAATACCCACGCACACCGCAACGAGCCCCCAGTGGAGGGCCGAGCACCGCATGGAGTTTCCCCGGCAAACTGCAGGTTGATGATCTCCAGCTTTTCCGAGAGGGCTTTGACGGTATCTGCCGCCGTATCTTCTCTACCGCCTCTCCCAGCAGGGTGCTCACGGGAGTCTCCAGAGCCTCCCGACAGGGCGATGAGTGGATCGGAATCGGGGACAGACAATCCCTGCTCCCATTTTGAGATGGTCTGCCGTACCACATTCATCTTGTCGGCAAGGTCTTGCTGGGAAAGCCCCTTGGATTTCCGAAGTGCTTTGATGTTTTCGTTAAGTATGTTGGCTTACTTCTTTCGACCCCATTGTAGGGAAAGCGGCCCGTTGCCGCAAGCAACATAGATTAACACGCCTTATTTTAGCAATTCCTTCCGCAAATCGTCCAGATACAGTCTCTGTTGCCGCTTCAGATAGCCGGGGACAAAGGGGCGCATCCACCAGTGCCTGGCGTTGACGGTTTCGGTGCAATGGATCCGTGTGCCCCTCTCCACTGTCTCAAAGACCCCCTCCCAGAGGCCGGACATGTTACCGTTTTCCATGATGAAAACCCAGCGGCGAAGGGGCTCACAGGCCGTGACGGTGAAGTTCGTGGCATAGCCGCTTTTGGTGTACTCCACAAAGTGGGTCTCGTCCAGCATCTCCACCCGTTTAAGATCGCTGCGCCAGGCGGTATTCGTGAGGTCGGTCACGGCCTGCCACACCCGTTCCACTGGGCAGGGGAAGTGGACAGTCACCTTGACAGTCGGCATAAACTCACCCCCTCTTCAGTTTCTTGTTCAGTTTCAGGTTGATGCCCCGGCGGTTCGCCGCTTCCTGGAGCAGATCCACAGCGGCGAGGGCCTGCTCCTTGATTTGTTGGCCTTCCAATTCCGGCCGACTGGACAGTGCGGACATCACGGAGCGCAGATCCTCAAGAGGCAGGAGATAAGCTACTATATTGAAAAGCGTTTTGCGGCGGCCATCGTTGTAATGGGCCAGAAGTTCGTCCAGGATGGCCCGTTTTTCCTCCAACTGGGTCAGGTAGGCTTCCAGCCCAATCTCCCGGGCCAGGGCGATGTCCTGCTGCCGGTTCCGGTGGGGGACAAAGGAATCCCCATCATTAAAACCTTCATAACGGGAACAGGGATACTCCGGGCACTCCCAGCAAAATTGAACCCCGCCGTGCTGAAGGGAGCATTTGACGATGGCGCAGCTCTGGTTGCCCGCCCCGCCGCCACAGCCGGGACAGTAGCCGCCCAGGCACATGGAGCACAGGGCGCAGTTGAGTCCGCAGAGGGAGAAGCGGGTCTCTTCCCTGGTAAAACCTTTCATGGTATCCTCCTTACCGGCTGCCGGATGACGGTTTTCAGTTTTTCCGGCTTGCACCGCCGCACATCGCTCAAATAGATCTCGTGGTGGAAACGCCCTTCTCTGAAATCCGCCTCATAGCCCTGATCCTTGGCGTACTCCTCCATGGCTGCCACGGTGGCGGGCTCATTGTCATAGGTGCCAATGTGCATGCATTGGACGCACAGACCCTCCTCCCAGGAGAAGAACTTCACCTTGGAAAAGTCCCGCTGTTTCTTCTCCGTGACCTCCCGGATAGCCCAGCGGAAGGCCTCTTCTGTCACAAACTCAGGCAGGCGGATGAGGGAGACCCACCGGAAATCCGCCTTGCGGGAATAGTCCACACCGTGAACCTCCTCCTGCCACCACAAACCCTCCAGAGGCGGCACCACATAGTCGAAGTAGCCCTCCAGACGATGCTGTCCCATCTTGCTCATTTTGATGGTGTAGGCCACAGCGTAAAGCAGTTCCAGGGCCTGCTTGTAAGCGCCGCCCTCCTCGTTGGGATCGCCCTGCCCCTGCACCGCCAGAAAGTTCATGGCGGGTACGGTGACGATACCGGGTTTTTTAGGGGGCATGTAGAACTCCTTATACTCCTTCTTATAGTCGAAGGCCACGGCTATTTCCTCCTTTTCTTTGGCTGGGCCCGAAGGGCCAGACAGGTGAGGCGGGTAAGGGCGGTCATGGCGTCCCGGTCGTCCACATCCTCCACCCAGATGTAGTCCTTCGCCCCCTCATAGGGCGGGGCCTTGGGTAGATTTGGAAATGCCGCTTCACCCGCCGGGGTGACCTTTATAAAAAGCCGGTCGTCGCAGATGACGGCGAAAAATATGCCGTCGCAGTAGACACCATATTCACCGAACATCTTCCGACTGCGGATGGCACCCGCCTCCCGCAGCTGCTCGGCCACATAGTCCACAAAGTCCTGATGAGAGGCCATACTAATCCCTCCTGTAGCGGTCGGCCAGTACTTTTGTCAACGCACCAAGCCGCTCCCGCAGCTCCTCTGGTTTCAGCAGCTCCGCCTTGTCTCCGAAGGTGAGCACCCAGCTGAGCACGCTGTCGGCATCGGGAAAGCCACCTGTGAAGCGCAGCCGCCCGTCCGACTCCGCGGTAAAGCAGTCCGCCCCGTATTCCTCCACCAGCCGCCAGCGGCAGGACGGATGAAAGAGAATAGTCACCTGATACTTGATTGGAAAGATCTGTTCTGGCTCCAGGTCGGGTAGGGGTGCGGACCGAGGATCAAAGGGTTCCCCAGTGGTGAGCTCCGTCATGCGGTTCAATTTGAACATGCGGAAATCCTCACGCATCCGGCACCAGCCCCACACATACCAGGTGGACCAGTGGAACACCAGGTAACAGGGCTCCACGGTGCGAACCGATTCCCCTTTGGGAGAGAAGTAGGTGAAACGAATGGCGCGGTGTTGCTCGATGGTATCTTGGATAAGCTCAATTTTTGGCGGCAGGCTTGTCTTGTACCAGGAGGAGAGGTCGATAAGCATGTGGGTGCCGCCGGGCATCAGGCTGTCTGTCCCGGCGGACAGTTTCTCCATCAGTTGGGCGTAGCGCCGGGTGCCGCTGACACTGTCCAAACTCCGCAGCCCCGCCAGAATAGCCTGCATCTCCGGAGCGGTGAGCACCGTCCGGTCCACTCGGTAGCCCTCCATGATGGAGATGCCGCCCCCAGCCCCCTGAGCCGTGGCGATAGGGATGCCCGCCCGACACAGCGATTCGATGTCCCGCTGGATGGTCCGCCTGGACACTTCGAACTGCTCTGCCAGCTCCGGGGCGGTGACCTTCTCCCGCTGAAGCAAAATGGACAGGATGCCAATGAGCCGCTCCATCTTCATGGGGTACACCGCCTTTCGCATTTCTGTCTGCATTATAGCATAGGGACACGACAACTGTCTGTCATGTTTATCTTAGAGAAAAACTTTTGCCGGTGGGATCTGGGATTGTCTTGCCGTGGAGGGCATGGTATCATGGAGGCAGATTTTCCGGGAGGTAGCGGACATGGAGGATCAGTTTCTCAATCTAACAGAAGAAAATCTGGATCGGGAGCACCTGTGCTGCATCATCCGCAGCAAGAAGCCTCACCCTGGCGTGGAGGTCAAGCGGGTCTGGCTCCGGGAGCGGCTCCGGGAGGGACATGTGTTCCGCAGGCTGAACGCCAAGGGCGTGGTGTTCATCGAGTATGCTCCGCTGGAGACTGCCTGGGTGCCGGTGGAAGGGGATAACTACCTCTATATTTACTGCTTGTGGGTCAGCGGTGAGTTCAAGGGCAAGGGCTACGGCAGGCAACTAATGGAGTACTGCCTGTCCGATGCCAGGGCCAAGGGGAAGTCTGGGGTGTGTATGCTGGGGGCGGAAAAGCAAAAGGCCTGGCTCTCAGACCAGGCCTTCGCAGAGAAGTATGGATTTGAAACGGTGGATACCACCCCGGACGGCTACCGGCTGCTGGCCCTCTCCTTTGACGGGACGAAGCCCCGCTTCGGGGAGAACGCCAAACGGCAGGCGATTGAGGATCAGGAGTTGACCATCTATTACAGTTCCCAGTGTCCCTACATCCATCAGAGCGTGGAGTTGGTACGCAAAACCTGCGAAGAACTGGAGACACCCTGCACCCTCGTTTCGGTGGACACCTTGGAGAAGGCTAAGGCCTTGCCCTGTGTGTTCAATAACTGGGCGGTATTCTATCAGGGAAAGTTCGTGACGGTAAATCTGCTGGACGCCGCCGCGCTGAAGCGGCTTCTGAAAAAATAAGGTGTGCCTATGGAAATCAGAAAAGTAGAGACCGATAAAAAGAGATACCTGGATTTACTGCTGCTGGCCGACGAACAGGAGGACATGGTGGACCGCTATCTGGAGCGTGGGACCATGTATGTGCTAGTGGATGACGGCGTCAAGGCGGTATGCGTGGTAACCTACGAAGGAAACGGTATCCTGGAGCTGAAGAACATCGCTGTGGAGCCTGCCGCTCAGGGCAAGGGCTATGGAAAAGCCATAGTGGACTTTCTCGTCCGAACCTACACAGGACAGTATGCGGTGCTGCAGGTGGGCACCGGAGACAGCCCTTCCACCATCCCGTTTTATGAATCCTGCGGCTTTCGCAGGCATCATCTGGTCAAGAACTTTTTCACCGACCACTACGACCACCCCATCTACGAGTGTGGGATGCGGCTGGTGGATATGGTGTACCTGCAAAGGAAACTGTAAACATGGAAAGTGGGCGCTGCGGACGAATTGAGCGGTTGTCACTGATATGACGGATGGGGTGATGTCAGCGATCCGCTCCATCAATGGCAGCCCGCCAATCCCAACACCGTATACAGTCACTTGAAAATGCTGCTGAAAAAGGCTGGACTGCCCAGCATCCGCTTTCACGAAGGAAATCACTCATAAATGTATATTGCAATCTGTGTGGGATGGTCTGGTACTTAGGTATTTGTTTTGATGTACTCCGGGGACAAGTCAATTTCTCCGATAAAATTATAATGCACATCAATCTGTTGCACCCTGCGCCCGTTTGACCTGTCAGGAGCATGGACAACAATTTTCTCCACAAATTCGTGAAGGAGGAGTGGTGTCAACTCTGTGGGTTCGGTGTACTTCCGCACGATTTTCAAAAAGCTCTGGATATTAACTTCTTCCGTTTCCATTGTGCTGACAAGTTCCCGCAGGCTTTCTACTGAACTTTTCAAATCGGCTTGTTCCTGTTCATAGCCCCTGGATAATTTGGTAAACCGCTCCTCGGTAAGTTTGCCTGTTACATGATCTTCGTAAAGCCGCTGGATGATGGAGTCCAATTCTGCGATCCGTCGTAACTGCTTTTCCAACTGCCGCTTTGCCTGCTCCTGTTCAGCCATTTGTGCGGACAATTTGTTTTGCATTACTCGTCGCACAAACTCGTCCTCGTCATCCTTGACATAGGCCATCACTCGCTGTAAGTTCTGCAAAACAAGCTGCTCCAATACAACCACCCTAATATAATGAGCGGTGCATTTGATCCGGTTTTGGGTAGCGGGACAGGTGTAACATTCCTGCTCGTATGTCCACCCGGCGGATCGGCGGTGGTACATTTTTGAACCGCAGTCGGCACAATAGACCAGGCCAGAGAATAGGGCCATTTCGCCCGTCCTGGTTGGGCGGTGGCGCTGGGACAATTCCTTTTGCGCCATATCCCAGGTGTCCCGGTCAATAACGGCCGGGTGCGTGTTCTCAAATGTCACCTGCTTTTCTGGCGGATTTTTTATCATCCGCTTGCTCTTATATGACGGCTTGAATGTCTTGAAATTTGTTGTTTGCCCCAGGTAGGTATCTTGCTTCAGCATACAGGCAATCGTTGCCGACGGCCAATAAAATGGGGTGTCCGGGTGGTATCGTTTGGTGTGGCCAGTCCGTTGAAATTCCAGTGTGGCCGGGGAGGGAATTTTCTTTTCCGCAAGGATGCGGGAGATTTTCCGCGGCCCGTTGCCCTCAATACATAGTTGAAAAATCAACTCCACATTAGGTCTGGCTTCCTCGTCGATAATCAGGTTCCCGTCTGCCCCCCTTATGTAGCCATAGGGTGCTCTTATTAAAATCTTTTACCGCTTTGTCGGTATGATATAAAAAGCCCGGCTGTATCCACAACCGGGTTACTTCCAACATTTGATGGAAACACTTTGCGACCGAGTTACCTCACTTTGTCGAAAATCTTAGATTCAGCAGAACACCCTTCCTGAATAACCTATGTTCTTCATAATATTGCGGAAAGGGGTAAAATCATTGTCCATCTGATTGTCGCTGTCCACGCCATCGTTGACGGCCACAAACCGGACGCCCAACTCCGGGAAACGGATTTCCGTGTAAAGGCCCACTTCCAAATAATTGCGGCCAAATCGGGACATATCCTTTACCACTACCATGCTCACCATACCGGCCTCAATATCGGCCAACATTTCCAGAAAACCGGGGCGGTTGAAATTCGTACCCGAGTAGCCGTCATCCTTATAAATCTTATAATGCGTGATACCGTGCTCTTTGGCATAGCGGGTCAGGATTTCAATTTGGAAAGAGATTTGTCAAGGGGTGAATATGCTGAGAACAATATTCCGCAGATATGCAGTCACAAATTGTTTTGAAGCTGCTGACATTGCAGTACTTGTATGCAGTAACCCACAATATGTCTATATTCCCCCCTGGCTTTTTATAGTGCGTTCTTTTGAGCAATAAGCCGTTCAAATTCCTTTTCCAGTTCCTCTTTATTATGGCAGTTAGGAGTGGATAGGCGTGAAATCACATCTGCCAACCGCAGTTCCAGAAGAAGTTTATCCATTTTCTTTTCTGATTTGGACTCCATCTGCTTTTCCTCCCACTCGGTAAGGTTTCCATCGAAAGAAATAAGTTTTCTGCCCTCAATTCGCAGAATCCTGGTGGCACAACCATCCGAAAAAGTCCGATCATGGGACACAAACAGAACGGTCCCCTCATAGTCTTCTACCATTTGTTGCAAAGCCTCGATGGCGGGCATATCCAGAAAGTTCGTGGGTTCATCCAATAAAAGCAGATTGGCCGGGGAGCCAAACAGTTTAGCAAAGGCCAGCTTGACCCGTTCGCCTCCGCTTAAGACACTCACTTTTTTGAATACATCCTCCCGTCGGATTAAAAGCCTTGCCAGTATCCCACGCATGGTTTTCTCGCTCTGAACCGATGTCTCCATAACATTTTCCAAAACCGTTTTACTTAAATCCAGGGTATCCAGACTTTGCTTGAAATACCCTATCTTTGCTTTGGGAACCAAGCGGATCCCTGTTGCGCCAGACCAAATCAGCTCCATGAGAGTAGTTTTTCCTGCTCCGTTTGGTCCAATCAAGGCAGTTTTACTCCCTTTTGGTAGAGAAAACGAGGTATTTTCAAAAATCAGTTTCTTCCCATAGCTGAACGTAATATGGTCGCCCATGACGATTTCCCGGTTGGCAGGCGGATCTGTGAGAGAAAAATCTATCCGCACCTGTGTCATTTCCCGTGGTTTCTCTTTCACCTCCAGTTGTTCCAGGCGAGATAAAATCGCTTTCCGTGTGTTGTCCAGTTTCTCCATTTTTTCTCCTGCTGCTCGTTTATGAAGGCGGGCTTCAGAATTTCCCATACGGCTGGGTGCTTTTCGGACGCTTTTGCTGGCCTGGCTCCGCTGGCGGGCCGCTTTTTCCAGTCGAGATTTTTCGGAACGGTACTGCTGGTACTCAAATTCCTGTCGTTTGAATGCTTGTTCTCGCTGTTCGTGGTAAGCGGCGAAATTACCCGTGTAAAAATAAAGACATCCATCCCTTACCTCAATGATGCGGGTACACAATCGGTTCAGAACTGCCCGATCATGACTGATGAGTAATAGGGTAGAACACTGTTCCAGCATCTGGCAGCAAAGCTCCACCCCGTCAGCGTCCAGATTAGCAGTAGGTTCATCAGCAAAGGTTAAGAGAGAATCTTTATTCATAGCTGCCAGACCCAAACGGGTCATCTCACCGCCACTTAAGTGTTCACGAGAAAGTTTCCCCGTAAGCCCCAGTTTACGGCATTTTTGCAGATCCACTTGTTCCGCTCGATCCCGAAACTGCTTAAAATAGCTCACCGGCACCTCCCGGATTACACTTCCTTCGTCCGGGATCAATTCCCCAGAGAGGATATTCAGAAGAGTGGTTTTACCAACACCGTTACCCCCTACGATACCAATATGATCCCCTTCATATACATTTAGCTTTTCAAATTCCAGGATTTTTCGTTCCCCAAAATATTGGACAATGTGGTTTGCAGATAACAAAATTTTGGACATAAAAATACCTCCTTTGCCTTGCAGAAGGCGCCGGAGGGCGGTTTGGACGCAAAAAAGCCTGGAAATACACAATGCCGCATATTTCCAGACCATTCCCATAACGGAAAGGCCCAGCAATATCCGCCCGGTTCCAGCACAAACAAAGGGTCTGAGACCCCTTCTGCATTTCAGAATCCTGTTTGTGTGAAATCCTTAGCGAATGCGCATGCTGACTGTACCTTTCCCTTTCTTCATATTTTGTTTAAGAGTAGCATAGTTGCATATTTTTGTCAATCGTTTTTATATAGTCCAAGCTAATGAATCATCCTGCTACGTTCTTTCAGACTATCGTTCCTGCTCGTTGTATTTTTTCTTATGAGAGACGTTCTGCGCCTGGCGCACCATTCTCCGTACTGCCTGCCGCTCCATATCCTCATGCAGCATCCGGGAAACTGTTTTTTTGCTGTCAAACATCAAAAGCGGGCTGTACTTTTCGCCGTAGACCTGCTGTGCCCGGCTCTCCGCTTCCTGCTCCTTGCCGGGGCGGATGGCCTGCCTTGCTTCATACAGTTGCACCGGATCGAAGCCCTGTGCCTGCTCCCGAAGCCCGGCATACTCGTTCAGGGCAGCGTCCAGTTCGGCAGAATATTTCTGTTCCCGTTCTTCCAGCCGTTTCAGGCTCTGCTCCATGGCGGCAATGTCTTTAGGGAATTGTTCGGCAGCATCTTCCTCGGTATATGCCAACGACGCCAGAAGCAGATTCTTTTCCGAACGCAGTTCTTCCAAATCCTCCGTCAGAGCCGCTATCTTAGCCGCCAGTTCCCGGTGCCGGAACACATGGACAGCAGAGAGCGCCTTTTTCTCGGAAAGCAGGCTGCGGCGTTCTTTCGTCTTATCTCGAATGTCCTTTGCAACCTGATTGTACTGTGCGAGGGCTGGGCGCAGCGTATTCAGCGAAGTGTTCAGGCGTTCCTTACCCTTGCGGAGATACCCCAGCTGATAGCAGAACAGCAGTAGATTTTTACGCAGATTCTCCATGGCATCGGCAAGTGCCGGGATGGTATTTTTGACTGCCTGCGCCAGCTTTTTGACCTGTCCTCTCAGCTCCCGGAGCAGGGCATTGTCCGCCTTGATCTGCCGGTTCAGTTCGCACCGGTCAGAGATGATACCCTTTTTCTCCATAGCTCTGGCAACCACACCCTCATGGACCGTAGGCCGCTCCAGCAGGCCACGCTCAGCATGGCTGCGGTGGTCGATGCGTTCTTCGTGCCCAGTGCGCTCCAAATGAAGATTGGTCACATCCGCCCATGCCTGACGCCAGAGGACAAGCTGCTCGTCGCTGTTCCATCGTTCCGTGATGGGATTCTGCCTGCCATATTTGGTGCTTTTGGGATACTTAGATATCCTTTCATAACCCTGTGCCTGCGCTGCGGACGGGGTCATATACACCTTCTTTTTGCCTACTTTATACTGGTACTGCTTCTCCCATCCGTCGGCCTGTGCCTGCTTGAACTCGGCGGCGGTAAAGCCCCGTTCCTCGCCGTCTTTGACACAGAGATATTCTTTCTCGGTCTTGTACTGCCATTTTCCCTTTTCATCCAGCGGGCGCACTGTCAGCAGGATGTGGGCATGGGGATTGTGTCCGGGAGGATATGGGTCATGGATGGCAGCATCGGCGCACATTCCGTCTGCTACAAACTGCTCCTTGATGAAATCTTGCAGGAGCTGAATTTGTTCCTCCCGGCTCAGTTCTATGGGCAGCGCCGCCACAAATTCACGGGCGAGGCGGCTGTCCTTTGCGGTTTCGGTTTCCTCCACGGCGTTCCACAGGGTTTCCCGATCCTGCCATTCTGCGGGGGCGGTGGCTGGCAGAAAAACCTGCCGCCACCCAAGCCCCTGTTTACGGGTATAGTCATGCTGCACCCCGTCATACTCGTTGAGCATCCGGGAACAGCTCAGATAGGCCGCAGCCGCCACGGCGGAGCGCCCAGCTCCACGGCTGACCATCTTGGCCTCCAAATGATAAATCGCCATAAATCACCTTGTCCTTTCTGAAAGGGGTGCCCCGAAACAGGGCACCCTTGTTTTCGCTCAGTACGTCGTGAAATGCGACGTACCACCAGCAGGGGTGGAACGATTCGTTCCACCCCTGTATCTGTGTCAAGCTGCCGGTGGCAGGTTGACGCAGGCAGACGGCGGGATGGGGTGGCAATTACCACCCCATGAACAGGGGCTTCCAAAACGGAAACCCCTGCGCCGACTGCATGGGCAAGGCTGGCAGTTTGGCAGAAATGCAGCCTTGTCCAACGGCTCCCGCAGGAGCCGCAATCCCCCTCGGAGAGCGCACGTGCCCGACCAATGGGAGGGCTACCACCGCCTGCTTTAGCAGGTGGTGAGTAAGTGCGCCCCTTCGGGATAAAAAAGAGGAAGGCCCCCGGTTTCCCAGAGACCTCCCAGCCGTTTTCAATCGTGTCCTGCCAGCTTTCGCCGCAGGTATTCTTCCAGATTATCAAGCCCTACCGCCTGTACTTCCGGCAGCACTTTTTCCAGCACAGCACCCTCCTGAATGAGCCGCCTTGTCCGTGCTTTTCGTTCCTTCACCCGGTCCCGTGCCTGGGCTTCCTCCAAGCGGTGCTTTGCCTGCAACAGTTTCTTTTCTTCACTTGTCATGGGATTACCTCCGTTTCTGCCAGATCAGGTCA
>NZ_NFIQ01000072.1 GCF_002159455.1 Flavonifractor sp. An306
GCCTCCAGTGTAAAGGAACTATTCAAATTGTAAATGGCTGTTTTCAGTTGACCAAAATTGGCGTTTTTCGCCTGACCCGGAATGGCGATTATCGCCTGACGCTAACATTTATAACACGCAATATGACTTGTTTTTGGGGTACATACGAGAAATTAAAGCCGCAGTAAATGAGTTATATGATCAAGACATTTCTATCGATGATAGTCCAGCAAGAATTTATGTTGATTCATTATCTTCGGCAGTTTGCTTTTTCGATCCCAAAATGTTGCTCAAAGGAGTTAAATATGATTGTATCGATTGTGCAGAAACGATTGTTGGCGGCATATCTGAATATACGTACGATGAGATTTTTTCCTCCAGTGGGAATATTTCTGAGGACAAACTTGCAATTCTAGTTAAGCAAAGTCCAATATGGCAAGAAGAATCTGTTCGGATTAAGAGTGACTTAGCCTTAGTTATATCATTCCCGCAAAATAAGGAGGCAATGAAAAATCAGAGACACACCTATATGAATATCAACATTTTTAGCTGATAATTGTTGGGTGCGTTGCTGTGAACCAGATATTATTTGATATATGGTCTTGGGATTACGGTGGATTCCTTGCTTCTTCAGCACCAGCCACATTCTGCGGTAGCCATACGTGCAAAGGCTGCGCTCTCGCTGTTCCGCGATGATTCCTGCAAGGGCCGCATCTTTCTCCGGCCTGCCCATACGATGAACAAAATCATAGTATCCGCTTCGGGCTACCTGAAAGAAGCGACACATAACGGATACCGGATATTCATTTCTGTGCTGGTAGATCACGGCATATTTTGCCCTTGGCCTCACTTCCTTTCTGTGGAGCGCAGAAAATCCCGTAACAGCTCGTTTTCCATCTTTAGCCGTTCGTTCTCATACTTGTACTCTGCCAGTGTTTTTGCAGGTTTGTACCCACGCGTTTTTGGAAGGACAGGCTCCTTTAGCCAGCAGTGAATGGCCCACCGGCTGATTCCATACTCCCAACTCAGCGCACATTGGCGTTCTCCTGCCTGGATTCGTGATACAGCTTCTTCCCGTATCCCCACCGGATACTTTTTCATTCCTTTTTTCCGGACATAGTAAGCCCCCCTAATGTAGCTTTATTTTCCTACATTGGGGGGCCTTTTGTCTATTGTCCGGTTTTACTGGTGCGGTTCATATAATTAGATCGGCATTTTTCTCTAAAAAAACAAGTGATTTACCCTCGCTGCGCCATACAAAAAAGGACGCCGACCTTGTGTGCTGTCGGCGTCCTTGCAGAACAGGTTTGCTGTTTCAGTGGGCAAACGTTACTTTTGAACAGCAAGTTCTTTCAACATGGTCTCGGCCAGTTCCTGACCAGCGGCACTTTGGGGAGCGAGCACATCGCCCTCCACAGCAGTGATATATCCCTTCTGGTGGGCCCAGGCGAAAGCGGGCTGGGCAAAACGGGAGATCTCACCCACATCGCTAAACTGGGACAGACCGGGATAGTCCATCAGCATGGGGCTGCCGGCATAACGCCACAGGACCGTCACCAGCTGCTCTCGGCTCACCGTATCCTCCGGGCCGAAGGCGCCGTTGCCATACCCACCCATATAGCCCTCGCTGGAGATCCAACGGACTGCCTCTGCATACGCGGCGTCATCGGCCACATCGGTATAGTCCATGGCAAAATTCACGGAGGGCTTGCCGGCCTGTTCATACAGCATCATAGCCAGTTCCCCCCGGGTCAGGGTGCTCTCCTGAGCCTGAGCTTCACCGGGCAGCAGCATCAGGTGGACAGCGTGCGCCTGACTGGGATAACTCTCGGCAACCGCACCATACCAAGCCATCACATAACTGCCGGCCTGAATATCCTCCAGAGCGGCGGCCTCATCGGAGCCGTAAACAGACAGGGTGGTATCCTCATCGGCCAGGAGATACAGCCCGCCGTTATCGGTGGTAATCTTCAGCTGGCCATTCTCCAAAGAAACCGCCTCCACCTGGTGGTACTGAGCGCAGCCTGCGTCCATGGGGATGTTCCGAACCACAGCAAAGGCGGCGGACTGGGGCGGCAAAGAACTGGTCTCCACAGCGCTGTGGAACACATAGAGGCCCTCCCCTTCCCGGAGCGCAGCCGGCTCCGAAGCCGTGCGGCGGCCGCTGTCGATCCAGACGGTTTGATCGGTGAGGTTCATAACATACGCACCGTAGCGCTCGGAATTCATCCGAAGCTGGGTGATGTTTCCCTCAGCATCCTTCACGATCTCCTGCACCGTACCATAGTACAGCACACTGTCCGGCAGAGAAACAGAAATCTCTGCAGAAACCGGCGTGGAGGTGGGAGTTGCCGTGTTCCCGGCCGCCATGGCAGGCAGCGCCATTGCGCAGGCCATGGCCCCGGTGAGTACCAATACAGTCAGTTTCTTGTTCATACCATTCACTCCTTTTCACAGATGAGAGTTTTGTGTGCATTGCTTATCTATTTAGACGCGGAACCAATCCAAACGTTCCCAGCCTTGCATCTGTTATCCCATGGGCAGCAGTGCCTGCGGAATGTCGGAAAACATATCTTGCAGTTGCTGCGCATACTCATCCGGCATGTGATAGTAGTTATCTCCCGCTGACACAACTGACAGGGATGGGATCACATACATGGTATAGCTCGTGCTGTCCTCCAGGCGGAAAACCAGCTGATAGGACCCTCCGCTCCGTTGGGCGCGGGCAATTTCCTGGTATTCCTCATTGGTGAGCTCCGCCGGGACAGCCCGGGGCAAAAGGGAGAGCAGCTCCGCTGCATCATCTGCGGTAAAGGTGCAAAGGACGTTCTGTCCGGCGTGATCACAGATTTGAATTTCCTTCGTTCTGTTCCGCAGGTTTGCCGCATCAAAGTAACGGCTAAGCTCCAGGGGACTGCCGTCCAGAGTGTCCACGCATTGCGCAATATAGTATTGTCCCTCCCACTCCACCGCCAGACGGAATGCGGGGTCGTAGCCGTCAATCTGATAGACCGTTCCGCCCACAGCAAAGCTGGCGGCACAATCCGCAAAGCCATAGGTCTCCGGAGCCTGCTGAATATCATAGTTCAATGTCCCGAGAGGCTGGGACAGAACGGAGGGATCCAGGTCATAAGCAGCTCCGTTTTCCAAAAACACATAGCGCAATCCATTATAGTTCATCGTCTTCCGCATGCCGTTTGGGCTGTCTGCCCCCGGAGCCACCTGCTGTATGACAACAGGCGCCTCCTCCACGGTAAACAGCTGTGGAATGGTGAACATGCACAGCAATACCGCCGCGGCGCAGGCGGCGGGCAGAAGCCTCCCAAAAGAAACGGCACGCCTCTTGCCGCCGGTTTGGACTGGCGCTTCCCTGGACGCCAGGACATGGGCAAGCATAGCCTTTCTGGCTTCCGGACTGGGGCTTACCCGCTGGTAGGCCCGGATAAAACGGTCATCCCGCATCAAAATCACCACCTAACTGTTTTTTCAGGTTTTGACGCGCTTCACGAAGATAATTGCGGATGGTAGAGGCCGGCTTATGCAGCATGGCCGCGATTTCCGCCCCGGAATATCCCTCATAATAGTAGAGATAAACTGGCACTCTGTATTTCATCGGGAGGGCAAGCACCGCCTCCAGAACCACTCCGGAGTCTGGATCCGCATCGGCCGGGGCCGGAAGCTCCCCCTGCAGCTCCAGCGGCTCCTCCCGGCGGCTGGCGCGCCGCAGCGTATCTTTACAGGTATTGGAGGCTGTGACGATAAGCCAGGCTTTTTCGTGCTCCGTGCTGTCAAAGGGCTTTGTGTGATGCATCAGCTTCATAAAGGTGTTCTGCACCGCATCCTCTGTGTCAAATCGGTTTTTCAGCATCGTAAAACACAGCCGGTACACCATATCCACATAGGTTTCATAAAGTTGGGTGATTTCTTTGTCCGTACGCAACAAAGAACGCTCCATCGGGGACGCCACCTCCTTCCCCCTTCATTCAGAATACGATCATGACGCGCGAAATGTCGGGGCATGGAAAAAGAATTGCAAGAATTTTTTTACGGACATCTGTGGTAATCCAAAGGCCACTACCATCAGCGGCCGCTATAGGTGAGGTGAATAGCTGATTCAGGCAAAGTACAACATTCAGATGATCCATATGCGCGCCGAAAAAGTCTGGATATTCCCGCCCGCCTTTCGGACATCCTAACCATGGCGGCGAAGGGGCAGGCAAAGCTCCGTTTGGAACTTATGGGCGCCAAGCAGCCTGTTCTGCACCATATTCAAAAAATAAATACGGCAGATGGGATGTGCCATCTGCCACAAGGACGGTATACATGGATACAATGAACCTTTTGATGACGCTCGATCGAAATTATCTGCCGCAGCTGATGGTTCTGCTCACTTCCATCCATTTGAACAACCCCGGCGAATCCTTTGCTGTCTATCTGATACACAGCGGAATTCCTTCTGAAGATCTGGAACGTGTTGCAGCGCTTTGCCGGAAGTTCACCTATGGATTTTCTCCCGTGCTTGTAGACGGGAGCTTGTTTCAACATGCCCCGGTAACCAAGCAGTATCCTCAGGAGATGTACTATCGGCTGCTGGCTCCCCATCTGCTGCCGCGGGAGCTAGAAAAAATTCTCTACCTGGATCCGGATATCCTGGTCATCAACCCCCTGCGTCCGCTTTGGGAGCTTGACCTCCAGGGCTGTCTCTTTGGAGCTGCCGCCCACTCAGGTAAGACAGAGCTGGTCAACAGCGTCAACCGGGTACGGCTGGGCACTGACCACGACTACTATAATTCCGGCGTCCTGCTGATGGATCTGGAGGCTGGGCGGCGTGAGATTGTTCCGGAAGAGCTGTTCGCCTACGCCGCGGAGCATCCCCGGGAGCTGCTGCTCCCGGACCAGGATATGCTCAATGTGCTCTTTGGGGCGCGCACCCTTCCCCTGAACGACGTATTATGGAACTACGACGCCCGGGATTTCCACACTTATCAGCTGAGCAGCGGCGGGACGTATACTCTGAACTGGGTGCTCTCCCACACGGCAATCCTTCACTTTTGCGGAAAGTCCAAGCCCTGGAAAAAGGGCTATGTCTATCGCTTCGGCTTGCTCTACAAGCACTATGTGCAAATCACAAGTCGCCTTTGTGCTGAAAGGACTGGCTTTTCCGGCTTTGGCTCAGGATAACCACCCACGCCGCCGCATAGACCAGCACATAGCCGCCGGAATGGACAATACCCGACGCTCCACAGGGCCGCGGTCATACACCTGCTCCGCCCCTCACATTTGCCGGCCGGGGCGGGAAGGATTGGGGCTTTCCACTCTGTCAGTGGGATCAGCCCGGCCCTTCAGGCCCATCGCGCAGAGAAAGCCAAGCCCCACGACTGCCCATACCACGGCAAACACAGCGATCTGAGGTCCAATCAGAAACAAAATAATTCCATTGCCCAAGAGCGTGGGGAACCAGGCCAGAAGAAGGACCAGGCTGCACGGGCCGCCGATAAAGTTCATGCTCAGCCACAGAAACCAGCGGTTCAGCTGCAGGCGGCGGGCAAAAAGGTTGCCCGCTATAACAAAGTAGCCCGCTGTTATCACAGGGAACCCAAACAGAAACCATCGTATCCGATCCCCCATGGAAACACGAAACAGCAATAAAAACACAACGATGTACAGTAAGACTGACACAAGGACCGCAGCCGTTTTTTTCATGGTGCTTCCTCCCTTGGCTGGATTTTTTGAACGCCCTGTCATACATCCATACCCTGGCGCATATGCGCATCTTAACCTTAATTATATTGATTTTGGGCGTTTCTTCAATCCTGTTTTTACACCCGGCCGCTTGTAACGAAGCTTGCTCTGAGCAGTAAGCGAACAGGATTGAAGGAACTCCCAAGAACCATTATAATGGGATGTAAGAAATCCATGCCAACCGGGAATAAAGGCATGGAGTATCGCGGAGCAAATTGTGAGGTCT
This sequence comes from Flavonifractor sp. An306, assembly GCF_002159455.1. GTDB lineage: Bacteria > Bacillota > Clostridia > Oscillospirales > Oscillospiraceae > Flavonifractor. Next base: position 5,948 of record NZ_NFIQ01000072.1, read on the forward strand.
GTCAGGAGCGTGGTCCATATGGTCCGGAAAAAGCGCCTGCTCGCAGGCGGATGCATCCTTGTCCTTGTGGTACTCTTTGTGTACATCACCCTCGTCCTGCTTTCCACCGTCTTTTGCCCACAGGATACGGAGATCGCAGCGGAGCTGGAAAAGCGATACGGGATGGCGTTTACCGTACAGGACTCCGCCAGGCTCACCTGGAGTGAGGCCAGGCAGGCCGGGCTCAGCGGATTTCTGGGAGGGCGGCGGTATCAGGTCTGCCCCACCGGGGAGCCTGAAACGTCCTTCCAGGTAGAGGTATCCTGGCACGGGGGCTTTCGGGGGATTCCTCCTCTCCCCCATGCCGGCCGCACCCTGCGCGAGTCCTACTGGCAGCTCCGGTTCACCGCGGCCCTGACCGACTTTTTGACGGAGGAGCAGATCCTTTATGAGACAGAGGAAACGGCATCCCCAGTGCTCCTGTCCATCCCTGTGAATGAGGAAAACTGGGAGGAGATCCTTCGTAAGGTCATTCCGTTTGTCCAAACGCTCCGGGAGCAGCCCCCATTTTCCACCGCGTCCGCCATGGAACAGGCTCTCATCAATCCGCTCATCCAATTCCTCTATCAGGGCGATTCCTGCCAGGTGCAGCTGCGCTATTACGGCAATCTCTATGAACCGGTGGAGGAAGACGACATCATCGGGACTGCCCGGAACAAACTGCCCAGAGCCCTCAATTTCATAGAACTGGGCCGCCCTGCGGTCCCCATCTATCTGCTGCGGGAGGAGCTGGCAGGCCCCATTCCGTCCGGGCACAGCAGCCGGGAGGAGTTGATCCGCTGGTTTCAGGAGAGCTATACAGACGCTCCCATCGTGGTGGCGGAGGAGCCGGTCACCGAGGCTGAGTGCATTTCCTATCCCGCCTACCTGGAACAGCAGCCGGAGTTGGTGTTTCTCCTCCAGTCCGCCCACATCCAGAGCGGCATGCGCGGGTCTTATACCATGGAGACGAATTTTCAAACGGTCTATGGGGCCTTTTATATGGCTCAATACCAGAGTAGCCATCCCACCCATTATGTGCAGGTAGATGAAGAAACCACGTACTGTCTGGAGCTGCAGGCAGCCTATGAGACGCCGGAGGAACTGGACCAGGCGGTGGAGGAGCTACTGGAGATCGGCTCCTATCTGGAGCGGCAAGAGCATCCCGTGCAGACGAAGATCTCCATTCTCTTCCGTTCCCCTCTCTGCGATCCGGCGGAGGATCCCAATTCCCTGGGCTCCGGCAGTCTGACCCTGGAAAAAGGACTGGACCCGGAGACCGCCCTGCGTGCCAAGCAGAAGGAGCTGCTGTGTGAGCTGGCTGTCTGGTGTTCCTTCTACGACCTGCACACGGAATGGTTCTCCCCGGAAGAGCTGGACGCGGCCCTAGCCTATAGCCAGACCGAGGCCTACCATGGCCAGTCCATCTCCACAGGGATCTGGTCCATCATCGATCTCCAGACGGGAAACGTGTGCCTGCAATACCCGTTCCTCACGCCCCACACCCAGGCACTCTCCTTTGCCCAGGCCTACCAAATTTTGCAGGCACTGAACTGGGAGGGCCTGACCGGGAGCGAAACGGAGTTCTCCTTTGTGGGGGCGGACGGAAGCACCTATACGCTCTCCTATACGCTCTGGGAGGGGGAGGACGGAGCGCTGATCAGCCGTTGCACCAGGGACGGCGCGCCTATGGACCAACCATTCGGGCCGGAGCATGGCGCTTTGTCCCACGCCCAGTTTACAGAACTGACGAACCTGGTGATCCGCGAGCCCAGCGATGTCACCTACCAGGGTCCCGGCCCCGACGGAACAATACAGCTTCCCCCGGGGCCGGGCCAGGACCTGGACGGGAGCCCGGAACCCCATGTATATCTGGCGTATTCCGAACCCGGCACTTCTTCCTCAGCGACACCCTCCAAAAGCCGCTGGCTTCAGAGCTGATAAAGCGTCTCAAAGCTGCCCCGCAGCACGGGGTACAAGGAGGTGTACAGCCGGTAGAAGGGCTCATAGCGCCCGCCGGCCTCCGGCTGCGGGCTGCAGGATTGGTTGGAGTGGACGATGGCGTCGCAGGCTGTGGGAACGTCGGGATACACCCCGGCGCATACGCCGGCCAGAATGGCGGCACCCAGGGCAGGTCCCTCCTGAGCCGCCCGAGCGGTCTGAACGGTACAGCCCAGCACGTCGGCCAGCATTTGACGCCAAAAGGGGCTGCGCCCCCCGCCGCCGCAGGCCATAATATGGTCGGGGGCCACCCCCATCTCCCGCAAAATATCCAAACACTGGCGCTGGGAGTAGGATACCCCCTCCATCACCGCCCGGATCAGGTCCCCCCGCTGGTGCATGGCGGACAGGCCGATAAAGGCTCCTCTGGCCTTCTCATCCAGCAGCGGGGAGCGCTCTCCCATCAGATAGGGCAAGTAGAGCAGCCGGTTCGCGCCAACGGGGGACCGCTCCGCCTCCCGGGTCATAATGTCGTATGGGTCCACCCCCTCCGCTTCCGCCTGCCGCCGCTCCTCGGCGCAGAACTGGTTGCGGAACCACTGGAGGGACAGCCCGGCGGCCAGGGTGCAGCTCATCACCGTCCACGCCCCCGGCACAGCGGCGCAAAAGGTATGTACCCGTCCACCGGGGTCGATGCTCACCTGGCCGGCGTGGGCAAACACCACCCCGGAGGTACCCAGGGTGACAAAGGCGCGCCCTGCCCGCACCACGCCGGTGCCCACCGCGGCAGCGGCGTTGTCCCCGGCCCCTCCCGCCACCGGCGTGCCGGGAGCCAGCCCGGTTTCGGCGGCTGCGGCAGCTGTCACCGTACCGGTGAGGTCGGTGGATTCATACAGCTTGCCCAGCAGGGCGGGGTCAATGTCCAGCTTCTCCAGCACCTCCCCACTCCAGCAGCGGTTGGCCACGTCCAGCAGGTTCATACCGGAGGCGTCGGACACCTCCGTGGCGAACTCCCCGGTCAGCTTATAGCGCAGGTAATCCTTGGGCAGCAGAATATGGCGGCATTTGGCATATAACTCCGGCTCATGGCGGCGCACCCACAGGATCTTGCCGGCGGTGAAGCCGGTGAGGGCCGGGTTTGCGGTGAGCTGGATGAGCTGCTGCTTCCCTACCCGCTCCGTGATCTCCCCACACTCCCGGCCGGTACGGCCGTCACACCACAAAATGGAGGGCCGCAGCACCCTCCCTTCACCGTCCAGCATCACCAGGCCGTGCATCTGGCCGGACAGGCCCACCCCCTTGACCTCCTCAGGGGAGATACCGCTCTGCTCCAACACGCCCCGAATGGTCTCCCTGGCCGCCTGCCACCACTCCTCCGGCTCCTGCTCCGCCCAGCCGTTCTGGGGCTGGCTCAGAGGGTAGGTTCTGGTGCAGGAGGCAATGGTACGCCCCTCCTGGTCAAACAGGGCGGTCTTGGTGCCGGAGGTACCCAGGTCCACGCCAATCAAGTATGCCATAGTCTCTCTCCTTTCCAACATAAAGGGGCGCGCCAGATCCGGCGCGCCCCTCCGCGCACAAGCGCTCAGCGGAACAGTACGTTGTTGATGATGGTCTCCAGGTACTCCTGCCGGCCGCTGGGCACGTCGACCTTGTCCAGCCCCATGGCGTAGTCGGACAGAGACTCCAGGGTGGCGGTGCCGTCCACAATGGTCTTGCCTACGCCGCTGCGGTAGCTGGCATACCGGTCCTCCACAAACCGGTCCAGGCGGCCGTCGGCCTGGAGAGCCAGGGCCTTCCGCAGGCCCAGGGCAAAGGCGTCCATGCCGGCGATGTAGGCCAGCAGGATATCCTCCAGCGTGTTGGAGGGGCGGCGGGTTTTGGCGTCAAAGTTCAGTCCGCCGTTGGTGAAACCCCCGGCCTTCAGCACTTCCAGCATACAATAGGTGGTGTCGTACACATTGGTGGGGAACTGGTCGGTATCCCAGCCCAGGAACAGGTCGCCCTGATTGGCGTCGATGGAGCCGAAGGCATCGTTGACAATGGCGGTGCGCAGCTCATGCTGGAAGGTGTGGCCCGCCAGGGTGGCGTGGTTTGCCTCGATGTTCATTTTGAAGTCGCCGGTAAGGCCGTACTTGCGCAGGAAATTCATGCAGGTGGCCGCATCAAAGTCATACTGGTGTTTGGTGGGCTCCTTGGGCTTGGGCTCGATATAGAAGTCACCCTTGAAGCCGTGGGCCCGGCCATAGTCCCGGGCCATGGTGAGGAAGCGGGCCAGATTGTCCAGCTCCAGCCCCATGTCGGTGTTGAGCAGGGTCTCATAGCCCTCACGGCCGCCCCAGAACACATAACCGGTGGCGCCCAGCTCAATGGCGGCGTCGATGCAGGCCTTTACCTTGGCGGCGGCCACGGCAAACACGTCGGCGCAGCAGGAGGTGGCGGCTCCCGCCATGAACTTCTTGTCGCCGAAATTGTTGGCGGTCACCCACAGACATTTCTTTTGGTGTTTCTCCTGGAGCTGCTTCAGGTAGGCCACCATGAGGCGGAAGTTTTCCAGGCTCTCCCGCACGGTGGCCCCCTCGGGCGTCACATCCACGTCGTGGAAGCAGTAGTAGTCCAGATCCAGCTTATCCATCAGCCCGAAGGCGAAGTCGGCCTTGGCCCGGAATTTGGCCATGGGGTCCCGCTGGCCAAAGCTCTTGTCCATGGTGCCGCTGCCAAACATATCCACACCCTCGGCGCAGATGGTGTGCCAGTAGCTCATGGCGAACTTCAGGTGTTCCCGCATGGGCTTCCCGGCCAGCACCTCATCGGGGTTGTAGTATTTGAAGGCAAAGGGCTCGTCACTGTCCGGCCCCGCATAGGTGATTTTGGCGATTTCCTCATAGCTTTTCATGGAAATACCCTCCCTTTTTATGATTTGTTATTTGTCCGGTTCTTGTTTCGGTTAAAATTCCGCAAGGAAATGCTCCACATAGAACAGCGCGGTACCCACGCAGGCGCTGTGGGATTGAAAGCAGTCCAGCTTCAGGAAACTTCCGTCCGTATCAAACAGAGTTTTTTGGCAGACCTCCCGCCGAAGCTGCTCCAGCTGATCCTCCAGATAAGCTGCCAGCATGCCGCCCAGCACAATATCACAGTCCATACCCATGCGGATCATGGCCAGGCCATCGGTGAGAGAATTGCGATACCGTTCCCAGGTCAACGCAATCTGCTGATTTCCGCACCTGAGCATGTGGAAGAACTCCTCCAGCCGGAGCCCCAGATCATCACTGAGTCGGGAGGTGGAGCAATAGGCCTCCAGGCACCCCCGCTTGCCGCAGCGGCAGGGCCGCCCATCAGGTACAATACAGATGTGACCAAACTCGCCGCTGCGGCCATTGTCGCCGGTATACGGCTTGCCCCCCAGCAAAATCGCGCCGCCCACCCCCCGCTCCAGCGAGAGGTAGACCAGATTACGTTTTTCGCTGTGTACCCAGCTCTCCGCATAGCCGCTGGCGGTGGCGTCATTTTCCACCCGGACCGGATAGGCTGAGAAGGCCTCTGTCAGGTCAGACAGCGGTACATCCCGCAGATCCAGCGTAGGCGCAAATACCAGCCGCTGCCGCTGAGCATCCACAATGCCGGGTACGGAGATTCCCACACCCAGCAGCCGCTGCCGGTTCAGCGACAGCCGGTCCAGAAAGCACTCCATCTGGCGGGCCACCTCCTGGTAGTAGTCCGGGGCATGGCTGAACTTCTTGCGTATCTTCTGATAACCCAGCTCGTGGGCCCGGATGTTGATGGCAACCAGCCGTACCATATCATCCATTATGGAGATCCCTACGGAAAAGCGGGCATCGTCCACCAAAGAGATGGTGCGGGGTTTGCGTCCGCCGGTTGAAGCCTGGGTCCCGCAGTAGGCCAGCAGCCCCTCCTCCAGAAAATCGTTCAGATTGTTGGACACAGTTGGCAGGCTCAGCTCCAGCGCTCCGGCGATCTCCTGCTTAGTGACAGGCGTGGCACTCTGATACACGTATTGATAGATCCTCCGCCGGTTGCTCTGCCTGAGGGCAGCCGATGTCAATGCTTTCTGCATATACTACCAACTTTTATAAAAGTATTTTTATTATGTTTAAGCTACCATTTTCTTTTTAAAAAAGCAAGAGGAAATCTATATAAAAATAAAAATTCCTTCCACCACCAGCCGCTTTTTGAAACAGAGAAGCCGGCAAAAAGAAAAGGCCAACTGCTCAAGCGAGAGCAGTTGGCCTTTTCTTGTCTATCATAAAAATATATTGCCGCATATCGAAGTCACGGAGCGTGTGCGCATGCCAGATGCTTGGAGTAAGGCACCAGAAAATCCCGCTCAAAGTCAGCCGCGGTCAAAGGCTGGCTATAGTAGTACCCTTGACCGTAGTTGCAGGAAAGCTGAGCCAACATCTGCTCATTCTCCTGTGTTTCCACTCCTTCAGCCACCGTGCTGATATTCAGCTGTCTGGCCAGATCCAGGATACAGGCCATGATTTTGCGTTGGGTTCCATCTGTATCCTTGGCAGCCCCCATCAAAAACAGCCGGTCCAGCTTTAGCTCATCAATTTTTAACCGCCCCAAGGTGTTGAGCGAGGAGTACCCGCTTCCGAAGTCATCCATAGAAATGCGGAACCCAGCGTCCCGCAGCCGAGCGATGCAGGCGTTGACCTGATCCATATGTTCCAAAACCAGGCTTTCCAAAATCTCCAGGGTAATATACTGGGAGGATATATGGTATTTTCCCGTAATATCCAACAGCTTTTCCACATAACCCTCACTGGCAAACAGCAGCCTGGTCTGGTTGACGGAGATGTTGGTGGGCATCAGTCCTCGATTGATCCATTGCCGCAGCTGCCTGCAGACCTGCTCCACCATATAGAGGTCCAGCTGCACACAGAAGCCGTTTTCCTCAAACAAAGGGATAAACTGATCGGGAAAGAGCAGGCCTCTATCCTTGGTCTGCCAGCGCACCAAGGCCTCGGCCCCTGTGAGCAGGCCTGTATGCAAATCCATTTTGGGCTGCAAATACATGCGGAACTCGCCCTGCTCCAGGGCGTGCTGCATATGGCTTTCCACGTAGAGCCGCATTTGTTCCGCTTCGTGGAGGGCTTCGTCGTAGATGCAGATAGACTGTTTTTTATCCTTTTTCCCCTGAGCCAGAGCGGCCATCATGTAGTTATGCTTGGCATCGGCAGAGAATGGCTCGGGAGCCGCCGCAGTCAGTACGCAGCCGCAATATACGGAGACAGAATACTCCTCCAGCAGTTGGGATGCCTCCTTCTGGATCAGCTTCAGGAGGGTCTGAATGCGCTCCACGGCCGGCTCTGCCTGGGTTTCCCGCAGGGCCAGATAGAACACATCGGCTGACTGCCGGCAAAAAAACTCTTCCGGGCGGCAAATCGTATCCAGGCAACACTTGATCCGGCACAAAAACTGATCGGCAGTGGAAAGTCCGTAGGTCTCGTTGATATACTTGAAGTTCCTCAGGTTCAGCGCCACCAGCATCAGGGGGATTTTTTGGCTGCAGGCCTGGGTAAGCAGCGAACGGAATTCACCGTCGTTGTATGCACCCGTCAGATTGTCATAGCGGGACAGCTGCTCCAACTTCTGCCGGGTACGGGTCATCTCCTGGTGGGCCTTTCTGCTGTTGTGATAGAAAAAATACAGACAGAGGCTCAATACCACCAGCATAAACGCAGCCAGCAAGCGAAAACGATACACATACAGCCATTCGACAGGTGTGTAGGTAGCTTCCTGGGACATGGCCTCATAAAACATGTGCTGGCTCTCCACATCGGAGACAGAGCGGATGTATCGGTTTAAAATGGATAACAGGTTGCCCGAAACATGACTGGTTACGCCTATGCAATAGGACACGTTTTTATCGCTGGACCAGTCAACGGAAAGGTCATCGTAAAGTCCCTGCTTTTGGAGGTAATAGTTTATGGAATAGGCGTCCAGACGGCCGCAGCACATCTCGCCGGACCTCAGCTTGTTGAATACAGACTGGGTGTTTGTATAAAACAGCTGGGCATTCTCATAGTCCGCGGGAATCTCAGCTGATGGTCCCGATACAAGCAGACTGTTTCCGCTGAAATAAGGTAAGGAGAATTGGATCCCGTCCACTGTAATATAGCTTGAGGTGCTGGCGGCACAGGCGATCAGATCCACCTTGCCCTGCTGGATATACGCAATGCCCTCCTCACAGGACTGCACAATGACAGGCTCATACTTCAACCCTGTTGCTTCTGCCAGGGCGGCGAAATAGCTGGCGGCCATTCCCTGCACCTGTCCATCCCGGACATCCTGCAGCGGCGCATTCCCTGCGCAGAACGCGACCTTCAACGTTCCCAGCTCCTGGATGTATTTTCTGTCCTGCTCCAGCATGACGAACGGACCGCTGGAATAAAAATACTCATCGTAAAGTTCCGTTTGTAAATAAGGATATGCCCGGCTCATTTGGTACATTGCGTTATTGAGGGGCTGGAGCAGGGCCTGGTCGCCTTTGTACAGAGCAAAGTAATAGGGCGTAGGGGCAAAACGCGTTATGGCACGGAAGCCGTCCAGCGTTGCCATATCCACCTGCAAAATGGCGTCAGCCTGACCTTCCCGCACGCCCTGGAGCGCCTCTGTGATGGTTGGAAATTCCACCACCTCGTAAGTAAAATGGTTAAGTTCCGCATACTGCGCCAGATCTTCCATGCGTTTGGATAGCGACGGGGCGGATGCGACTTTTATCCCGCTCCAGGAAGAAAAATCCTCCTCCGCCCACTGGGTGGAGTCTTCCAGAACGGTCAGAGATGTATATGTGGTTCCATAGCTGTAGCTGGGATAGAGAAGATATTCCTCAAGGGCCGGAATATAGTTCATGGTCCCCATCATGTCGATCTCACCATTGATCAGCATCTGCAACAGGGTGATGATTTGGGTGTTGGTATCCCCCTCAGCGGTCACAAACTCATAGTCCCAGCCCGTATATAGACTAAGGTATTCCAAATAGTCTACCATATACCCGGCATAGTCCCCATTTTCATCCAGATAAGAGATGCCTTGCTGGATCGGAAATCCCACACGAACAACTCGATCTCTGCCGGAAGCAGCCTGTGCCGCTGGAATCATGGCTGCCATCAGACACACAACTAATATCAGCCATGCCAACCATCTAGCTCGTTTCACTGTAACACAAATCCTCTCTTTAACAGCTATATAGCCATGGTGTATCTAAGTATCATCGACTCTTTTTCTTGTCTTGATAAAGATCCACATCTGTTGGGTAAACAGATTATTTACTCACAGCTCCTCGTTTCTGGTGGGATGGAATGCCGCATAATGATTATCTACATTTTACCATCCATGCCCAGTTTCTACAACATAATATTCTCTGATTTTCCATAGGGAAACGGGGGCACTCTGCCGGACTGTTCTCTTGAACCTTATCGCTGTTCCAACAGGCCCTATATCATAAAAAAAGAGCTAACTGACAAACCAAAATCAGTTAGCTCTCTATACAGATATTCAAACCGCTCATATCCAGGTGCTTGATTTCCAGGCAGCCTCTATAGCGTCACACCATCTTTGAAGATAGCGATTCCACGGCGGTCTGCTATTTCGCTCTTGGTGCGTGCGCCCTCTGCGCTGCGGAGCACCAGACGGAACAGCTGCCGGGCCGTTTGGTCGATGGACTGGCCTTCTGCTACAATCCCGGCATCGAAATCAATCCACCGCGGTTTCTTTTCGGCCAGGGCTCGGTTGCTGGCAATCTTCAGAGTGGGAACCGGCGCGCCAAAAGGCGTTCCCCGACCGGTGGTAAAGAGGATCAGGTGGGCTCCCGCAGCGCTGAGTGCAGTGGTGGATACCAGATCGTTGCCCGGCCCCCAGAGCAGGTTCAGGCCGGACCGCTCCACCTGGCCTCCATAAGGTACCACCCCTACAATGGGCGCCATCCCTCCCTTCTGGACACAGCCACAGGACTTGTCCTCCAGGGTGGTGATTCCGCCCGCCTTGTTGCCGGGGGAGGGATTTTCATAGACGTTCTCCCCGTGAGAAACAAAGTAGTCTCGGAATCCCTGGAGCATCGCTACCGCCTGGTGAAATACCCCTTCGTCGGCGCAGCGGCCCAGCAGCAGCTCCTCAGCGCCAAACATCTCGGGCACCTCGGTGAGGATGGTGCTGCCCCCCTGGGCCACCAGCAGGTCGCTGAACCGGCCAACCACCGGGTTGGCGGTGATTCCCGACAGACCATCTGAACCGCCGCACTTGAGTCCCACCACCAGTTTGCTTACTGGTACTGGCTGCCGCCGGAACTGAGCCGCATAGTTGGCGCACGCCTTGAGCAAAGCCCGGCCCTCCGCCAGCTCGTCGTCCGCCTCCTGGCACACCAGGAATTTCACCCGATCCACCGTCTCTGGCCCCAATTCCTTTTTCAGCTGCTCACATTGCAGATTTTCGCACCCCAGTCCCACCACCAGCACCGCCGCCGCATTGGGATGGCGGGCCAGCCCCACCAGGATCGCCCGGGTATTGTCATGATCTGTCCCTGTCTGGCTGCAGCCGTACGGGTGTGGAAATGCGTGGAGCCCCTCCACACTTCCTTTTACCAAGTCCTGATTGGCCGCCGCCAGTTGGCAGGCAATCTCGTTGACGCAGCCCACAGTGGGCAGCACCCAGATCTCGTTTCGGGTGGCAGCCCGGCCATCGGGTCGCACATATCCCATAAACCACTCCGGCTCCACCGGCTCCAGAGTACGAACCGCCGGATGGTACCGACAAGCAGCACATCCATTGTCATATATATTACAACTCCACCACCCTTGACTGTACTCGGAAATTCCGAAACTTCTGGGGCTCCAGCTTCGCCCTCCGTCGGCTCTCCGACAGACTGTGCCTTGAAAACGGGCTGTCTACGAAGTTTTCAAAGGTCATTTCCAGGTCGGCGGTCTGCTGTTGCAGGAATGTCCGCTCCCACTCCAGAGCCTCCCACTTGGTGGGGAAGCCCCGTTTCATCTTCTTTACTTTCTTACCTGTCCAGTCCTCGTAGTAGAAGGACGCATACCATGTGCCCTTTGCCTTGTCTTTGTATGCCGGCATTGTGGTTCCCTCCTTACTGACTGTCCCGCAGCCCATAGAATTTTTCCTCGAAGTAGCGCCTGCTCACCCGTCCGGGAATGGTGAGAAAGCCTTTTTTCTTCAGTTCCTCGTTCATTTCCCGCACCAGCTTGTAGGCGTAGGGCTTGGAAACGCCCAGCTCCCTGGCAACCTCCTCCGCCCTCACAAACAGCTCCTTTTCCATGGTCAGCACTGCACTTGTAAAATGAAAGTAGACACTCACAAAAGTGTGGGTGTCTACTTTTTTTCATGGTAAGATGAAGAAAAGGGGGTAGAAAAAATGGGGAAAAAGGGGACGTCA
>NZ_NFIQ01000073.1 GCF_002159455.1 Flavonifractor sp. An306
ATGAACATGAAGCACCTGGAGGCCGCCGTTGAGGATGCCTCCATTGCTGGCTGACTTCATTCATTCCAGGGTCTGCAAACCAATTTGCGCAAAATCCTTGACACTACCGACTGATCCTGTTGGGCGGGTGGGCTTTTTTTGACAGGTTAGGGGGATGGAAAAAGAAAAAGGACACAGCGATACCTCCCGGACACCGCCGTATCCTTAAAAAAGGGCGACTTTATCACACCCCCCGTATTCTCATTTTTTGACAAGAAAACGGCGGCTTGAAATTTGTTATTTCAAAACCGCCTGCTTTCGGTTTGCATCCATACTCAATACTAAATAGCAGCGGTTTAGTTTTTCCGCTTAACCAGCAATCGTACAGCGCAATCAGTTGTCAAAAAGAAAGAGCCGATAACCGCATTTTGATCTGCGTGTTATCGGCTCTGCGTCTGTGCGTCTGGCTCTTTGATAACTGTGGTATTCAGATGTTTTACATTGATTAAAGTCTCTTGTCTACACTTAGGACAGAACAGCGGAAAATATTTTAGTTCTGTGTCCCCACGGATTTTCAGCCTTGTCTTATTTCCGCAAACAGGGCAGCGCAACCATTCTGAAATCACATTTTCCATATCAGTTATCCTCCCTGTCGTAATACTGATTTTTAGGGAGTGTCTTTGTGAGAATAAAAGAATAAGCAATAGTAATTGCAAACAGTACCAACTGGAAGATGATACGCTTTTCTATCGTCAATCCTACCACATTTGCAAAAACACTTGTGATGTTGATTGCGGAGTGGGTAATTATGCAAGGGAACAAACTACCGCCACGATAATAAAGAATGACAAACAGAAAACCAATCGCAATCGCCCCTGTAACTTGAAATAGGTTTTCTACTATTTCCGCACCACTGCCATTCACCAAGTTTAATAAATGTCCCAAACCAAATGTAACACTTGAAATGATAATTGCCGTTTTTACATTGTCTTTTGCTATCGCTTTGAAAAGCAGTCCTCTAAAAATCACTTCTTCTAAAAATCCGACACAAAGCATACAGGCAATATAGCAGACAGTTCCTGTCAAGTTCAAATTAAATGCCGCTCCGTTCCAAAAATTTCTTGTGGCTAAAATTATCAATGGAATATAGAACAGAAAGCGGTTGGCAGATATAGGAGATTTGCAAAGCCCATATCGTTTTAGTAAGTTGTTTTTTACCAGAAAAACCAAGAGGATCACGGACTGTAATATAGAAAAAATAGCACTTGCAGAATATTCAACCCCTATTTTCTGATTTAGTGGATTGGCTAAAGATTGCAGAACACAATAAACCACAATCCATACGATCGTAAAGGTCAGTTCGCTTTTTTCATATAGCTTTCTCATTTCGTTTCCTCCTGTGACGCTAATACCGCACCAGTATAAGCTCGTTCTATATGCGTTCTTATGAGTTCTTCATCATACTCTAATGAATTGTTTGCAATAATACTTGCATAGCCATGAGCGAATAAAAAAACCGTCAAAAAAATTTCTTTCACTTGCTCTATGCTTCCTCCGACTGCTCCTTGCATTGCCAAAAGAACAGGCATAAGTTCTTCGGCATCTATCATTTCAAGTAAAGTCCTTCCAGCAAAAAAGTTTGATTGAAAAAGGAAGCGGAACAAATGCGGTTCTTCAACTGCAAAACGGATATAGTTCAACCCAATTCCAAGCATAACACCCTTTTGCGGGCTTTTAATATTCATCAGGTATTCAGAATGATAGCCGTCTGCTTTTGCATAAGCAGCTTCTTTCAATTCCTCAATCGTTGCAAAGTGATACATAACGGGCTGAGTAGAGCAGTTTAGCTTTTTTGCGACTGTCCTTGCGTTAATATTTTCTGCACCCGCTTCACGAGCAACCTCAAAGGCAGCGTCAATGACCATTTCTTTTGTAATCTTTGCTCTCGGTGGCACGCTTCGCTCCTCCTATAATCAGTGTTATATAACAATGATTATATATCCGGTTTTTGGAAATGTCAATACCTTGATTAGAAATTCCTCAAAAGCACCAACTATGGGAAGAAATACCAGTATAACTTGACGAGTTAAATGCCATGTTTACCTAAGATGAAATTAAACAGTCAGTAGTATGAAATATACAATCGTTCAAATAATAGCACCTGAAATGTAAAATTACATTAGGTGATATTATAAAGATTGAAAGAGATGAACGACGGTTTGATTTTCACGATATAGGGCTCGCCATCAAGCGGGCGCGGGAGGCCAGCGGGATGACGCAGGAGCAACTGGCCTATATTGTTGACCGGGCTCCGCGTACCATCATGTATAACGAGAATGACGGTCAACACCCAAGCCTCAACACCTTTTATCAGATGGTCACAATGTTTGATATATCGGTAGATCAATATTTCTATCCGTCCAAGAATAAGGGGAGCGAGTGCAGAAAGCGGATTGACGCCATGCTCAACGCCCTGGACGAAAAAGAACTAAAAATTGTAGAAGCCACGATCCAAGCGATGAAAGCGGCTAAGGAAACGGAGGATGCGTAAGAAAAGCGTGTACCTCCGTTTTTTCGCGCCATTTTCGGGGGTTGCACAAAACGGCAAGCAATTCGGGTGTGGCCACACTCCGAAATTTTCACAGGCCGCAGGCCCGTGAAAATGCTTGTTGGGGAGCTCCCCAAACCCGCCGGACTTCTGGACACTTTGTCCAGAAGTCCCTGGTTGTCTGCGGCCCGGAGCTATCGCTCCTGGGCCTTATTTTCACGCCCATCCGTATGGCCGAGCAGATGGTCAATGTTCGCCTTGACCGCCACGGCCTGCCGCATTTCCGCCTGGGCCTTGCGGTATTCCGCATAAAGGGCCTTTCTCTTTTCGGAGAGCTCCCGGCGCTCCTTTTTCAGCGCATCCATTTTCGGGAGCTTTGCCCCGCCTAAAAGATCGCTCATAGTAGCTTTGGCCGCCCGGTAGTCAGCCAGCTCTGCCTCGTGCTGGGCCAGGTACTTTTTAGAATACCGGGCCGCCTTGTAGCCGTCGAACACAGGGCGCGTCTTTGCATACTGTACCACCGCGCCCATGAGCTCAGAAGTTTTAGAGAGGGCCGCCTCTGTGTCCCGCAGCTCCCCGGCCAGCTTGTGGGCGCGATCCACCGCCGCCTCGGTGCTGGCGGCCAGCGCGTCATAATCCATCAGATCGTGTTCCCGGAGATATTGGAGCGCGGCGGCCATCTGTTTGAGGTTGTAAACTTTGGCCCACCGCTCATAGCCGGGCCCCTTGCCCTGGGCCATGCGCTCCCTAATGTCGATAATCAGATTGACCCGCCGGGGCGGAGCCGGGCCGTCTTTTGGGAGCTCCGGGATGGGACGCTCCCCGGCAATTACCGCCCGGATGTCATCCGGATCGAAACCGGGGCCCAGGGTTGATGCCCGCAGGCGGGTGTACTTATCCTGCCCAGGGGCCAGGAACGAGATCGCGCCGCCCCGCCCATGCTTCACTTGAAAGCCGGACTCCTCCATAAGCCGCAGGAACGCCGGGAAGTCAGCGGGCCGTTGCCCCAGGGCCTCCACGATGGCCAGCCGCACCCTCTGTTGTGCGGTGGGCGGCTTTTCTCCAATCCACTGGCCATAATGGAGAAAGCGGCCCTTGCTGTGCTGTTTCGGATTTTGGATAACAGACAGCTCATGCTCAATGCACACCCGGTCAGAGAGCCGCCGCACCGCAAAGCTGGAGCCGATGAAGTTATGAAACTTCCGGGAGCAGTCCTGGGCCGTGGAGTTGTAATAAATGTGATTATGAATGTGGCCCTTGTCGATGTGGGTACAAACGAAAAACTGGTACTTGCCCTTTGTCCAGCGCATGGCCGTTTCATAGCCGATTTTGTTGGCCTCCTCCGGCGTGACCTCACCGGGAGGAAACGCCTGCCGGATCTGAAAGAACAGGGCCCCGCGCTCTACGGCCCGGCCCGTTTCCGCCTGGTACTGGCTCTTTGTCAGGAGAAACTCAGCGGGGGCCGACGCCGGATCGCAGAGGTAGGCAGATACGGCCCCCAGCTTTTTCGGATTGAGCCCGTAAGCAAACCGATCCTCCATCGTCTGGACAGCCGTTTTTCCCGCCGCCACCTTGTAGGGCCGGATGTAAGTTGTAGCGATAGCCGCACCTCCTTTCCCAGCAGAAAAAGCGGGCGGCGGTCTGTTTCACCCGCCGCCCGGCACCTCTGGACACTTTGTCCAGAAGTATCAGCTCGCCATAAAGTCCATCGCCGCATACTTCACTCCATGCAGGCGCTCCACCAGCCAGCCGCCCAGGGCCGGGAGCCCAAAGGGGGAAACCAGGAACGCCAGCACAAACATGGCGATGCAGCCTACTGTCTGCCCGGCCAGCAGGCAGAGGATCGCCAGCAGGGACAGGCCCACACAAGCCACAATGCACACCGCCCCCGCCACGCAGGACAGGAACGTAAGCACAGCCACAATGAGGATCAGGGCCAGGACAAAGGGAGCCGCGATGATTTTTAAGATTGTCCGCATCGTTCATACCTCCTACAAAAGTTCGTTGTTTGCCTCTATATGTATATTATAACTCCGCAGGAGGGGGCCAACAAGGATGCCTCGGCTATCCCCACCTCTGGACAAAATGTCCAGAAGTCGAGATAGCCGGGGAACGGCAAAACCGCTCCCCGGCAGGTCAGAGCCGCACGATGGCGGAGAGCTTTTCCAGCAGATCGGAAAGGGGCCGCCACAGCTTTTCATAGTCCCGTTGCAGAGCCGTAATCTCCTCCGGGTAAATGCCGCCGTAGGTATTCGCCTGGATCGCCACCTGGTTTAGATTGTTGGAGCACCGCCGCTGGAGCGACACCAGCTCCTGGACGGGTGACAGGTCAACATGGAGCACATACCCATTGAGGGCCATTTTCCGCATATAGGCCCCCATATTGCGGATGCCCGCCTCGGCCATGCGCTCCCGGATCAGCGCCAGCTCCTCCTCGGACACCATCACATGGAGATGGATGGGGCGGCGGCGTTTTTTTGTCACCGCTCCTCCCGTTCCAGACTCCGGCAGACGCGGGGCGGCTCCTTTACCTTGTCCAGCGCCTTTTCCCGTTCCGGGGGCTGGGCGGGGATCGGCGTATTGAATACTCCGGAGAGCCGCAGGGCTTCCTGGTTGGCAAAATCCTGTTCACGCTTCTTTTCCATAACAGTCCTCCTATCTGTCGCCCCGGTCAGGGGCTTTCTTTTTGGGGCCGTCCGGGGCCTTGTTTTCCTGGGCCTCCCGTTGGGCCGCTTTCAGTTGCTCCGCAATCGGGGGCTGGCGTTTGGCTTCCTTGTGGGCCCGCGCCGCCTCCTGGCGTTCCACGCCACGGGCAAAGTCCGCCAGTTGCTCCGGGGTGATGTATTCTTTCACCACATAACTGCCGAAGTCCGGGTAAAACCACGTCAGCCGCTTTTGATCCGGGACACGGTGAGCGTCCTCCCATTTTCCTACCACCTGGGCCTGGGCATCCATCTGCCGCCGAATATCCAGGTTATTGCGGGAGGGCCGGAGCTCATAATCCTGCATTTCCCGTTCCGTCAAGGGATGGGCATAGGTGATGGCTCCCCACGCCTGGAACGCCTCACCCATCACTTGCTGGCGGGTAAAGTATAAATCCATGTGGACAGGGCGGTTAAAATAGCTGTTCGGGTAGGTGCCGATGTCGATAGGCCGCTGGGTGGAGTAGTACAGATAGGTTTCCTTGTCCGGGGCCTGCTCCACTTCCTGCACATGGTAGCGCCGCTGGTAGTCCTCGGCCCGATTGAGTAAGTCCCGTTCCGCCATATCCGGCTCATTCATGTAGTGGCCCCAAAAGTAATTCCGCTGGCCGTCCTGCTCATTAAACCGCCACGTCACATAGGGATTAGGGGCCCTGCTATTTTCCCCAAGGGCAAAACCGCACTGATTGTCAAACAGGATCGTGCGGCGGATCACATAGCCTTGATTTTCTTCCAGAATAACACCTCCTTAGATGCCCCGCCACCTCTGGACAAAGTGTCCAGAAGCGGCGGGGGTAGATGTGGAAAGCATTTGAGCAAAATAAGGGCAGGCCATAGAAAGATACGGCCCACCCCCAAAAGGGCCCCGGAAAGCCTTGATACAAGCGGGTTTTCCAGAGCCTAATTTTCCACACATCACCTCCGCTTTTTCCGCATATAGTCCCGCTTTTGCCGCCGCAGGGCAATCCGGGCACAGGACTCGGAGCAGTAGGCCATGCGCCCATCCGCAGGGACGGCCCCGCCACAGACCGGGCAAATCTTGAAATCCGGCCTGGGGCCCTCACTCAGCAGGGACACCTCCAGGGCCGGATCAAGGGGCAGGACAGCCTCCCGAAAGTAGCGGCAGTAAGCGCCCGTCCAGCATTTCCCCAGCATATAGCACTCACAGTCCAGGGGCAGGCACCCATATTCCCGGTCATAGTTAGCGC
The DNA here is from genome assembly GCF_002159455.1 of Flavonifractor sp. An306. Lineage (GTDB taxonomy): Bacteria > Bacillota > Clostridia > Oscillospirales > Oscillospiraceae > Flavonifractor. The sequence continues at coordinate 6,438 of NZ_NFIQ01000073.1, forward strand.
ACCATTTTGTTACCAGGGCGCGGATCGCCCGTTTTTCCTCGCGTGTCAGTTCACGGGCCAAGCCGTCACCTCCCGCCAGCCGGGGCCCGCATGAGCTCCCGGTAGCAGGACACACAGCCGATGCCCCGCCAGTAGGGACACCCGGAGCACCGGGAGCCCCTGGGCGGTTTCGCCGGGGCAGGAGCCTGGGGACGGGGCTTCTGCTTCATCATTTTTTCAAAGGGGCTGTCGGTAAACCTCATTTGTCAGCCTCCTCTCCGTCCTCGTCCTCCTCATCCCAGGGCGGGCCGTCATCGTCCTCGTCCCCGTAGCCGTCCGGCCCGTCATAGTCATCCAGCTCCCCGCCATAGTCCTCCTGGGGTTCGGCGGCTTTCTGCTGTTTGGGGCGCAGTACCTTGAAATAGAACGCCGCGCCGCCGCCCACTAAGGCCACGGCCAGCACCGCCAGGAGCATCCCCATGTTGCCGCCCGTTTCTGGCTCGGCCTCCTCCGGGGTGGGTTCCTCGGTTTCCGTGGGTTCCGGCTCCGGCTCAACGCCCGCGCACTTGTTCATATTGACCGAGCAGACGGCGCACTCTGTATTCACGGCACCCGCCGCGCATTTTTCAGAGCAGGAGCAGACCGCCTGCTCCACCCCGGCGGCCTCGGCTGCGGCCAGCAGATCGGCCTCGTCTACCACGCTGAAGAAGTAGGTTTCATACTGCTCGCCCTCCTCGTCCACGGGCTTGTCGTAGTCAATGACGATGTAAAAGGTGTTTCCGCCCGCCGTCTGGACGGTAATAAACTGCTTGTTGGTGTGCTCGTCATAGAGCAGATCGCGGGTTACAAGGTTGCCCTCCTCCGAAAAGCCCTCACCCGGTTCGATGGTGGGTTCCGGCTCCGGGGCCTGGGTTTCCTCGGTCATAGTGGGATCGCCATAGTCCGCGCCCTCACCGCCGTCCGCATAGGCATAGGCCGGGACGCTAAATCCGCATAAAAGAACGGCGGCACACAGCGCCGCCGCCATCACCCGAAAGCGTTTCATCTTCAATTTTCCTCCTTTCCGCCGTCCCCGGACTTCTGGACACTTTGTCCAGAAGTGCCGTCCCGGAGCCGCTGGAGCACCAGGGGGAGCTCCTCCAGGGAAATGCTCATGCCCCGCACGATGTCCACGATCTCGCTGTTTTCGGCCTCCTGCTTGTTCTTTTCCAGCTCCTTGAGCCGGGCCTGCTGTTCGCTGATTTTGGCCTTGACCTTATCAATCTCGGCCTGGATTTTCTGGCTTTTGCTTACCGCCATAGATACCTCCTTATCAGGGTAAACGCCCGTAGGCGTAGAAATGGGATTGCCAGTAACTTGTATTCAAATTTGCATATTGGATGGGATCGCCACAGTGGATCATCATCCCGTCCCCCACATAGATGCCACAGTGGGACACGCCCGCCGTGTCATAGGTGCCGACAAAGAACACCAGATCGCCGGGCTTTGGATTGCTGGTAGGGGTGCAGATGTTATAGAGCCCCTGGGCCCCCAGGCGGCCCACATTCCAACCGCTGTGATTGATGACCCAGGACACGAAGCCGGAGCAATCAAAGGACGTAGCTGGGGAGCTCCCGCCCCACACATAGGGATACTCCTTTGCTTTACCCTCTTCAAGACAGGAACGCTGGCAAAAAGTGTACTGAATGCCCATTAAGAGAGAGGAGGTTTTTCATTGGCAGCATATATCCCTGTACCCCGTGACCTGACAAGGGTAAAATCCAAGGTATTCTGCAACCTGACCCGTCGGCAGCTTCTCTGTTTTGGAGCTGCTGCACTTATCGGAGTGCCGATTTTCTTTCTGGTCAAGACAACCGGCAACATCAGTCTGGCAGCTATGAGCATGATAATCGTCATGCTCCCTTTGTTTTTCCTTGCAATGTACGAGAAAGACGGACAGCCTTTGGAGGTGGTTGCCAATCATTTCATTCAGGCGAAATTTATTCGCCCCAAGGTGCGTCCGTACCAAACCAACAACTATTATAATGCCCTCATGCGTCAGCATGAACTGGAAAAGGAGGTAAAGAAGATTGTTCTTTCTGGAGAAATTCAAGTCACTCGCTGGGAAAAAGCAGCAGACAAGAGCGGTGACACTTCCCAGCAAGCTCACTTGTAAGGAGCGTCGAGAAATACAGGCAGCGTATGAGAGAGCCAAAAGGGATACTCCTGACGGGAATATGACACTGGTGGACGATGAGGGCAACACCCCCGAAGCTGGCAAACAGTTTATCACGGTTGTCACCAAGACAGGCAACTATTTCTATCTGATCATCGACCGTGATGATGAGGGCAAGGAAACGGTTCACTTCCTCAACCAAGTGGATGAAGCTGACCTGATGAAGTTGATGGACGAGGAGGAGCTGGAACAGTTTGCTCCTACTGAGGAAGTAGAGCCTGAACCTACCCCCGAACCGGAGCCTGAGCCGGAAGTTCCAGAGGAGGAACCCGAGCCGGAATCCAAAGTGAACTTCCTGCCTGCGGTACTTTTGATGCTGGCTCTTGCTGGTGGCGGTGGATTCTTCCTCTATAAGAAGTTCCAGGAAAAGAAAGCCCAACAGGAGCAGGATAAGCCTGATCCTGATGCCGATTATACCGATGATGAGGACTACGGCTATCAGGAGGACGATGATATGGAGGAAGATCAGGAGGATTTTGACGAGGAGGACGAAAATTACGGAACTCAGAAAAGTTGAGCAGAAATTTCAAAAAAACACCTGGGGTCATAGTCACCCCAGGTGTCATGTTACTTGTGATTTTTCACAATTCCAGCTATTGTTGGCTGCTTTAATCCAAAGATTTTCCCGATGAATTCTTGTGTCATTTTCTCTTTCTTATACAAACGATATATCTCGTCATTGCGTTCTGATTTACTTTCAAATGGATAGATTTGAATCTCTCTGCGATCTATCATATAACCTTTATCCTTCAAAATAAAGAATCTTCTATGACCATCAGGATCATAAACCTGCAATTCAAGTTTTCTATATCCCTTTTTGGTTATGGATATAGAAAAATTCTCAATTTGTCCATTGCCGACTACATTTTGAATTTCAGACTGATTGAATGGGATTAGTGAATTACTCATAATGGTACATTCCTTTCAATATATTCAGATACAAAACAATGATGTTCGATATGAGCATATCAAATTACATTGTTGATGTCAAGATTAAATTTAAAAGGAGTTGATGCAAGTGAAATTGGTACTGGCTGAGAAGCCCTCAGCCGCACAGAGCTTTGCTAAAGTTCTGGGAGCTACCAAGCGTGAAGATGGCTAACAAGGCTATTCTGACGGTTAGAAAAGAAAGCAGTCCAAAGCAGAGAGAAAGCTTCGTAAATGAATGGTACCGCAACCTCTTGAAACAGGAAGTGGCGAAATATCTCCCCAAGTGGGAAAAAACTACAGGGCTTTAGCGATGAACTCTGGCCCAAACGCAACGGAGTACCACCTAAAAAGTACGGCATATCCCTTCATCGCCGGGTTCGCTCGTCCCCTCCTCGCTACCAATTTGTCCCGGTGGCTCCTCGAAATCAGCCTTACCAGCGGCGGGCCTTTTAAGAAATAGGCCTGACTAGAGCTTGATATTTGAGGTGAAAAGGGCATCGAAGGATACGGATGGAGCCGATTTTAGAGCAGGATTCGAGCGAAAAATGAGTCAAAAGCTGCTACTATTACTGTTAGTAGCAGGTCATTTTTGAGGCGTTTTGCTGGCCACTTTTAGTCTGAAAACTGGCCATTTGCCCACTTTTGATTTGAAACTGGCCAGAAATCTTTCAATTCTTGCACGAAAAAAGGGCCGAAAATGGTGAAAAATTGGCCATTTGCCCACTTTCTGCCCACTTTTATTTTCAAAAGTGGCCAACTGGCCAGCAAGGGAATTTTGACGGGTTTCCGGTGGATATTTGCGATTTTGGAGCCGAAGTCTGGTCGAACCCTCAAAGTTCCCCTTTCAAAATGGATGGAGGTGTGCTATACTGGCAATGCGACACAGTTTCATATATTTATTAGCTTACGGGGAAAATGCTTTAATCGCACTCGCTCCAAACATGACCGGTACTGCCATCATAAATGTAAACTCAGCTGCCGCCACTCGTGACACTCCAATTATACGTGCACCGATGATAGTTGCTCCTGATCGGGATGTTCCAGGTAATACAGCCGCAATAAGCTGAAACATGCCAATCCATAGTGCTGCTTGATAAGTTAATTTCTCGACAGATTCTATGGTCGGCGTTCTCTCTTTATTTTGGTGCTCCACCACCAGAAATAACACGCCAAACAAAGCAAGCATGGTAATCACCACGAGCGGGTGAAAGAAAAGAGCATTCAACATATCACTCCACAGGATACCGATAACTCCGGCAGGAATACAAGCTACAATAATCTTTGGCCACAGAGCTAAAACATCCTTTTTCAGATGGGGCTTACCATGAAACGAAACTGGACAAAGCTTACTCCAAAACAGAAGAAGTACAGCCAAAATTGCACCAAGTTGGATTACTACATAGAACATCTCCATGAACTCCGGTGTCATATCAAGCTGGAGGAACTCATCCAGTAAAATCATGTGTCCTGTACTGCTAATGGGCAACCACTCCGTAACTCCTTGCACCACACCAAAAACTACCGCTTTGATAATTTCCACAGTATCCATTTTATTTCACCTCCAGTAATATATACAGATAATTATCTCTTTCAAAAAAGGCGGAGGGTGCCCCCTCCGCCTTTTTGCTTATTTATGAATATGCTTTTTAATGGTCTTTACAATTTCTACTTGTAGGATTGACATAAGGGACAGCCCAATGACGATTAGCCACTGTGTGCCATCCAACAAGGTCAACCGGAACGCATTTTGCAGCGCAGGAACAAGCAGAATGCACGCCATCAGAAGAGCAGATACCACGAAGGAAACGATCAACCAAGGATTGATCCCTTCTGCCCGCACCCAGATAGGCTCCGTATTGGAGCGCTGATTAAAAGCGCGAAGCATCTGCGAGAAGGCCAGTACACAGAACGCCATTGTCTGACCGGTCACATGGCCGCCCATGCTTGCGCCGATCCAGTAAGCGCAGGTGGTCATGGCCGCCACAAAGATGCCTTGTATAATAACACGGCGTACCAGATCTTTTTCAAACAGAGTGCCCGATTTTACTGGCTTATGCTTCATAATGTTCTTGCTGGCCGGATCAATACCCAGTGCCAGGGCAGGCAAGGTAGCCGTGGCAAGGTTTACCCACAAAATGTGAACGGCCAGAAGGGGTGCATCCCAGTTAAACAGGGTTGCAACAAACAAGGTTAGAATTTCTGCGATATTACCAACCAAAAGGAACTGGATTACCTTCTGGATATTGCGGTAGACACGACGGCCTTCCTTGATGGCATAAGCAATCGTGGTAAAGCTGTCATCCAGCAAGATCATGTCGGCGGCATCCTTGGCCACATCCGTACCGGTGATACCCATCGCAACACCGATGTCCGCTGCTTTCAGGGCGGGGGAGTCATTGACACCGTCACCCGTCATAGCCGCTACTTCACCGGTGCGTTTCAAACTCTGGATGATACGCAGTTTATCCGCAGGGGATACACGGGCGAAGACGGTTGTTGTTTTTACCGCATCGTCCAATTCGTCATCCGTCATCGTATCCAGTTCCTCACCGGATACGACGGTGTTGCCCTCTCGGTAAATATCCAGCTCTTTCGCAATGGCAAGGGCTGTCACCTTATGGTCGCCGGTGATCATAATCGTTCGGATGCCCGCCTGACGGCAGGTACGCACGGAATCGGCTACTTCCTTTCGGGGCGGGTCGATCATTCCGGTTACACCCACAAAAGTCATGTCAAATTCTACATTCTCATCATCATCTGTAGGTAGCTCCATGAGGGTGCGCATGGCAAAGCCAAGCACACGCAAGGCACCCTCCGACATGGATAGGCAAAGTTTTGTAATGTTTTCTTTGTCAGCCTCCGTGATGGGTCGCACACCTTCCGAAGTCAGAATATGAGTACACAGGGGCAGCATTTCATCCACCGCACCCTTGGTATAAGAAATCCACTTTTCATTGATGCGGTGAACAGTGGTCATCCTCTTACGCTCAGAATCAAAAGGCTGCTCAAAAAAGCGGGGATATTCATCCTCCAGGGCTTCATGGTCGATTCCAAACGCCTGTGCCATATAGATCAGCGCACCCTCTGTGGGGTCGCCGATGATTTCTCCCTTTCTATCTGGGTCAAGGCTGGCGTCATTACAGAGAGCTGCTGCATAAACCAATTCTCTATATACCGCAGGATGCTGTTTGGCGGCATTTCCAATCGGGGTAGTTGTGCCGTTTTCAAAATCTCCGTTGACTGCAATATGTGTTACCGTCATTTTATTGAGTGTAAGAGTACCGGTTTTATCGGAGCAAATGACAGTTGCACCACCCAGAGTTTCTACTGCGGGCAATTTGCGAATCAACGCATTTTTCTTTGCCATACGCTGCACGCCCAGCGCCATCACAATCGTGGCTGTGGCAGGCAGACCTTCAGGGATGATAGAAATTGCCAGCGAAATTGCAACCAAGAACTGCGGAATCAGCGGGCGCTGATAGAAAGCGCCGATGGCAAAGATCAGGGCACAGACGATTAGTCCAACGATGGTCAGAGTCTTACCAACCGCATTCAGTTTCCGTTTTAAGGGTGTATCCGTATCGTCCTGATTATCCAGCATACCGGCGATATTACCTACCTCGGTATCCATGCCGGTGGCTACTACAACGCCAGTCGCTCGTCCGTATGTGACAATGGCTGAGGTGTACGCCATATTACTGCGGTCACCCAGAGGGCAGTCTTCTGGCAGAATATCTTCTGCTTCCTTTTCAGAAGGGACGGATTCGCCGGTCAAAGAAGCCTCCTGCACTTTCAAATTGGCGGAATCTATCAGGCGTAAGTCCGCCGGAACCATATCTCCATCGCCAAGCATCACAACGTCACCCACTACCAACTCGCTGGCGGGTATAACGCTCTCCTCCCCCTGGCGCAAAACCCGAGCCGTTGGGGCACTCATATTGCGCAGAGCTTCCAGAGAGGACTGTGCTTTCTTTTCCTGCACAATACCGATGACGGCGTTGACGATTACAATAATAAAGATTACCGCCGCCTCTGTCCACTCCTGTAAAATTGCGGAAAAAGCTGCCGCGCCGATGAGGATAAGTACCATCGGGTCAATGATCTGCGCTTTCAGCATTTGTAGAATGGTTTTGGGCGGTTTCGAGCGCAGTTCATTGCGCCCATATTTTTTCAGCCTTTCGGCAGCCTCGGCGTCACCTAATCCTTCCTCGGAGGTATGTAAAGTTTCATAGACCTCCGTAAGTTTCCGTGCGTGCCAAGGCGTCTGTCTGTGTCGATCCATAATGGATCAATCACTCCTTTCTTTGATAAAATTTATATTCTGACCGCCTTTCAGCGGTGATCAGCAAAAAAGAACACAAATAGACATAGCCTGCTGTCTAACAATTAGACGCAGGTTATGCCTATTATATATAAAACCTATTCAATTTATAGTTATTGTTACTTCGATCAGCGTCGCTACTGTCGGCGTTGTCCATAGTAAGTCTTTCAATTCCCTTCTTTGAATAATTTGTTTTTTATTATATAGGGAAACCCGCAAGAAGTCAAGGCTGAATTGGGAAGTTCATACTAATTTTAATTTTGAGCGTTTCAAGTTCTCTTTTATAACATGGAAATTTAGATTCACTGACGTTTGCCTATCTTTTATTAAGAAATTAAAGAAAATAAATTCATAGATTACCGCAAAGGTTTTTGTAAAAAACACCCTTGACAAATCTCTTTCCAGAAAAAGATGTTAGAGGACTTTGCCCGCCGGAATGGGCTGCCGAACCCTACCCACTTCACCGATGACGGCGTATCAGGAACCCGCTTTGACCGTCCTGGCTTTCTGGCGATGATGGAGGAAGTCGAGGCCGGACGGGTGGAGGCCATCGTCATAAAGGACATGAGCCGCCTGGGACGCGACTATCTGAAAGTCGGCCAGGTCATGGAGATTTTGCGGCAGCGCGGTGTCCGGCTGATCGCCATCAATGACGGTGTGGACAGTCTGAAAGGCGATGATGATTTTACCCCTTTCCGCAACATTATGAACGAGTTTTACGCCCGCGACACCAGCCGGAAAATCCGCTCTGTGTTCAAATCCAAAGGTATGAGCGGCAAGCACCTGACCGGCACCGTTATCTACGGCTATCTGTGGGATGAAAAGCGGGAACACTGGCTTGTGGACGAAGAAGCCGCCGAAGTGGTACGCCGTATCTTTTCCCTGACGATGGAGGGCTACGGCCCCTATCAAATCTCCAAACTGCTGTCTGAGGCAAAGGTTGAAATCCCCGCTGTCCATCTGGCACGCTTTCACGAAGGAGTAAACAGGACGAAGCCGGTCAAAGACCCCTACGGCTGGGGATCATCCACCATTGTGAGCATCCTGAAAAAGCGGGAATACCTGGGCCACACCATCAATTTCAAGACCCGCAAGCACTTCAAGGACAAGAAAAGCCACTATGTGGATGAAAGCGAATGGACGATTTTCGAGAATACCCATGAGGCCATCATTGACCAGGAAACCTTTGATAATGTGCAGCGTATCCGGGCAAATGTCAGGCGCTACCCGGACGGCTGGGGCGAGGCCCACCCTCTGACCGGCCTGATGTACTGCGCCGATTGCGGCGGCAAGATGTATGTTCATCGTGTCAATAATGGCAAGCGTGACCCACAGTTTACTTGCAGCCAGTACAGCAAAATCCCATGCGGGACGCTCTGCGGCACACAGCACCGCATCCGGGCCGAGGCTGTCCTGACCCTGATAACCGATATGCTCCGGGCCATCGCGGAGTATTCTAAAAATGACCGGGCCGAGTTTATTCGCACTGTCCAGGAAACGCAGGCCGCCCAGCAGACCGCCGATATATCCAAGAAGCGGAAACGGCTGGCCGCCGCCCAAAAGCGGGCCGGAGAGCTGGAAAAGCTGATTTGCAAAATCTATGAGGACAACGCCCTGGGCAAGCTGCCGGATGCTCGGTATGAGGCCCTGGACGCACAGTACGCCAAAGAGCAGGACGCCCTCAATGCGGAAATCGTGGAACTGGAAAAGGCCGTTACCGGCTATGAGCAAAGCCGGAAATCTGCGGAGAAGTTTATTGCCCTGATTGACAAGTACGAGAACTTCGACACGCTGACAAACACCATGCTCAACGAGTTTGTAGAGAAAATCCTTGTCCATGAGCGCGCCCGCAAAGGCAGCCAGGACACCACGCAGGAGGTTGAAATCTACTTCAATTTTGTGGGCCGGTATATCCCGCCCGCCTTGCAGCCGGTTCCCCTGACCCCAGAGGAACAGGAAGAACTGCGGAAGAAGGAGGAACGCAAGGACAGGCTTCACCAGAACTACTTGCGCCGCAAGGCAAATGGCAAGCAGAAGGAATGGGAAGAACGCTACAACGCCAGGCGCAAGGCGAAAATGGAGGTAGCAAAGGCCGCGATCCGGGCCGAGGATATGGAGAAGGGCATTTTTACCACCGTCAGCCAGTTACCCAAGCAGGAGCCGCGCAAGGCAACCGTATCGGCCAATGCCGCAGTTTAACCATCACAGTGCAAAGGAGGACGAACATGAACGAATTGACTTACACCCGCTGCGGAGATTACTACATCCCCGACCTGAAACTTTCTGAACAGCCGGAGGCCCCCATCGGCAAGTATGGCCGTATGCGGCAACGCTACCTGAAGGAACACCGGCCCGGCCTTTACAGCAGCTTGATTTTGAGCGAAAAGCTGTACCCGCACCTGTTGGAGATTGACCGGGCGGCGCGTGAACGGATGGACGCCATGTTGCCCCGCATGATGGAGGCGGCGGGCGTCACCGAAGAACTGAAAGCCCGTGACCCTATGCGCTGGGTGGGGCTGATGAACACGCTGAAAACGCAGGTGGAGGAAACTATATTTGAGGAAATAATCTATCAATAGGACTATCGAAAAGGCGGATTGAAATCAAGAAGTGACCTCAATCCGCCTTTTCATTTTTACGGCAACCTGTTCTTATCTCCCCAGTCACACATTCCGTCCAGAATGGGAATGAGTGACTTTCCTCTCTCCGTCAAACTGTATTCTACTTTTGGCGGAATTTGCGGGTATTCTTCCCGATGAACAAGCTGGTCGGCCTCCAACTCTTTCAAGGTGGAACTAGGGCTTGTTTGAAAAACCAGGAGACTTGTTCTAAGTCAACAGAATTGCAATGGCGGCAAGGTGAACGAAGGCCAAGAAGGAGGTGTCCAGCTTGTCGTATCTGGTAGCAATTCTGCGAAACCACTT
>NZ_NFIQ01000074.1 GCF_002159455.1 Flavonifractor sp. An306
AGACTAGTTTATTTTTACCATCAGCGTTACCATAAGGCACCAACGAAAGGGGGTGCTTGTTTATGGGGCTGATACTTGCTTTTATGATGGGTATGCTCACCATGGCTATAATTGTTGGGGTGTTTTTCCGTATGCTCCTGTTTTTCCTGTTGTTGATGGACTAAGAGAACAAATCTCCCCACTCAATCAAGCTGGGTGGGGAGATAGATTCTTTGGTTCAGGTGTATGCCCTAAAATCAAGCCTATTGATATTAAGTGATGTAGCTAAACCATAAACTAGGAGGTTATACATCACAATGGAGAATATCAAAGAGCGGGGGCTAACTCCGCAGGAGGCCGCTGACTTGATTGGTTGTAGTGCTTACACCGTCAAGGAGTTGGCAAGAGGAAATCGCATTCCTTTCTATCGGGTAGGCTCACGGTATCTGTTTACCAGGGCTGCCCTGATGGATTGGATTGCAGATCAGGAGAAGAAAAACTATCGTAAGGAGGATAAGTGACATGGCAAGCATAAAAGACCAAGGGAATGGAAAATACAGAATATTTATTTGTGATGGCTTTAAGCCTGATGGACGGGTCAACCGTACTTCAAAGACAATCTATGCCAAGTCCAAGAAAGACGCAGAGAGACAGGCACAGGCTATGGAGGTTGACTTCAAGCGTGGACAGCAGATACAGCCCAGCAATGCCTCCACATTCTCTGATTTGGTGGACAAGTGGAGAGAGTCCGACCGATATGATAAAGAGATCGTATTAAAGACTCGGGAGCGCTATGAGGGGATGCTGAGAAACTTTATGCTCCCGTACTTTGGCAGAATGAAGATACGGGATATCAAGGCCCTAAATATTGAGCAGTATCTGAGGACACTCAGTCAAGATGGGGTTCGGACAGATGGAAAGCCCGGTGGATACAGTGAAAAGACAATTCATGACCATTATATGCTAATTCAAAGGTTGCTGAATGTAGCAATTCACTGGGAAATGTTAGATGTAAACCCTTGTATCCGGGTCGACACACCGAAAGTACATAAGCAGGAAGCAAAATACTATGAGGAGGATGAAATTCAGCGTTTACTGGAGTGCTTAGAGCTGGAGTGTCAGGAAACCATTGCAAAATTTAGCTGCCGATACGATAAGCTCTCTCCTGATGAAGCATACCGCAGGCAGCAGGTCAGAATTTTTAATGACCTCATGCACAAAATGTATATCTGGTTGGCTCTTGCCAGCGCTTGCCGCAGAAGTGAGCTGATTGGTTTAACGGTGGACAAGGTGGATTTTGTCCGCAATACCATCACCATAAGTCAGACCGGCCACTATGCGCCGGACAAGGGGCTTTATTTCCAAAATCGTTTGAAAAACGGGGATTCTACCAAAGTTGTAGATATGCCCGAGGCTGTCATGCAGGAGCTGCAAGCATATTTGGAGGAACGCCAAAAGGTATTTTACCTGATGGGGTGGGAGGACAGCGGGTATGTATTTGTGTCTCTGTCAGACGGTAAAGTAACACAAGCAGGCGGGCCAATGCTGCCCGATGTGATCAGCACATGGTTTACCCGTTTCCTGGAGAAGTACCAGCTGCCCAAGATTACGCTCCATCAGGTGCGACACACCAGTATCAGCTACCTGATTAACAAAGGCGTCAACATTAAAATGGTGGCCGACAGAGCGGGACACCAAAACACACGCACCACAGAAGAGATATACGGCCATGTCTACAAGAAAACGCAGCGTGCAACGGCAGATGAATATAACGACCTGTTTACTGGCAAGGTGAGTAAAGAAGATTAAAAATAGGGTGAGAAATGGGTGAGAATGAAAAATTCTCACTTATTTCTCACTTTTTTGTAAGGTGAAAATGAATGAAATGAATAAAAGTTAGGACAGTATAGGAAAAGAAATGTGTCCTTGACCAATAATTATTATTTCCCAGTATTTGTCATTATCTCTCATAACCCGGAGGTCGAAGGTTCAAATCCTTCCCCCGCAACCAGAAAAACACCTGATTTCGCAAGAAATCAGGTGTTTTTTATTTGAAAAGTTACCTGTTTTTTCGGCTGATGCTTATCCGCTGCTTATGTGATGCTTATTTTTGCCTCTGCTGATGCTAAAAGTCCATCACCGGCCCTGTCGGCGGCTTCTGCAAAGGCTCATAGAGGGAACCCATCAGCTCGATGCTGGCCCGCTTCTGGGACTCAAAGGAGTGCCCGTACTTATCCAGGGTAATAGAGGCGTTGGCATGGCCCAGAAGCTTGGAGAGGGTCACAGGATCCATCCCCTGCTCCAGAGCTCTGGTGGCAAAGGTGTGGCGCAGAGAATGAAAATTGGCGCTGGGGATGCCCGCCCGGGATACGCACCGTTTGAAAAGATCCTGATAGGTTCTGGGCTCATAGGGGTCCCCGTTTTCCTGACAAAAGACGTAGCGCCCGGCATTGTAGCCGGGGTATTGCTCCATGATCGAGAACTGGATCTCCCGGTACCGGGATAGCTCCTGGTAAAGTTCATCACAGAGATAGACAATGCGTCTGGAATGATCGGTCTTTGTGGTTGAAACGGTGCAGACGCTGGTGGAGGTTTCGATGGAATCGTCGTGGTTGGGCAGCCGGTTCCGGGTCTCGCAGACCAGGAACTGCCGTTCTTCCATATTCACATTGTCCCAGCGCAGGCCGCACACTTCCCCCATCCGCAGGCCGGTAAAGAGGGTAAAGATTACTCCAAAGGAGGCAGGCTCCGGCATGGCCCGGCAGGCCAGCATCAAGCGCCGCTGCTCCTCCTTACTTAGTACCCGCATCTCCTTCTTAGGATCCTTAGGGAGACGTACCCCTTCCACCAGATTTCTCCGGAGCAGTCCGTTTTTCCTGGCCTGCTCAAAGGACAGGTGCAGCATATTGCGCAGGTTCCGCAGGGTTTTGGCAGACAGGCCACCCTCCCCCGTGGTTTTGCCAGTGCTGTGCTTCTGGTTAAAGAATTCCTGTAGGGTCACCGGATCCAGCTTTGCCAACGGGATGTCCCCCAACGACGGCTTGACATGGACACGGGTCATCATCTCATAGCTGCAATAGGTGGAAAGCTTTACGGTGGGCCTTGCATAGGTCTCCAGCCATTGATCCATCCACTTCCCTATCGTAGGGCCAGATGGGCTGTGCTCAGCGCTGGAAGGCCGTCCCAGGTTTTGAGGTATCGCATACTGTTCTTTTAATCCGTCCAGAAACGCCCTGCCATCCGTCTTACGTTGGAACCTCTTCGTATGGCGGTTCCCGTCGGTATCATAATACTGGCAAACCCAGGTTTTCTCCTTCGTCTGGTAGAGGGAGCCCTCCCCTTTCATCCGCCTTGCCACGAAGCTTACACCCCCTTCTTACACAAACCTTCTTCCAGCCACCGCTCCAGGTGGGTTCGAGAGAGGATGAACCGTTTCCCCACTCTTAAGCAGGGAATGGTTCCCTGCCGCAGCGCACGATAGAGGGTAGACTTGGAAACCGGCAAAACAGCGGACAGCATATCCGGTGTAAAGAAATCCGGAAAGTCACTCAACTGTAGCTTCTCAGATTCCATGTACTTACCTCCAATCAGAATACTACGAAGGCCGCCCCCAGGCAGGGAGCGGCCTATTGTCATTTTTAAAAGCAATCTTGTCGCACCTGTATTCGACACTACTCCCCCAGGTGTCAGGGCGGCAACAGACGGACTGCGCTGGCGCGCATCACGGGAATCTCACCCCTCCGAGGATCTCTCCGAGCTGCCCCCATTGCTTGTGGCTGTGGCTGGACAGGAGTATCATTATCAGATTGCTGACGAGGGTCGGGCCGGTATCATCGGCCGCAATGCGAAACAGCCCGCCACAGGCTGCTTTGGGACGGATGGGTACCGCTCTGCACCTTCCTCGGCCGTCTTTGATGCAGGTATCTGCACAGGTGGTCTTGGCGCATCCTCCAGCGTCGCTTTGGTCCTTCCTCAAGGACCTCTCATCAGCGGACGTATCCCGTTGCCGGATATTCAGTTTTCAAGGAATCGGAAGTAAACATCGACAGATTATCGATACTCCCAGTACAGAGCAAATTGGGCCAGAATGCTATTCAAAACCTGAAGATCATCCCCATCCAATGTTCCACGCAACTTACGCAGAAGCGCTTCCTGCTTTGGAGATAATGTTTTACTCTCCATGTGAAACCAATTTGGCAGACTGGCACCGCCGCCATAGCGGCCTCGCAAGACCTGAATGGGATAATAGCAAGAGAGAATCACCAAATCAGCACGGATTGTCCGCTCAGAAACGCCGAATTCCTCTGCAAGGTTTGTTGCCGTTTCATGCCTTCGCTTACATAAAAGTCGAAGGATTGCGCTTCTCCGTTCCGACGGGCTCATCTCTCTCACCGCCTCGTCTCGCCCTGTGATTAGAAGTGTAACGGTTAAAGCGGAAGGTTCTTTTCCGGTTTAAAAAAATTTTTTGATCTTTTTGTAGTTTCAGCATTATGTACGATTGGGCAGCCAAGATTTATACATTATGCATAGCTACCGGGCCAACTTTGAATAAAAAAGTCCCGTGGTGCTATGGCCATAGAACCATAGCACCACAGGACTCTCTCAGTCTTTTCTCTGCCTACTGATTGCTTCTCCGCCAGATGCCCATCTTCTCAGCTTGTTGAATCAGTTCCTCCCGGAAATTGGGGTGGGCGATAGAGATAACCTTCTCTGCCCGTTCCCAGGTGGAGGCACCTTTGAGGTTCACCATGCCGTACTCTGTCACCAGGTAGTGGATGGTGGATCGGGGATCGGTGACGATGGAACCGTTGGTCAGGGTAGGCACGATCCGGCTCTTCAGCTGACCGTCCTTCCCCACCATGGTGGAGGACAAGCAGATGAAGCTCTTTCCGCCCTTGGACAGATAGGCACCCAGCACAAAGTCCAACTGCCCGCCGGTACCCGAGATGTGCTTCAGCCCAGCGCTCTCCGCGTTCACCTGTCCAAACAAATCTACGTCCACCGCATTGTTAATGGAGATAAAGTTGTCCAGCTGGGCGATCACATGGACGTCGTTGGTGTAGTCCACCGGCGCCCCCATCACCTCTGGGTTGTGATTGACATAATCGTAGAGCTTCTGGGTGCCCGCACCAAAGGCAAACACCTGCCGCCCCTTATCCAGGTTCTTGTGCTTGCCGGTTATCTTGCCCGCCTTTGCGATATCCACAAAGGCATCCACATACATCTCGGTGTGAACACCCAGGTCCTTCAGATCGGACTGGGCGATCATGGAGCCGATGGTGTTGGGCATCCCGCCGATACCCAACTGGAGACAGGCCCCGTTGGGGATCTGGGGCACCACCAGATTGGCCACCGCCTTATCCACCTCGGTGGGTTCTCCGCCGCCCCCCAGCTGGGCCACCGGCGGATTGTCCCCCTCCACCACATAGTCCACATCTCTGATGTTGATCTCGCAGCCGTTGAGCGCATTCACCCAGGGGAGATTGCGGTTAACCTCCAGAATGATGATCCTGGCCTTCTCCAGCATATCCGCCAGGTGAGAAGCGGCCAGGCCGAAGTTGAAGTTACCGTGGCTGTCCATAGGGGTGACTTGGAGCATGGCCACGTCCACCCGGATTTCCTCTCGGTAGAACCGGGGCAGCTCCGAGTAGCGCATGGGAATAAAATACCCCATGCCCTTGGTGGCAATTTTTCGATCCACACCGCTCATGTGCCAGGCGTGCCAGGCGAAGTGCTCCCCCGCGTCCTCCGCCCTACAGATCTCCGGCATCCACATGGTGACGCCGCCCCGCACCTTTACGTCGTGCAGCTCGTCCTTCCGGGCTGCCAAAGCCGCGTCCAAGGCCACCGGGTGGTTGGTACACCAGCCGTAGTCCACCCAGTCCCCGGACTTCACCGCCTTCACCGCCTCATCGGCAGCAGTCAGCTTTTCCTGGTAGATTGCTTGATAGTCCATAAGCTCTCCTTACTTCCGGTAGTCAAAGAAACCCATTCCGGTCTTGCGGCCCAGCTTGCCGGCCCGGACCGTCTTGCACATCAGCAGGGAAGCGCAGTACTTAGGGTCGTAGGTTCCACTGCAAATGGTGTCCATGATGGATAGGTACACGTCCAGTACCACCAGATCGTTCAAGGCCAGGGGATCATAGGGTGGTTGATGCCCAGCTTCATGGCCGTGTCCAGGCCCTCCACACTAGCAAACCCGGTATACACCAAGTCGCAGACCCCGTTGACAGTGGAGATTAAAATCTTGTTCACCACGGAACTGGGGACCTGGTTGACCTCAGCAGGCTCCTTGCCGATGAACTTGGACAGCTCAGCGACGTTGGCGAAGGTTTCGTCAGAGGTATAAGTGCCCTGGGTGAACCTCATCATTTTTATGACGGTGATGGGGCTGAAAAAGCGCATACCAATGAACTCGCCAGGTCGCTGAGTGACCATAACGATGTATGATAGGACTTGCAATCATATACCGCAGTGATTAGGATAGAATCCCATCTTACAATCAGTAAAAATCCTTGCATCCATTATTTTGAGGTCTTCTGCAATTAACGGCTTAAATTCCATCTGATCCAAAACATCTCTCTGTAGGTCAACACCGGGGGCAATCTCAGTCAGCATCAGTCCATCTTTCGTCAGTTCCAAGACCGCCCGCTCTGTGACATAGAGTACCTTTTGCCCAGAAGAAGCAGCATACTCTCCACTAAAAGTAATCTGCTGAACTGTATTCTTAAATTTCTTTACCTTTCCCTCTTGCAGAATACGCAATACTCCGTCTGCCGTTTCGAGCTTTGCACCACTTGCTGTAAAAGTACCAGCAAAGATCACCAGGGGGGTAGACTGCGTTATATCAATAAATCCGCCACAACCAGGAAGCTTTGGGCCAAATTTACTCACATTGATATTACCCTCTGCATCACATTCGGCAAGGCCAAGAACCGCCATACCCAAATTTCCGCCATCATATAGGTCAAAATTATAGGCCATAGATAACAGTCCGATTGCATTAACTGCGCATCCGAATGTGTCGCCAGATCCCAAAACACCTCCAAGCATACCGGCCTCAACACTCATAACTACTTCATCGGCAAACCCTTCTTCCGCCGCAATATTTGCCACAAGCTCTGGTACGCCGATACCAAGATTTACGATGGAATTCGGCCTTAGTTCCATTGCACACCGCCGAGCAATCACTTTGCGAGGGTCGAGCGGCAGAGCTTTCACCTCATCCGTAGGAATATCAATATGTCCGGCGTATCTCGGTGAATAGTAAATATCCTTCGTTTGGCGGTGATATTTTTCCGGTTCTTCACAGACCACAACCGCATCTACAAATGCACCCGGAATTTCAATACGATCTGCGGTCAGCTTATTGGCGGAAAGATTTTTAACCTGCACAATTACCTTGCCTCCACAGCTTTTGACCGCCATGGCAATATCACGCATATTCATGGGTCCACATTCGTCTTCGATCGAAATATTGCCATTCTGATCTGCAGTTGTCCCACGGATGATACCTATATCAAATTGAGGTGTAGGATAATATAGCCACTCCTCGCCTTCAAATTCAACTACCCTGATTAGGTCATCTGTAGTTACCTGGTTCAGCTTGCCACCCTCTAGCCGAGGATCAACGAAAGTTTGTAGACCTATCTTGCTCATGAAATGCTTCTGTCCTAAAATAGCGGCGCGAAACGAGTTCAGGATAGCCCCATGTGGCCAATTATACGCCTGGCATTTATTTCCACTTACATATTTGCAAAAATTAGGATTTAAGCCGAAATGGCCTGCAATAATTTTGGATACAAGTCCGTCGTGGGCCCAGCGGTCGAAGCCGGAACCTTCTGACCCAGCGCTCCCGGTAAATACACACTCCAGATTGTTTGGGTGTCCTGTTTTCAAAAAGCGATCCTCAACAGCCTTAAATACCCAGTCCGCCATGCCCCAGAGCACAAAGCCAGATGTTGTAACAACTGCACCATCCTGGATCAGGTCAAGCGCTTCATCGATGCTTTTAATTTTGCTCACAATTAGCACCTCCAAGGAGAGGACAAATTCATCGTTGCTACGATAATTATCCTCTATTTACAAAACAGATTTTGTTGTATAAACTAACATATCTCTGGCCTAAACAACCTCTATTCGGAGTAATTATAGAAGCCTTTTCCGGTTTTGCGGCCAAGCCAGCCAGCTCGCACCATCTTGCGCAGCAATAGTGAGGCACGATACTTAGAGTCATGAGTTTCACTATACAACGTGTCCATCGCAGCCAAGCAAATATCCAAGCCGATTAAATCGGCCAAGGCCAAGGGCCCCATAGGGTGGTTGGCACCCAGCTTCATGGCTGTGTCAACACCTTCTATAGAAGCCACGCCAGTATAGACCAGATCACAGGCCTCATTGATCATTGGCACCAGAATTTTATTGACAACAAAACCTGGTGCTTCGTGGACAGATACAGGCTCCTTACCGATAGCTTTAACTAATTTGAAAACCGTATCAAAGGTTTCGTCTGAAGTATTAGCTCCGCGGATGACTTCTACCAGTTTCATGACAGCAGCCGGATTAAAAAAGTGAATGCCAATGAATTTGTCCGGTCGCTTAGTGGCGGCGGCTATCGCTGAAATAGAGATAGATGAAGTGTTGGAGGCAAAAATTGTGCTTGGCTTGCAAATGGCATCTAACTGAGCAAATACCTGTTTTTTAATCTCCAAATTCTCAACGGCAGCTTCTACAATCAGATCAGCGTCGGCGGACAAGATCAGGTCGGTTGTAAAAATAATCTTATCAATGAGAAATTTCTTGCCAGTTTCGTCCAACTTACCCTTGCTTATATACCTATCCAAGGTATTGTTCAGCCTGGCTTTAGCATTATGAATAACCTCATCACTGATATCCCTAATTACCACATTAAAGTCTGCCTTGGCAAATACCTGTGCAATATCGAGACCCATGATACCGCCGCCAATGACCACTATTTTTTTCATTGTATCCAGTCTCCTATTACCGGTTTTTAAAGTTCTTCTCCGTTCGCTTTGCCAAAAACGCACCCATGCCCTCGTTCTTGTCCTCAGTGCCACAGCAGACACCGAAGGCCTCGGCCTCAAAGGCGGAGCCGGTGGTAATGTCGGTCTGCATCCCCATGCGGATGCACCGCTTGGACTCCTGCACTGCGATCTGGGCGTTGGCGCAGATGGCCTCCGCCAGCTCGATTGCCTTGGACATCAACTCCTCGGCAGGATACACCTCACTGACCAGTCCGATGGCCTTGGCCTCGTCAGCCTTGATGGTCTTAGCAGTGAGGATCAGTTCCATGGCCTTGCTCACGCCCACGATGCGAGGCAACCGCTGGGTGCCGGCAAAGCCGGGGGTGATACCCAGGCCCACCTCGGGCTGACCAAACCGGGCCTTATCACTGGCTAGGCGGATGTCGCAGGCCATGGACAATTCGCAGCCGCCGCCCAGGGCAAAGCCATTTACCGCCGCGATCACCGGCTTTGCCATGTTTTCCAGCTTAAGAAACACAGCGCCACCGTGGATGCCAAAGCGTTTGCCGTCGATAGAGGAGAAGTTCTTCATCTCGCCGATGTCAGCACCGGCCACAAAGGAGCGGCCTGCGCCTGTGAGGATTAAGACGTAAATTTGGTCGTCTACCGCTACTTGGTCAAGCACTTGATCCAATTCGCTGAGTACTTGGCTGTTCAATGCATTTAGGGCTTCCTGTCGATCGATCGTTAAGATTCCAATATGGTCATTAATTTCAAGCCTTACGTATTTCATTGATAAACCTCCTAACTATGTCCGTAGCTATTGCATTCATGTATCACTTGACGCCCATCCAGCCGGAGATGACCATGCGCTGAACCTCGGAGGTACCCTCGTAGATCTCGGTGATCTTGGCGTCCCGCATGAACCGCTCGAAGGGATACTCCCGGGTGTAGCCATAGCCGCCCACCAACTGGAGGCAACGGCGGGTCACGCTGCTGGCAGCTTCGGAGGCGTACAGCTTACCCATAGCCGCCAGGTGGCTGTAGGGCTCGTGGTCCTGCTTGGCCTGGGCCGCCCGGTAGATGAGCAATCGGGCCGCGTCCACCCGGGCCTGCATATCCGCCAACTGGAACTGGGTGTTCTGGAACTGGGAAATTCGCTCGCCGAACTGGACGCGTTCCTTGGTATACTTGACGCATTCGTCAATGGCCGCCTGAGCAATGCCCAGGGCCTGAGCCCCGATACCAATGCGGCCCCCGTCCAGGGTCATCATGGCTATTTTGAATCCCTTGTTCAGCTCGCCCAGCAGGTTCTCCTTGGGCACGATACAGTCCTCAAAGACCAGTTCACAGGTGGAGGAGCCGCGAATGCCCATCTTCTTCTCGTGGGCACCCACCTTAAATCCGGTGAAACCCTTCTCTACGATAAAGGCGGAAATGCCGTGGTTTCCCTTCTCCTTGTCGGTCATGGCGAAGATCACAAATGTGTCCGCATAGCCGGCGTTGGTGATGAAAATCTTGGAGCCGTTGAGCAGCCAGTGGTCTCCCTTATCCTCCGCCGTGGTCTTCTGCATGGCGGAATCGGTGCCCGCACCGGGTTCGGTGAGGCCGAAGGCACCCAGTTTCTCTCCGGTGGCCAGAGGCAGCAGGTACTTCCGTTTCTGCTCCTCGGTACCAAACTCGCTGATGGGCCAGGAGCACAAGGAGGTGTGGGCGGACACCATGACGGAGGTGGTGGCGCAGTGCTTGGCCAGTTCCTCGCACACCCCGATGTAGTTGACATAGGACAGACCGGCTCCACCGTACTCCTCGGGAAAGGGCACACCCATCATACCCATTTCGGCCAGCTTATGCCAGGTTTCTTCTGGAAAGCGCTCGTTCTCGTCAATTTCGGCGGCGATAGGGGCTACCTCTTTCAGACAGAAGTCGTGCAGCATGTCCAGGATTTCCTGTTCTTCCTCGTTAAAGTGGAAATTCATGTGTGTTCTCCTTCTAAATATAAATTTATCAAAATTATTTACAAGCTCTGAATATGGCTTTGAGCTGCCCAGCAAAAGGCAGCTCAAAGCGCAAAACAAGAAACAACCCATTTAGGAGGAAGGCAGCAAATGGATCTGCCCGGGGCTGCTCCTGACACGGTTGGGAAGGCTTACGCCTTGAGCTTCCTGAGCTCCTCGGTGAGGGCGGGTAGCACCTCAAAGAGGTTGCCCACGATACCGTAGTCCGCCACGTCAAAAATGGGGGCATCGGGATCCTTGTTGATGGCCACGATACAGTCTGACCCGCTCATGCCAGCCAGATGCTGAATGGCGCCCGAGATACCGCAGGCGATGTACAGCTTGGGAGCCACAGTCTTGCCCGTCTGGCCCACCTGGTGGGCGTGGGAGATCCAGCCAGCGTCCACAGCCGCGCGGGAGGCGCCCACAGTGGCGCCCAGCACCTCGGCCAGCTCCTTGACAGGGGCAAAGCCCTCAGGACCGCCCACACCCCGACCGCCGGAGACGATGATGTCCGCGCCCTCCAGGTCCACCAGCTCACCGGCCGTCTCCTGGATGATTTCCAGAAGCTCGGTGCGGATCTGCTCGGGTGGGACGTGGAATTCTTCACGGATGATCTCAGCCTTGGGTTCGGCCGGAGGGGACTTTTTGAACACGCCGGGACGTACGGTGCCGATCTGGGGCCGGTGGTCCGGGCACAAAATGGTAGCCATCAGGTTGCCGCCGAAGGCGGGACGGGTCCAGGCCACGTTGCCGCTCTCCTCGTCTATATCCAGAGCAGTACAGTCGGCGGTCAGGCCGGTCTTGATGCGGCAGGCCAGCCGGGGACCCAGATCCCGGCCGTCAGGGGTGGCCCCGATAAGCAGGGTGGTGGGGCCGTACTTCTCAATCAAATGGTAGAGGGCGGCGGTATAGGCGTCGGTGGTGTAGTCTTTGAATTCGGGGGCGTCCACCACAATTACCTGGTTGGCACCCTGGGCGGAGGCGTCATTGACCGCCTGGTCCACGCCGCTGCCGATGACAATAGCCACCAGTTTGCCGCCCTGCTTGTCCGCCAAGTCCCGGCCGGGACCCAGCAGCTCCAGGCCCACGTTCTTGGCGGAGCCGTCCTCCTTGGTTTCCACATAGACCCACAGGTCCTTGGTCTTTGCTTCCATGTCGCTCCCTCCCTTAAATCACGTGGGCGTCGCTGAGCAGCGCCGCCAGCTTGCACGCAGATTCCTCGTTGGTCTCTTCCTTGATCTTGATGCCGCCCTTCTTTTTCTGGGGCACAAAGGTCTTCTTCACATGGGTGGGAGAGCCCTTCAGGCCGATGCGGGTAGCGTCGATGTCGGGGAATTCCGCAGAGGTCAGGGTAGGAATCTCAGCACGGTTGGCCGCCATCTTCCGCTTGATGGTGGGATAGCGGGGATCGAAAGCGGGCTTGGTGAAGGTCACCACGCAGGGCATCTGAACGCCGATGACCATGTTGCCGTCCTGACCCTCTTTCAGCACTTTCAGCTTGCCGTCGGCCACCTCGGCTTCCAGGGCATAGGTCACTTGGGGCAGACCCAGGTGCTCGGCAAGCTCGGGGCCCACCTGGGCGGTGTCGCCGTCGATGGCCTGCTTGCCGCAGAAGATGGCATCAAACTTGCCTTCCAGCTCCTCCAGCTTGCCAACTGCGTTGGAAAGAATGTAGCTTGTGGCCAGGGTGTCAGACCCGCCGAACACGCGGTCGGAGACCAGGTAGGCTTTGTCGGCAGCGATAGCCAGGCACTCTTTCAGGGCGTTTTTGGCCTGCTCGGGACCCATGGAGGCCACCACAATCTTGGTGTCGGGGTCCTTGTCCTTGATCCGGGCCGCCGCCTCCAAAGCGAAGGCGTCAAAGGTGTTGACGATGCTGGGCACTCCCTCCCGCATCAGAGTGTTGGTCTCCGGATTTATCTTGATTTCTGTGGTATCCGGAACCTGTTTGACACAAACAAGTATGTTCATAATCTATATGACCTCCAATATTCGTCGTTCCAAAGCATTCAGGGGATTCGCTCAATGACTGTCGCCATAGATGGACCGCCGCCAACACAAAGGGATGCGACTCCGTATCTCGCCTGACGATAAATCAATTCCGATAGACATCCCACAATGATTCTCACTCCGGTGCATCCCACTGGGTGTCCGATTGCGATGCCGGAACCGTTGGCATTGACCTTGTCCATGGGTAACTTCAATTCGCGATTACAGGCCAAGAACTGCGCCGCGAAGGCCTCGTTGATTTCATAGTAGTCAATGTCATCCGCCGTCAAGCCAGCCTCACGGATAGCTTTTGGAATAGAGTACGCCGGGCCAATGCCCATAATGCGGGGCTCCACACCAGCACTGACTGTTGACAATACCCTTGCGAGAGGCCGGAGCCCATGCGCCTGGGCATAGGCGGCAGTAGTCAGCACCACTGCGGCGGCCCCGTCATTGATGCCAGAGGCATTTCCGGCGGTTACGGTTCCATTTTCTTTCAAGAAGGCCGGCTTCAGCTTGCCCAGCACTTCCATCGTGGTGCCCTTTTTGGGGTGCTCATCCCGATCCACGGTAACAGTCCCCTTCTTTGTCTTCACTTCAATAGGGACCATTTCTTCATCAAATTTGCCCGCCTCCATTGCCGCACAGGCACGTTGATGGCTCATTACAGCAAGCTCATCCTGTTCCTCTCTGGTAATCCCATACTCCTGAGCCAGATTCTCTGCGGTTACGCCCATGTGATAACCCATCATTGCGCAAACGAGTCCGTCATAAGTGAGCGAGTCAATCATTTTGACATCTCCCATGCGGAACCCGGCGCGGGCGCCCAAGGTCAGATAGGGGGCCCGGGACATGGTTTCACCGCCAAGAACCAGGGCGACCTGACAGCCATCGGTTTTGAGGCTGCGATAGGCACAGTCATACGCTTTCATGGACGAGGCACACTGCTGGTCAACCGTATAAGCCCAGCCGCTGGAGGGACATCCCAGTTTGAGCTGTACCTGCCGGGCCGGATTGCCCTTGTTTCCGTGCTTGTAAAGGCATCCCATGGCGACCTCATCAATTTCTTCGGGGGATACGCCCGCCCTCTCCAAGGCTGCCTGGCCAGCGGCGGTAGTCAAATCAACCAAACTGACATCCTTTAAAGATCCGAGGAAATCGCCCACAGGGGTTCGGGCTCTGCTTAGAATTACAATATCATCGGGTGCAAGATTCATAATGCAACCTCTCTCCTCGTCTTTGTGATTTAGTGATTCAAATAATAGCCTGCGGCGATTACCCGCTGCACATCGGTCTGGCCTTCCACGTGAGGCCCGATGAGCGCGTCACGCAGGAATCGCTCTGCCTGGTACTCCTTCATAACACCATAGGAACCCATCAGGTTCATGGCAAGTACACAGCCTTCTACCGCCGTGTCCCCTACGTAGGCCTTAACCAGGGCGGACTGCCCCAGCATTTCCTCCAGACGGCTGTGGTCGTTGGCCGTCTCCGCGCAGTTATAGACCATGTATCGGCAGCTCTCATACTTGGAAAGCATGGTGGCAAACTTCATCTGAATCGCCTGGAATTTGGTAATGGTGCTGTCCCGGTGAACTTTCGTGGTAACGTAGTCCTTTGCCGCATTGACAGCTCCGCCGAAAGCACCCAGGAAGACCGCGGAGAAGCCCAACTTGCCATAGGCGGTGGTTGCCTTCAGAATGGTAAACCCGTCTCCTCGCTTACCCAGGATGTGGAAGTCGTCGTTAGGGACACGGACCTCATCCAGAAATACGTCATAGCAGGGGCTGCCCAGCAGGCCAACTTTCTCCCAAGGCGTGGAAGTGGAATAGCCCTCAATGGGCTTGTCAAACAGGAAAGCCGTGCATTTGCCCGTCTCGGCCTCTTTGGCGTAAAGCAGCATGGGGCCGGCATAAGCGGCATTGGAGATAAAGCGCTTGACGCCGCTGATCACCCAGGTGTCACCATCCAGCCGGGCGGTGGTGGTCAACTGCTTGGGATCGGAACCAGTGCTGGGCTCGGTAAACGCCATAGAGCCCCGGAGCTTTCCCTCAATGCTGGGGCCGATGTACGCCTGCTTCTGCTCCTCGCTGCCAAAGAGATTGATGGCCTCCAAGGGAAGCAGAGTAATGAGCAGGGCGGTAGCGGCACTGGGGGACACCTTGGACAGCTCTTCGAATGCCAGTACAAAGCTATCGTAGCCGGCGCCAATACCTCCGTACTTCTCATCAAATGCAATGCCAAGCAGCCCAGTGTCGGCCATTTGCTGGTAA
Organism: Flavonifractor sp. An306; assembly: GCF_002159455.1. Taxonomy (GTDB): domain Bacteria; phylum Bacillota; class Clostridia; order Oscillospirales; family Oscillospiraceae; genus Flavonifractor. Next base: position 15,223 of record NZ_NFIQ01000074.1, read on the forward strand.
ATATCGGTAGGGAAGTGACCAACTTCCTCAATGTCATCGATACGGGGTCTGAGAACCTTTTCCGCAAAGTCCCTTGCCAGATTTTGGATTGACTCTTGTGTCTCATTCAATTTGAATTCCATAATGATTCTCCTTTTTAAATATTAAAGTGAAGTGCTTACTGGACCAAGTATCTGAAAAGGCATTGGTCAACATCCTAAAAACCGGGGTGCCCGTTTTTCGATAAAAGCTTTGACACCCTCCTTAAAATCCTCTGACTGTCCACAAGCATGTTGGGTAGGGATCTCAGTTTCTAGAAGCCATCGACGGTAATCTCGGAAGTTGACATCATAAATTTGCTTTTTAAGATTTTGATAGGCAATAAGAGGGCCAGCTGCTAACTCTCGAGCCAGTTTCATGGTAGTTCCGTCCAATTCCGCTTTGGGTACCACCATATGAGCAAGCCCAAGAGATTGGGCTTCTAATGCATCCACTGGTCGGCCCGTGGCGGCTAATGCTAAGGCCCGTGCTGCTCCAACACTCTTGGATAGCAGGTAAGTAGCGCCGGTATCGGGAACCAATCCCAAATTGACAAAAGCCAGGATAAATTTTGCGTCATCCGCACAGATTACAAAATCTCCGCCCAAGGCTAAACTGACACCTGCACCAGCAGCCGGTCCAGAAACCGCAACTACGATTAGCTTCCCCATCCGTTTCATATGGTCTGCTAGAACGCCTACCTTAGCGATTAGTTCGTCTATACTGATCTCTCCTCCGGCCTGAATGCGCTGATAGAAGTACCGAATGTCGCCCCCGGCGGAGAATGCTTTGTCCAATCCCTTTAGGACAACAACCTTTACTTTAACATCTTGCTCTGCTTTCCGGAATGCGGCCAGTAGTTCATCAGCCATTTGCTCATCAATGGCATTGAGATTGCTTGGAGCATTCATGACGATGGTGGCAATGCCATCCTGCTCAGAATATATAATTTTATCAAATTCACCCAGATGCTGCATATTTGTATACCTCCTTTTTCGATTGTTGCATCCAGTACCGGCCAACCAGGCGGCGGATATCTAAACTTTAGCTTGGCAGTTGTAGTGTATCACCCCGTATCGTATAATGTAAAATACATTTTTAATCCACGCAAAATAACCACAAGTTATATATTGCAATTCGTGAGACATACGCTTAATTAGACGCCATATTTTCAAAATTAGCGGATTAAAATGTATCTTACACTTACTTATACAATTTACGTTGTTAGGGTCGGGCGAAATTAACCACTCCGGGTCAGGAGAAAATCGCCAATTTTGGTCAAACGAAAATCACCAATCTGGGGTAGCCAGCCCCCAGGTAGTATTGTTT
>NZ_NFIQ01000075.1 GCF_002159455.1 Flavonifractor sp. An306
CGAGCTGATTCACGCTTTCAAGTAGTGGCATGACTGCTTGAATTGCGAGATTTTTCATCTGATTCCATTGCTGTGCCCAGGTCATAGGCATTTCCGCAAATTTGGCGTTTGTCTCCTCTGCCGCCGCAAACATAGCGTTTTTGACAATTGTTGCTGTCACTTGCCCCTCAGAGGCCAGCTCTCTCAGTTCTCCGGTAGTCACGCCCATATAGTCTGCTATAGTTTGCGCAATCATGGATGAGTTTTCCATCACAGAGTTTAATTCCTCGCCGCGCAGCGCCCCGGAGGCAAGGCCCTGTGTAAGTTGTAGCATGGCCGCCTCAGCCTGTTGCCCCGCAGTTCCTGAAATGGCCATTTGCTTGTTGATCTGCTCGGCAAATGCTACGACCTCCGCACTGCTGGAAAATGCATCCCCGGCCAGATTACCTAATTGGGCCACAAATGCTGCAGTATCGGCATAAGCCCCTCTGGATCGCTGGGCAGAATCAAAAATCATTTGGTTGAGTTCTTCAGTGGTCTGCAACCCGTCATTCATCATATCCAGCCGTGCGGTATTGGAGGCAATCATATCGGATAGATCCAGCATTGAGCGAGCCCCTTGGAAACCGAGGTATGTCCCGGCCAGATTCCGGATGGTACTGGCCAAATCTGAAGATGCTGCTGCTGTACGCCGCTGGCTGCCTTCCAGATCATCAATGATCTGCCGCATCCGCCGGGTGGACTCGGAGGCATTTTCTATCTCTCGGATATACCGAGTGAAAGCCTCAGTAAAGCGGTCATACAAAACCAGATCTTCCCGAATCTCCGACATTGGTTCACCCCTTCCCTATCTGATCACGCAGTTTCTTTTCATCTTCCATGCTTTTTATGGCGAATTCAGCCACAAGCCGCTTTTCTCGGGGCGGCAGGTTATTGTACTGAGACGGGGGCCAGCCGAGGTTGACAAAGCAGTAATACGCCACCAGCGTGTCGCCATCCCACTGGCCCCCGTCGATCAGTTTTTTACTTCATCCTCAAGACCGGAAACTCCGGAAAGCTGCGAAATCTCCTGCAGCAGGGCATTGAACTCCCCCGCTCGCAGCATCTTGCCAGGGACCAGGCTGGGGTCCAGCGTCCCATACCGCTGGCACAGTTCGGTGGAGGAAAAATTGGGCTCTACGGTGGCCGCCACTACCATAAGCCGGGCAAACGCAGCGGAGTCAATGCGCTCCTGAACGACGCCGTTGACCTTTTCCCGAATCGTGGCCTTCTTGGTGATGGCCTCGGTCTCCTCCTGACTCATAGAGCGGATCCGGAACGGGACCACGTTCCCGTCCTCATCGGTAAACCGCTTGGAGACCACAACGTCCTTTTCCTCCTGGATGGGTGCGGGATTCAGAAACGCGGAAAGCTTACTCATAAAAATTCCTCCTTACTGCCCAAGGGTGGCCGGGTCCGTGAATGCGGACAGGCGGGCCACGCTGGTGTAGGTAAAATTGAAATCATAGTTCAGCATGGTTTCCTCGCTGTCCAGGACGGACAGCGGGATGGTCCCGGTCAGGGTACACCCGTAGTAGGCCATCACCTGGCTGCCCACCGAAGTCGTGGGGTCGCTGTTGGTGATCTGGATGTTGAATTGGGGCATGATGCCGGTCTGGATGTACTGCAGCACCATGTCGGTAAAAACGTTGGATCCATAGTAGATGTTCCCGGTACCCGCCGGCTTGTAGCCGTTGTTTTTCGGCTGGATCATCCGGGTCCCGATCACCTTCATGTCCTTGCTCTGGATATCAGCCGTGGTCTTGATGTTCCGCATACCGGCCACAACGATGTTTTGGCCGTCTCTCTCAATGACCACGCTGCCTTCCGCACCGTTTACGGTGTCTTTTGCCAGAAGAAAAGGCATCCTTGCACCTCCTTACGCGTCCATGGAAATGGTAATGTAGATCTTCTCCACCGAGCCGACCGGCTGAATGGAGAGGTTCACCAAGATGGCGTTGATGGCGTCGCCCGGCTCCACGGACACATCCTCGGCCGTGAAGTTCTGGATCCCCTGGTTGGCCTGGATATCCAGCAAATAGCCCACAATGGCCGCCTGGAACATGGAACGCCCCTGTGCGTTGTTGTTCACCACACCCAGATAGTTCTGGCTGAACTGCTGGTAGAGATCGTTTGCGATGGTATTGGCCAGGCGCATGGTCCGGTTGTAGCGGTATACCTCGGTGATATCGGTGGTGTAAGTGACCAGAGAGTTGATATCCTGCTCCACGTACACCCGGCCGTTGTCAGAGGTCAGTACGAACTGCCCGGCGTTGAGCGCGGCAATATACTGGGCATTGGTCATCAGCGTGGTGGAGACCGCATTGGGGTAGTTCGCATTGGTGAGGGCTTCGTTGTACATCGCCCCGGCCAGGGCGCCGCCGGCCCACCAGCACACCTGCTGCATGGTCAGCTCGGTACCATCATTGAGGGTCGCCGGGGACATGACATTGACCACATACCTGCTGTCCGGATTGGTGAGGTTGGCCGCCACCAGCTGGCAATAGATCCCGTTGTCATCGTTCTGGCGTTTGATGAAGCTGGTCATGGCGGTCTGCACAGTGGGATCACTGCCGTCATAGATCAGCACGTCAAACTTATAGGGCTCAATGGCAGTGAGGAAGGTGGAATAGGCCGACGCCTCCACCGTGCCATCGTTTCCGCCGGTAAGCGGAGAGCCCACAGTGGCCGCCACGGCTCCCTCGCCGCTCCAGGTCACCCAATCATTGGCCACCAGGTCGGACACATTGGTAATACCGGTCTGCTCGTCCACCACATTGCCATCCACCACGGTGGAGACGGCGAACGTCTCGGCGTCCACTTCCTCCGTAATGATGATGGTAATGTCATTGCCCCGGACGCCGGGATACAGAGCGGTGGCCGTCAGCACCCCGGTGGTCACGGTGGCCTTGGCGGAGCTGGTAGCCGTAGGGCGGTAGAGCAACACCTTGTTCGCGCCGCTGGTCCGGTTGGTGCCCAGGAAGATCTGCTGCAGGAACCGCGCTTCCGGGCTGGTGATGTCATATCCGCAGAAGGGAGTCGTATCCGCTCCGGCCTCCACGGTCATCACCTGGCCTACCGGACCCCAGCTCATCGGCTCACAGATGGCCACAGTACCCCGCTCCCCCACCGTCAGGCCAAGCCCCTGGGTGGAGGTGAAGCGGATGTACACGCCGGGGCGTACTTTATTCTGACTGGTCCAGGTGCCTCCCGGCATGGTCAGTCACCTTCCTTTCCAAAAAACGCCTTGACCGCTTTATCGGCCTCGGCAAGGGTGTATTCCGGCTTGCAGAGGACTGCTGCAAGAAAGTCCTTCTGATACCCGGCGTATCGCTTGCTGCGCAGCAGCGCCTCCCGGGTGTAGGTCTTGATCTTCTTATCCATTGGTCACCTCCGGGGTATAGTCCATGCTCTCCATGGGGTTGAAGTCCTCGGGCAGCTCCACCCAGACCTGAAGCTCAAACTTATAGTGCAGCGCATCCAGATCAATGCGCCACTCCCGCTCGTAGGTGCGCAGCAGGCTGGTCCCCTCCGTGGTGCCGTCCGTATAGGGAAAGGTCTCCATCACAAGGTCCAGAGCCTCCGCCGCGGCCTGATAAAGCTGCTGCATATTGGGCAGGTTGTAGTCCACCAGGTAGGTGAGATCCAGGCCAATCTGACGGAGCCAGCGACCGCCCTGCCGTAATTTTGGGTAGCTATAGCGCTGCTGCAAAAACATGCACGGGGTCTGGGTGCCCTGCTGGTTGGGGTCCACGTAAAAGGTCACGCCCGGGAAGGATGGAGCCAGGTAGGCCGCCAGGGACTGGGCGACAGTGGAAAGGGTAAAGTTCACTCAATAACCTCCCTTACCCGTCCCAGTTCCCGCCGCAGGACCCGCTTGTACTCTTTCTTTGCTTCGTCCACCATGAATATTCCAGGTACACGGGTGGTCTTAGTGCCGACCACAATACCAACTTTTGCGCCGGGGGCATATTCCAGAAGACCAGATTCCGGGTCAATATACAGACCAGGGACAAAGTGGCGGTCCATCCGGTGCCCATCATTGACATAGGAGGCATACTCCATGTCATTGGCGAGCGTGGTCTTATAGGCGCTGCCGGACTTTCTGGGATCCGGTTTACTGTCTGTGGCCCAGTGCTGCTTCATTTCACCGCTGCGGGTGCTTGTTCCTCTGAGGTCATCTCCATCATCATCCTGCGTGGGTGGGGTCAACTCGGCGGCTTTTTCAATGGCCCGCAGCGTGGCATTACGGCAGGCGCGTTTCATCGTGGCTTCAATCTGAGGCACGGTGGACCTTAGCTGCCGCGCCCGTTCCATCAAGGTCAGTTCCATGACTCGCTCCTCCTTTCACGATTTCCTGCTGCAGCAGGCGTATTTCCTGGTGCGCCAACCCAGGCAGCACAGCCCCAAAGGGTTCAAAGTAAAGGTTTGGGTCTGCCGCAAAGGCCCGGATATCCAGCGCCGTCCGTCCCAGCCCGGCCCCCCGGTGGATGATCAGCTGGTCCCCCGGCTGAATGTCCACGGATACGTCGCACATAAGCCGGTCGGCCTGCTTGACGTAGGCCGCTGTCTGCTCCATGTTGATGGGAGCGCTGTCGCTCTGGTAGATCCGGCAGGGTATGGCCGTGTAGAGCTCCGTCAGAGTATTGGTGGTCAAACTATTGGCCGTGGTGGAGACCACGCGCCAGATGTCTACGGTGTCGGTGTACCAGTCTTGGAAGTTCACAGTACACCTCCGTTAAATGGCGTAGGATCCACCCAGCCCCACCAGCTTGGCCCTGTTGGCCAGCATCTGGCCGTAGGTGGTGCTGTTGAGGTCGCCCCAGTCCTCGGTGCCCTTGGTCACGGCGGTGGTGTCATAGCTCACGCTGGAGTCTCCCAGGGTGGCCGACTTAACCACGCCCACCAGCGCCCCGGAGGCGGCCGCCTGGGCCGCCGTTGGGCTGCTCTCGGCATAGGTGCGCAGGTAAAGGGTGGCGTAGTGCGCCACATAGAGCCCCACAGCGTACCGCCAGGATTCCAGCCACTTGTCCGGCTGCACACAGGCGTTTGCCATGTTGATGATCTCCTCCAGCATGGTGGCCGGAACCAGGCACACAGAGGGGTTCTCCTCGCTGCCCGGGGTGAAGAACTGCGGGAAGTCCTGCTGGAATTGCTCCGCCGTATAGTTGCCCTGAGACTGCCCAATATTGGCGGCCATAGCCCGGACGCCGTAAAACTGAGGATTTCCGTAGAACATCCCGCAGCCCCTCCTTCCTCACTCCTCGGTCGTCTTGTCTCCACGCCGGACCTTGACCGGCTTCTCCGCAGTTTCCTGGGTATCCTTATCCTTGCGGCTCTCGGGAACGCCGATCTTCCCATCGGCCACCAGGGCGCGGAAATAGTCGGTATCGGCGGCCCAGTCGGGAATCTCTCCGACATAGTCCCGGGGCACCGTGTGGGCCTTGGTTCCATCGGAGCTGGGCAGGATCACCCGGCGCTTGGAAATGATGAACATCAGGTGTCACCGCCAATCTGGTCCCAGTAGGTAATGGTCTGGGGATACATGACCTCAGGCTCGGACAGGTTTGCCATATAGGCGGTGTCGTAGCAGACATTCGCCACATTGGGGGCGGACATGATCCGGGACAGCGGCACCAGCTCGTCCGCCTTCAGGTACCGCTCATGGTTGACGTACACCACCATGCGGTCGGTGCCGCCGGTGCCCGCACCCTTGCACCACTGTGTGGCTCCGATGAACAGGTCCCCGCCGTTTTTGCTGGTAATGTTTTTCTCCATGATGTAGTCATAGATGGACTTGGTGGCCAGGTCAGAAACGGGGGTGCTGAGAATGTAGTTGTACTCCTCATAGGGCAGCAAAATGTGGTTGGGCAGTGCGTCCAGATCATTGCCGGCCTGGTCCCACGTGGTAATCAGGGCTTTATTGACATCGGCCAGGATCTCGGCGGGGGTCTTGGTCACCCAGTTGCCGTTACCGCTGGCCCCGTCGGCCACAGTGGACTCGGTGGCGTCGGGATTGTTGATGATGCCGGTGGTCTCATACTCGGACAGGCCGGTATAAATGTTCTGGTCCTGGTGCTTATCAAAAGCCATGCGGACGCCATCCTGCAAAAGCTGGTCCATGGACCGGCCGATGAAGTTGGCCCGCTGCATATCCTGGAACATCACCCGAAGCGCCACGGCAAAGGTGTGCGCCTTGTAAATGCCCTTATCCACGGATGCCTGTACGATGGGCAGACCGCTGGCGCCCCCCGCCTGCACGGGAGCGGCCCCGGCGCCGCCGGTGATACCGTAGGCCACAGACATGGCAGAGACATAGTCCACCCAGCCGCCGCCAGTCTGAATGACGATGTCGCGGGGATAGGTAACCGAGGTCAGGGGCTTGCGGATCATGGGGTCGCGCTTCTCCAGCTCGGAGACCAGGAAAGCGCCGCCGGAGGCGATGCCCGCAGCATCCATGGTGGGCACACCGCCGATAGCAGGGGCGGCGCCGGTGAACTTCACAACACCAGCGTTTACGGTTCCGACATTCTGAAAACTCATAGCGTTTGTTACCTCCTATCAGGCGTTCAGCCGGGTGAGGATGACCAGCTCCGCGATGCCGTTGGCGTCAGGAGGGCCGCCCCACTGGGCATTGGTGAGCTGCACCACATTACCGCTGTCATCCTCGGACTCAAAGCCGCCCACCTGAGCGCTGGAATAGGTTCCGTTGTAGGTAGTCCGAACATACACAGCGCCGCCCAGGGCGGGGGTGCCGCGCTGGCACTTGACCTGGATGGATCCGCGCTGGAACACGCTCACAGGGTCGCCGGGGTTGTACTCACCGGGGCTCTGCTCCAGGTAGGTAAGAGAGCTTTTGATTTCCCGGCCAGCCACGCCCACAAACTGGGCGGCGACAGCATCGGCGCCCATCTGCACCACGGTTCCCCCGGAATAGACCAGAGGGGCGCCGAAGGGAATGGCAGCGGAGCCGCCGGCGGGGCGGGTGTTTACGATCATGTCAGGCTGCCGGGCATAGGACCCGGCAAAGCCGGCAGTCATGGCAGTGCCGATGACCTGGGGATTCAGTCCAGCCATGGATTAGACCTCCTTCTTCATCTTGTGGGGGTTGCGGGCCGCATAGGCGTTCTCGGCCTCGGTACAGATCTTCTCGTAGTTGGTGCGCTTGGCCTCCTGGGATGCCCTGCGGGCGCTGTCCTGGGCGGCCGTCATGATGCTGCCCACCATGTTGGGGCCCTTGATCGTGGACAGCAGCGCATCCACTACCCGGGCCCGCTCGGTCCTGTCCTGAATGGCCGCCACGGCCGGACGGACCTTCTTCAGCAACTCCACGGCGGCGTCCTTGGCTGCGGGGGACATGCAGGCGACATCCTCCATCTCCTCTGCGGGAACGGTAACGGCGGCCTCGGGGTCTTCCCGACGCTCAGCCTTTCCGGCCAGCTTCTCCACCATCTCGTCCAGGTCAGTCTCATCATGCAGGGGGTGCTCTCCCCGGCCGCCGCGGGCATTGGCCTCCAGCATCTCCAGGATCCGATCCAGCTTACTGCCGAAATCGTCGCCCTTGGGTGCTTTTTCCACCATCACGTCCTCTGCGGGTTCTGCCTCCGGCGCCTTGTCCTTGCTGGGATCAGCAACAGGCTCGGCGGGTGCGGCATCCAGCGCGGTGGCGGCAGTGGTCACCAGATTCTGCAGCTCCTCATCGGAGCCGGCATCCTTGGCCGCCATACCCAGGGCGGTCAGGATAGCACGGGTAAATTTGCTCATATAGTTCCTGCCTTTCTCCGCCTCGGGGGCGGCGTCTTTTATTGCAACATCGTGCCCGGCCCGGCCCTGGTGGACCACCGCCACGTGATTGCCTCGGATCCTCTGCTGCTTATACCCATTCCCATCCGGCACATAGTCGCACAGATACCCGCAGGATACCTCCCGGACCACACCATTCTCTACATCGGAGGCCAGCCCCGGGTCCTTGATATACAGGTCTGCCACGGTGTTGTCTCCCACCCGGCGGACGTTTTGGATATGCCCTTTGGAATAGGCTGCCCGGTTCTCCGGACACAGGTTCTCCGGGGGATGTCCCTGGGTGATGTCCTTGCCCTCAAAGGAAGCCAGGGCTGCCGGATCGAAAACATCCTCCGGGTTCCGGTGTACGATCACTACCCGCTCGGGGTCTCCGTCCAGCTGCAGGTCCCGGGCGGTGTACTCCTGGTCCCCAGTGCGGTTGATGGGGACATCATGGCAAATCAGGTACCCCTCCGGCGTTCGGGTCATGTGGGGGCTGATCCTGGCCCCGTAGTATGCAATGGCCATCACTCCACCCCCGATACCAACGCAGAATAGTCCACAGGATTACCAGTCTGCTGAGAGATCAGCTGCGCCACATGGGCGATGTGGTCGGTCTCATCCGCCAGCAGCTCCAGCAACACAGGGATATCACCAGGGGGAGCCATGGCCATGGTGGCAGCATAGGCGCGGGTTGCCTCGATCTCGTCCACCAGATTTCTCTGCAACAGCTCCAGATAGTCCACTTTCATCACCTCACAGGCATATAAAAAGCCGCAACCATCCGGAATTTCCGGAAAGTTACGGCTCACAGGCTCACACAATGTTGTTTAATTATAATCCCGGCACAGTTTCTTTGACAGACCTCAAAAACTGCGCCGCCTTTTTCATCTTGCTGTTGTCTTCCAGAAACTCTATCCCTTTCTGGGTTATTTTTGCGCCATATACTTTTGCCTCATGGATCCTACCCACAGCAGACCGGAAGGATATTCCAGTGATGTACCCCTCCACGACAAGGCTCTCCAAAAGGTTTATCCAGTATCCGTTGTTAATCCCCAGGGCATCTGGCCCGAACATCTCAAGCTCTGCCTGCTCCCCTGCTTTAAAGCATTCATACAGATACCGGAGTATCCGATATGCCAGCACAAAATAGTCATCTTTCGCCATGCTGTTCCCTCCTAATATCCTCACTAGAGAAAGATTTTAATTTCGCCCTCCCAGGTGCATTTTTCACCGGTGGACAACTTGCCCCGGCACTTGGCCATAATACCCCGACATACGGCACCCTCCAAAACAGGAAACAGCTTCTTTCCGCATACCGGGCAGCAAAACCAGGTTTGACCATTGATCGTGCGTATCATTGTGCGTTCGCCTCCCTGTACAGCCGCTCCCACTCGCGGTATTTGTCATCGTTGGCCAGCTTGTGCCGTTCAAAGGTCTGGTAGGTCTTGGGCACCTTGTCGCCCAAGGTCATCCGGTACATCTCCCACTGTCGGTACCGCTCAAGCCAATGTTTCCGGGCTATCTCTTTCTTTCGGTATGCCCCAATCTGCTTTTTGCTTCTGGGATCTACGGAATATGGATTCTTTTGGGGATTGGAGAAGTCCTTGATTTTCTGGATCTCTTCCGGCGTCCGGCCGGCGGTGGTCCATGGAATTAAGACGTGTAGGCAATTATGAGTAACTATGTTATTATAGGTATAGAAGCCATATTTGGTTTCCAGGTTATAAACCGTACCATGATACTCGGAGGTGTCTACATGAACAAGCTTACTTACGACCAAAGCGTTATCACGAAAGAGACATTGCAGTCTTTGCGCAGCCAGGGGTTCACTTATGCGAAGATCGCGGAGCATTTCGGGGTAACTGAGTACACCGTCAAACGTGCCATGATCGACTACGGGCTTCTTAAGAGAAAGAAGGGGAAAAAGTTCCTTGATGTGTCTCCTGGATATGTCGAGGCCCGTGCCGAAGAGTTCCAGAAATTTCTTGGGCTCCACAATCAGGGACTCACTTTTACGGAGATTGCCCAAGAGTGTGGTCGTTCTCTCGCATACGTTGGTCGGCTTTTTACTCTCAACGGATACAGTTTTGACACCACCACCAAAACCAAGGCGGCGCATGATGCAGTGCGTGGCATGTCTCGGTCTTTGGAGGATCTTGAAAAGCGGGCCGCTGGGAAGGAACAGATGCCGCCCAAAATGTCCAGATGGGAATCCTTTTTTGCCGACTGGCTTACTTCCCAAGGGATTGAGTTTACCTTCAACAAAGCCTTCGGGAAGTACAATTTTGACTTCGCTGTTGGCGATTCCGTCGCCGTGGAATTGTTTGGGGGTGCCTTCCACGCAGACGGACGTGCCGCCGCCAGACTGAACGATAGAATGTCCTATATCCTCAACAGGGGTTGGAATGTTTACATCATTTGGTGCCTCTCCAAAGAGGAAACGATATTCCCAGGTTGCCTCAACGATTTTTTGACCTTCTTGAAGTTGCGCAGCGGGGACAAAACCGGCTGTTGTCAGTATCGGGTGATTTGGAGTGACGGTGATCCGGTTTCCTGCGGAGGTTTCGAGAGTGATTACCGGTCCGCTGTATTCCCGGCTCGTATGCGCCATAACGCCCTCCGCAAGTACCGTACCACCGGGGACTAAGCAATTCGGGTGAATGTTCAAATAGGTGTTTGCCAAATTATCCGACCCGCTCGGGTCTATCTTCCCAAACGCATCCGCCAACGCCGGGAAATCCGGGTCTGTTCCGCTGCGGGAGTATACCCGGCCCTCATAGGGCGCGCAAATGGCGCAGGTGGTGCCGTGGCTGCTGATTTTGTACAGGTCCTGTTCTGGATCCGCACTCAATACGGCGGCAATCTCGGCTTGCCGGGAGGTTGTCCGGGTCACCATGGAGCAGTAGGTATGCAGGCTCCAACGCCTGCCCGCCCTATCCACAAACGCTGTGATCCCTTCTCGCCTCAGGGCTTCCACAAAGCCAGGTACCGCGGCGTTCACGCCCTTCCCCGTGGCCTGCATAGCCGCTACCTGCTCCAGACCTACCCTCCGGTATACATCCGGTTCCACTCGCCCCAGGATAGCGCTCTGAATGGTTGCCATCGCTGTCATAGCTGCATCGGTGATCTCGCCCATCAGCTGCTGCGTCAGCATCTGGACCAGGTTCATCTGCTCTCCAGTAAGGGCGGCTGCGTTCATGTACCCGGCCGCATGTTTTGCGGCGGTCTCCGGCACCTCCAACGCCTTGCGAGCCTCCGGCACCCGGACATAGAACTGTTTTTCGATCATCTTGGGCACATATTCCCAGGCGTCGTTTTCCAGCTTTCGCAGAATGGTCTGCACACGCTCCAGAGCGGCTACGGCATGGTAGTCCACAAGCCCCCTGGATCGCAAGCGGCCGATTTCGTTGATGATGTCGGTCTCAGCTTTGAGATAAATGGAAATCAGCTTCTCCAGCTCTTTCCCATTCGGTGCTCGTTGCAGCGTCGGCATTGTCCAGGTCCTCCCCGTAGCTCAAACCCATCTGCGGGTCACGCAAAGATGTCGCATCAACATACGTCCGGCCCTTGTTGGCGGCGATCTCCTCGTCAGTTATGCTGCCGAAGATGCCCGTTTCCTCCTCCAGCTTTTTGAGTTCCTTCTGGGCTGTATCCACGTTGAGCAGCCCCGCTTGATAGCCGGAAACAATAGCCTCGGCCTTGCCCTTGGCAATCTCCGCCACTTCCTTGGCTGTCGGGCTCCAGAGGGGTGGGAAGTCAATTTCCAGATTATCAGGCACCGCTCCCCAGGCCGACATGGCCATAACGGGCAGCAGCCGCACCAGCGCCGGCCGCAGCTTTGCTTCTCTCTGGCTGTTTACATAGTCATAATAATTCTGGAGATCGCTTTCGCCGGTGGCGTTCATGCCCGCCGGCGAGCGTCCAAACAGTTTGGTCATGGGATAATGGCTGGCGCCGCACAGGTTCATGCACATACATTCGTACACTTCCTGCAATCCAGTGAAGGTATACTGTGTATTCTTCATCTGGTCCCCTTTATTGACCAGCTGATAACCAAAATTGGAGCGCATGACAGACTGTGCCTGCATGACGTTCCAGAATCGCCGTTGCTGCTCGGTGGAGCCAAGGGAAAAAAGCTGCTCCAGGTTTTGGACCTCCATGGTATCAATATTGGCCCGGAAGGTCAACGCTGCCATATTGGCGCTGACATTGTCGTGGGCCACCACATATTTGTACAGGGCCTCCACCTCGGACCCGCCCCAATACAGCTCAGCGATCTGCTCCAGATATGGCAGCTCCCGCCCAGTGAACCTCACAACTCTTGAGTGATGTACCCGGGCCACTGTACGCCCTTCGGCGTTGTTGATCATGTAGTACTCCGGCAGATTAAAGTCCGGATCAGATATGTCAGACACCAGACCCATATCAGGGACAATCCCGCACCATCGGTCCAGGATCATCAGCCCAGCGAAGCTTCCCGGCATAATGCTCTCCAACTCCAGCGGCCTGTCCAGCATACTCTCCTGGCCGCGGATCAGGATAACGCCGGCCGCGCCGCCATACAACCTCCCCCAACAGAGTCCCTGATTGAGCCGTTGCCGGAGCTGCGTCACCCGCTCGACCCGTGCCAGCTCATCCAGATACTTCGGTGTGAGAGATCCCCGGAGTTTATACCACTCCCGGAGCATGTCGTCTACCATCAGGCCGACCACGTTCTGAACCACCCAGTTGTCTCTGTAAAGAGAATTCAGCAGGGCATAGTTGTCGGTCATCCGGGTCAGCGGGTACTCTGTGGCCTCCATGGGAGATTGTGAGCCATATCCCAGCCGGAACAGCGGGTTGCTGAATGCGTCCAGAACCGGCACGCCGTAATTTGGTTGTCCGCCCTTCGGCGTGCGCTTATTCCTTCTGGACACTGCTCAAACCTCCAATCAGGTATGGATCAAATCTCCAATCCGGCAGAGAGTTGACAAAGTACCGCAGGGCGTCCGGCCCGTGGTCCCGTTCCTTCAGGGGCTTGTCCTCCCCATGCTGGCTGGCCTTCTGGTCCCACAGGTAGGTGCCCATTTCCCCCAGCAGAGGCTTGCACCGCTCCCGGTTGATCAGCAGCTTGCGCCGGTGGATCAGGGTGGCCGTTCTCCGTATCCCCGCCAGCACATCATTTTCTGCCTGGATCACATACACACCCCGACGGCGCAGTGCCGCGATGAAGCTGGCCGCCGACGGGTCCACAATGACGGCACATGGATTTTTCCCCATGAAGTCCTGAAGATCATCGGCGTACTCTTCATCGGTTTTCTGCCGGCCGCCATTGTCCCGGTCTCGGCTGTCCCACCTGTATTCCCGGTCCACATAGATGGTCCCATCATAGTCGTAGATGTCCAGGAATACCGTAGGGTTGGTGGTGCCATAGTCGCAGGCTATGCTTCTCACCCCATCGAAGTGAAGCGAGTTTGGGGCCCGCTCGTAGGTATTTGCCTCTGTGTCGAACATATCATAAATCAGGCCCTCGGACATCACCCAATGTCCTAAAATGAAGCGCTCATAAAAGACCCCTGCAAAGGTGGCCTTATAGCGGTTTTTAGTCTCCTGGTCCAAGGATGGGTTGTCGTCCATTGTGAAGTGGAGCCGCAAGGCATTGTGCTTGTCCGCTTTGCAGATCCACTCCTTGTAGAACCAGTGTTCCGGTCCCTCCGGGTTGCAGTTGAACCACAGCCTGGCCCCAGCTACCGAGCATCGGGCCAGGGCCTGCTCCACAAAGGACCGAGGCATCAGTGCCGCTTCATCCAGCAGCACCCCCGCCAGGGTTATGCCCTGGATCAGCGCGGCACTCCCCTCATCCTTGCCGCCAAAAAGGTAGATGCGGTTTTCCCTCTTGCCCCGGCGTGCCAGGATCATGTGCGCCGCTCGGTTATACTGGATAAAAAAATGCTGCCTCAGATAGGTCACACCCAACAGAGGGGTCACTATATTGCGCTCTACCGCTCCCACACTTTTCCCACAAAGCGCGAAAGCCCGCTCGGTGAAATTGCCCATCGCCCAAAGGAAAAAGGACAATGCCATTACGGACGTCTTTCCGCTGCGCACCGCGCCATCACAGATCAGAGCCTCATAGCCGCTATAGGGGAATCGAAGGATCTTGCGCTGCTTTTCAGAGAAGCCCACTGTCCTGTTCCTTCTTCAGCGAGCGGGTAATGGGGTCGTCTTCCGCCTCAGCGCCTCCACCGGCAGCCCCAGGAGTGAACATGCCCAGGTTTTTACCAAGCAGCTCCATCGCCTTCAGCGCACCCTTGGAGTCAAACACATAGTTTCCCGATTCTACCCATTCTTTCTGATCTCGGTCATAGGTCATCACCGGCTTTGCCTCCATACAGCGGCGGTAGACCTCCATCACATGCAGGCTAATGGTCTCCGGACTGATTCCCAGCTGGCGGCACAACTCATTCGCGCGCGCGCGCCTGTACGCGGAAACCTTGGGCGACCTTAGCAGCTTGCACGCCTGCACGGCCGCGGAGGCGTTTTTCTTTCCTGCGGTGTACCCGGCCCGGATGGCGGCCTGCGTCCCATTTCCGTCCTTTTCGTATTCCTCAACGAACAAGCGTTCTTTCCGCGTCAGCAGCCGCTCCAATTCCTCCAATCCCATTTTCTCGTATTCGGCCATGACGCTGCCCTCCTCCCGCCAGGCTGAAAATCTTCCTTCCCACCCATTGTACCACACTTTCCGCAGCGCGTGCCCAATTTATCGGGCACACTAAAAATTTTTTGTGCGGCCCAGCAGGTAGTCCGCTGACACACCAAAAAGGTTCGCCAGCTGGCAGATCGTCTCTGTGGATGGGTCCGCCTCTCCCCGCTCGTAAACCGCGATCATGTTCTTGCTCAGCCCACACAGCTCAGACAGGGCCCGGCGACTCAGCTCCTTCCGCTCCCGCAGCCTCCGCAGACGCACCGAAAAGGTCTCATTCATTCTGCTTTTTCCTCCTCCCATGGCGTTTTGTGCTGCTCTCCAGCGGCAAGACCCATCGTATGTACGCCGCCGAAAATCCACTTTCCCCATCTTCCCGGACTTCCCGCTCTACAACACGGGCTTCCGGAGGCACCTTCACCGTTCCCGCTCGCCTGACCGGAATCGGCGTGGTATAAACGGACTGTTTGAGCCCCTGGGAATGAGACCATGCCCGCTCCCCACCATAACCCGCGTTTCGGATCATGTACCGGGCCACCGCGGTATAGTCCCCAGTGGCATCCAGCATCCGGTATGAAAACTCCTCCGGCGGCCAGTGCTTGGCAATCAGATCCCAGGCCATGGCATCCATGACCACATGGTGATGCAGCCGCACAGGCCGCCCCGTTTTTGCGGACACGCTGGCAGTCACCAGCCACCAGGTCAGTTTTTTCCCAGTAGCTTTTTTGTATGCCCTGGCAAGCCTCCGCATAAAATTCCTTGCAATCCGCTTCGCTCCATCCTTGGTGGCGGGCAGCCTGGCATCGGAGTACTTCAGTGTCAGGAAGAGATCTCCTCCCTTGCAGTTTGCGTTGAACTGGCGGGCCAGGACCAATACCGCCTCCTCCTCGTTTCTCTTGACCTGTTTCGCAGATGACTTTCCTCTCCTGGCTCCCCTCGGCCGGCCCCCACGTGTTTCCATCAGCACGTCCCGCACCTCCACGGCTCGTCCTGATATGATCCGATAGCGCATCAGCTGTTTCACCCTATTCTCCTCCCTGTAGATTGATGGTGGTCGAGTTCTTAGCGGTCTAAGGGCCCCGTATAGGAACGCGCGCGCGTTCCTTATTATATATAAATGAACCTCTGCGCTGCCTCCGGCGTACCGGACGCACCGAACAGGCCCATTTCAGAAGGGGCAGACTCACTGGCCCGCCCCTTCTCCAGATTCCTTAATTTTCCTTTTTATAGGCTTCCACGATTTTTTTGCGGTCTTCCTCACTTGTGATGACCATCAGCTGCCCGTAACTGATTTTCCTCCTCCGTGCCTCGACGCACAGGGCAATCAGCTCTATGTTCGCCATGTATCGCTCCTCCTTCCCCAGTCTTTCTGATCAATGTAAGGGCAATCTGCACCTGAGCTCCAATCCCCAGGCGCCGGAGATCTATATCCATAGTGCAGCGCCTCCTTATAGTTGGGATATAGTACTATTTGTTTCTCCGCTATCCGTCACCGTATAGGTGTTTCCTCTTATCCTTCATTCTCTTACACTGAGGATTGACGTCGGCCATACTCCGGCCCTCTGCCGGGCGCCCCGTATTTCCTACCATTACCCCACGTAGGTACGCAGGCCTTCATATCAACAGGGCGTCCGGCAAACAAAAAGAGGTCCGGGCGGGTGAGCGATCCCACCCGGCAGAGGGCCGGAGCATGGAGCATTACAGCCTGCGTCAATCAGCCAAACTCCCCGGCACATAATACCGCGTACACTTCTGGCAGCGATCCAGCTGGCCGAAGGCCACGCACATATCGCAGTCGCCGCACACCTCACAGACAGAGCAGGCCTCAAAGCACACCAGATTCCTGCGGCAAAAAAAGCGATCCCGTATCACGTCCCCCTCCACTGGAATCACTCCTCTCCCTCCCAGCCGGGGCAATAGTCCTCCACGGGGCCGTCGTATTTGCAGAGGAAGCAGCACTCAGTGTCGTCGATTGGCCGGGCGCGGATGGTGGCGGCCATTGCCTCCATATCCCGCACCGCAGCGGCCAGAGACGCCTCGGCCTCATCCGCCCGGGCCTCCGCGTCCTCCAGCGCGAAC
>NZ_NFIQ01000076.1 GCF_002159455.1 Flavonifractor sp. An306
AGATGGAAAAAGACGCGGCTGGCGGCCGCGCCTTAAACCGTAATTATTATTGTAGGAGGTACATATGTTTGAAGCCTTTTATCAGAAGTATTTGAATCAGTGTTTAAATAAAGAACTTCATGCCAAATACTTCAAGGGATCTGATAAACTGGAAACTCTTTTTAGCATCCTAGTCATACTTTCGGCATCTGGTGTTGTACTGTCTGCCATTTTGCGCGAGACACAATCAGGTGCCTGGTCTATGTTCTTCTATTTATTGTTTTTTGCGTTGTTTATACACAAAGGACAGGTGATCTTAAAATGGCAGCTTCCGAGAATAAGCGCACGCGCCGTACCCCACAAGAGAGAGCGGCTGGGGTGGACGAAAGAATCGCAAAGCTAAATCAGGCCATCAAGGAGCTGGTATCAAAGAAAGAGTCTGTTGTGGCAGAGTATGATGCAAAGATCACTGCAACACAGGACCGCATCAAGTCTCTGGAGGAAAAGAAAGCGGAGATCCTGGCTCCAAAGCCGCCTCGTAAGACGAAAAAGCAGAAGATCCAGCAAATCGTCAACCTGGCAATGAAAAACGGGATGTCGGTGGAAGAAATCGCCGGCCAGCTCCATGTAGAAGTCGAGGACTAACTCTTTTGCAATATAACAGCAGCGCCGCCCTGGTAGAGCCGGGACGGCGCTGTTCTGCTATTTTGGTGTGAAGGTGAATAGGTTTGTTGCCAAAGCAGGTCGTCCATATGTCGTTAAGAATACCGCGAGGTGATGCCGAAAAGACGGCGGGAAATGACGGGCTGCTGAGGTCTGGTGACGGGGCCGCCGGGCTAAGGTGGCAGTCTACCGGCCCCAAATTGGTCATATTAAAAAACAGAAGAAGCCGCCGCTGCAGAGCTTGACTTTTTGCACCTGCCGAATATAATATAAGAAAGATTATCATAATATAAATTATTATAAATGGAGGCGGGCTTTCTTATGGAATTTATCGGACGCAGCAAGGAGCTGGAGGTACTGGAGCAGGAATACCAGCGCCCTGGCGGATTTGTTGTCCTGTATGGCCGCCGCCGGGTGGGCAAGACGACGCTGATCAAGGAGTTTATCAAGGGCAAGACCGCCATCTATTTCCTTGCCACGGAGGAAGTGGAGTCTCAGAGCATGAAACGGCTGGCCGGCGTGATCTCCCGCGCCACGGGCAATCCCACCCTAAGCCGGGTGTCCTTTTCTGACTGGCTGGACCTGTTTCAGGAGGTTGTCCGGTACCGGCCGGAGGAAAAGAAAGTGTTGGTCCTGGACGAGTTTCCCTACTTGGTCAAGACAAATCCGGCCTTCCCCTCGATCCTGCAGAATGCGTGGGACGAATTTCTGAAGGACAGCAATGTGATGCTGATCCTCTGCGGCTCGCTGATCGGGATGATGCGAAAGCACGCCCTGTCCTACGACAGTCCGCTCTATGGCCGGCGCACCGCACAGATCCGCCTGTCGCCTCTCACCTTCACCGATATCCATGCCGCCCAGCCGCAGCCCTTTGAGCGGGCGGTGGCGCAGTACGCGGTTACCGGCGGGGTGCCGAAGTACCTGGAGTTTTTCCCTCCAGAGGAGGATCTTCTGACACAGATCCGGCGTGTGATCCTCTCCAAAAACGGCTTTCTCTATGAGGAGCCAAACTTCTTGCTGAAGGACGAGGTGCAGTCCGCGACCAACTACTTCTCCATCATCCGTGTGATCGCGGATGGGAACCATAAGCTGGGACGGCTGGCCGGCGCGCTGGGCCTGGAGTCTTCCGCTCTGACGCCCTACCTCTCCACCCTGATCGAGCTTGGCTTTTTGGTGAAGGACACGCCCATCACAGAAAAAAATCCGGAGAAGTCCAGAAAGGGCCTCTATTTCATCTCCGATAATTTTGTGCGGTTCTGGTTCCGATATGTCTACCCCTATAAGGGGGAACTGGAACTGGATAACCAGCAGATCGTCTTGGATGAACTTGAAAAGGATTTCGTGCAGAAATTCGTGGCCTTTGCCTATGAGGATGTGTGCAAGGATATTTTCGCCTCGCTCTGCCGCACCGGGGAACTGGACTTTACCCCTTCCCGGATCGGTTCCTACTGGCTGAACGATGTGAACAATGATACCCAAATCGACGTGATGGCGGTAGACCACCAGCGGAAGCGTCTCTTTGCGGGCGAGTGCAAATACCACAGCAAGCCGGTGGACGCCCCAGTCTACTACACACTGGAGGAGAAGGTAAAAAAATCAGCGGAGCTGCAGGCCGTCTTTCCATCCTACCAGGTCATTTATGGGCTGTTCTCCAAAAGCGGCTTTACACAGCGCATGATGGAGCAGGCCCAGGGACGGCCGGACATCCTGCTGATCCAGGAAGATCATATCCTTTCCTCAGATTAAAAACAGGCAGGTGCGAAACGAATTGGAATCGCACCTGCCTGCGTCTTACCCAATGATCCAGAAGGGCCCGCCGGCTGCCGCGCTCTTGCTGGCTTCATTCAAAATGATAGACAAGTCCCACGCCTTTTGACTGCGGGAGGTGCTGGCGGGGTCAGCCACCAGGATCTGTTCATCCTGAACGCCTCGGAGGACGATAAAGTGGCCGCTGGAGGTAAAATGCCCCTTGGTCATCAGGGCCACCACCAGCTTGCCCTCACCCAACGCGTCCACGATCCGCTGAGGCTCTGACGCCGTGCATCCCTCCACCGGAAGGCCCCACGCCTTGGCGGCGGCAGGAATCAGCGCGTGGTAGGAACCGCTCTTGCTGCACCAGTAGCCGTTCTCATAGGACCACTGTGCCATTTCAATGGGGTCAACGATATCTCCGGCCAGGGAGGATACCACAATAGACATGGCGGTGGGGCCGCAGCCGTAGCCGCCGATGTCATCTGTCCCGTAGGGCTCGTTGGCATACCGTTCATCCAGCTGGTTGAAGTAGACCACCTCCACCGCACCGTCGGTGAAGCGGACGCTGCCCAGGGACGGGATCACGGTTCCGGAGGCGGACTGGAACATCCCGTCCCCGAGGAGCAGGCTGAGGTTCTGAGCGTAATCCTCGGCCAGCTCCTTTTGCTCGTCGGTCAGGTGGAAGATCTCATCGGCAAAGTGATCCTCGCCCTGGTAGACGATGGTGTAGATGTACCAGGTCTCCGTCCCGCTCTCGTCCGCCTCCGTTTCCGGATTGTCCGGGATCGTCCGGGTCTCGCTGGCACGGGAAAAGGTGTAGAGGTCGCTCACCTCTGAGCGGAGAGTCTGCTCCAGGTCAGCAAGGGAGATCGTCTCCCAGTCCTCGTTCTTGGCGGCACAGTACTGGCCGATAAAGGCATTGGTATTGCTTATCATGTCATCGGCATAGGGATTGACGATCTCATAGTTGTCGCCGCCGGTCTGTGCGAAATCACTGGCGATCCGCTGCTCCACATCGTCGATTCCTTCTCCAAGAATCTGGTTGATGGCAAAGGCGATCTCGTTGGTATTTTCAATGATAGCCGCGTTGTCGTTCATGATAGGTTCCGCGGCTGGGTCTGTACTGCCGCCGAACAGCCCGCCAAAGATAATGGAGGGGAGCATGAGGATGAACAGCACCGGCAGCAGCAGGATTATGATGACCACAATGGCAATCGTGCCGATGTGCTTTCTTGCACCCCAGACTGCTCCGGCTACAGCCCCATAGGGGCCTCCGACAGCCGCACCCTTTGCGGCCCCGGCAATCGCTTTCCCTGTCTTAATGGCCCCGTGAATGGTGTGGGCCGTACTGGCGGCCTGTTCAAGGGGGCTGCGTTCCCTGTCCCGGTCAGCCAACTCTGCACGCCTCCCCATAGCAGGCGGCAAAGAATGTCCCGGGGATCTCCCGGAGACAGGCGATCATCTCAGGATTAAAGGCGCCGCAAGCGCCGCCGCAGAGCATGGACATGGCCTCGCTGTGAGAGAGCGGGGGTTTATAGGGTCTGGCAGTTCGCAGGGCGTCATAGGCGTCGGCCATGGCAACCACATGGACGTAGGGAGTGATATGCCGGCCTGTCAGTCCGTCCGGGTAACCGCCGCCGTCCCACCGCTCGTGGTGATGGAGGCAGATATCACAGAGAACATCGTAGTAAGGGTACTGCCGCAGGGCGGGGATGGAGCGCAGCAGCCGGACGCCCAGTGCGGGGTGCTGCTGCAGGATCCTGCGCTCCTCCAGTGTCAATTTTCCGCCCTTTTGGATGATAGACCTGGGAAGGCTCTGCTTCCCAATGTCGTGGAAACGGGATAGGTAGACAACCCGACGGACTTCCTCGGCCGTCATGGCGGGGATGACCTGCTCCTCGCAGAAAGCCATCAAAAGACGGTGGAGCAGGGGTTGGAAGAGTGTGCTGTGAGAATTGGATAGGGTATCTTGGGCTGCCGGATCCAAAAGTTGGAGAGACGGGTGATGTGTGTGATCCATGGTATGAGACCTCCCTTAAATGAAACTGGGGCGGCTCTGTAAAGAGCCGCCCCAGGCGTTTATAAAAGGATTTAGTAGCCAGTCTTAGGCAGAGTAGGGGGCGTGGTGTACTTGCGGATGATGGTCACCCAGGATGCCTGGGCGGTCTGCCAGGTGCCCTGGTACTGGCCGCCGGCGTCCGCGCGGTTGACCAGCTGGTAACCATTGACCGTGCTGCCGCTGACGATGACGCTCAGAGTGGGGTCGGCAACGGACTGGAACCCAACAGGCACTTTGCCGAAGTCGAAGTAAACGTCCGTGACCACCTCACCCGCCTGAGTGGGGATGGCGTTGAGGCTGAAGGAGTAGTTGTTGCTGGTGAGCAGGTTGGAGGCCAGCACCTGGTAGTCCGCCGTATAGTTGGTCTTATAGAGAATACGGTAGTTGAGCCGGGCACTGTAGGTGCCGGTAGTCAGGGCGGTAGCCCGGGCCACGTCCGTGGGAATGCGGTCATGCCAGAAGAAGTTCTCCAGATCCACGTTGCTGGTGTTGGCAACCGTGATGTCGTACCGCATGGTCTGGCCGGCCAGCAGCTCGGCGTTGCCCCGCTTGGTGATGGTGACTCCCAGGTTGGAGGGCTTGTCAAAGGCCGACAACTTGATGATCTGCCCCGCAAACTCCAGGGTCACATCGTGGATGGTGGGATCCACCTGCCAATAGGCCGGGGCGGTCACCTCCTGGATCTTATATCGTCCCAAGGGGAGCGGACGGGAAGCGGCGACGCCCCGGGCATCGGTGGTAATATAGTCCACCACCTTGCCGCTGCGCTCTTGGACGATCTCAAACACAGCGCCCTCCAGAGGAGCGCCGGCCTGGGTCCCAGTCACCGCGTTATACTCGGCGGCGTACTTATAGATCTGGATCTGCCCGGTGATGGGTACATTCTCCCATTCGATCTCGATGGTTTTGCCCGGCTGCACATAGACGGTCTTATACTCTTCGTCCAGCGTATAGCCCTCGGCCGCCTCCAGCTCCCGGATGTAGAAGCGGTCCTTGCCCTCCGCCAGCGCCTCATCAATATAGATGTATCCGTTCTGGTCGGTGGTGTACTCCCCGATGGGGTTCTTGTCGGCGTCATACAGAAGGAACTTTACATCGTAGATGCCCTCGCCGGTGACGGAATCGACCTTATGGATGATGATGCCGCTGAAGGCCTTGTTCTCCACCTTGAGAACTGTGGTCTTGCCATTTTCAACCTCAAAATAGTGGGGGGTAGGGTCACGCTTTGTCCAAGTCTGCTTTCTCATTTTGCACCTCCCGCCTGCTCCTCCGCCCACTGAATGAACTTTTCCTTAGGTACCACCATGCGGCTGCCCACCCGCAGTACCGGGAAGCCGGGTTCGTGCATCACCTCGTAGGCGGTGGAGATGGACACGCCCAGCACCTGCGCCACCAGATTCACGTTGAGAAACAGCGGCAGGTCATCGTAGCTCTGATAGGTTGACTGTTTCATGTTAATCCCTCCGATTATATCTGAAATTACGCTTGCGTTTCGGAGGTCACTCTGTTAGACTGAATACAGTTCAAGCTGTGTTCTCCGAAACGCAGCGGGCCGCAGAACTGTTGCAGCAGTTCTGCGGCCCTTTTTTGTGGACTGTCTTTTCCGTTCGCCATACACCATACCCGTTCCTGCCCTGCGGCCTTGTCTGACACGCACAGCGTTTTCTTCCCCTTGGTGCGCTCAGCCGCCTCCTTCCAGGCCGCGTCCCGGCGTCACTTCTCCGGAGAATATCCTCTCTGGTGATGGGTATTCCATTCTGGACCTTCGGCTTGCGTACATAGAAGCACCTCCTCGTTGACAAATGATTTTCGCTGTGTTAGACTAATTTTAAGACGCGTTAGACAGTCCGTGCGAGGTTATTCTAGCACGGGCATTTCGCCTTGTCAAGACTATTTTATTATTATTTTTCTATCAGTCTATTTCGAGGGGACGGATATGTGGTACGCCAAGATGTATTTCTCCGAAAAGAAGGAGATCTTTCAGTATGATGCCGCCGGAATACAGGGGGTTCCATCGGTCAGCCGGGAGCTGCCGTTTCTGGAGAGCCTGCTTACCTTTCTGGAGATGGACTGCAGTGAACTGATCCCGATGCTGCAGCGGATCAGTCTCAACTGGAGCCGCCTGATTGACGAGGATGACCGGCAGGCCGGCACCAGCGCCATGATAGACCTGGGTGACCTGGGCAGCAGGCATATCTATTTGCAGCTGCTATATGTGCGCTGGTACGACCGGTTTTCCAGAATGGGGATCCACCACGACCGCGGCAGTGCAGAGGACCAGCAGATGCTGGAAGAGCTGCGCAGTCTGCCTGAGCAGCTGCCTCGCTATCAGAAGCAGGTGCAGCGGTTCTTTGATCTGGTTCTGGATGTGGACCAGGCCGGACGTGATCCCCAGCAGCAGGCATCCAGGTGCTATCTCTACGACGCTCCGAAGGATCCGGAGCTGTTCTCCTTTCACCCCATTCCGCTGAGCTTTGAGCCAGTGGAACCGGGCCGCTGTTCGCCGGTTCTGTATTCCGGCAGTATCTCGGATATGATCGACTACTCTCTGCGCAGCTGTGTGGAGCGAGGGATCACGGTCCGTCGCTGCAAGAACTGCGGCCGGTACTTTCCACAGACCGGCCGGGTCAGCGCGGAGTATTGTGAGCGTCCGGTGCCCAGAGGACAGCAGGTCTGCCGGGAGGCAGGAGCCTTCCAGCAGTGGACGAAAAAGCAGGCTGAGGATCCGGTGTTCAAGGCCTACCGCAAGGAGTACAAGAAGCGGTTCGCCTGGATCAAGGCCGGGCGCATCTCTGACACGGATTTCTATGCCTGGAGCGAGCAGGCTCGGGATATGAAAAAGAAATGTGACCGTGAGGTCATTACCCTGGAGCAGTTTACAGATTGGCTGAAGAATTCCTGACCGGAAAAAGAATACGGGATCGGCTTCAACCAACCGATCCCGTATTCTTTGTATAGGCGATGTAGATTTTGGCCCTTATGACTCTGTCTCATATGGCCAGGTGTTGATGCCGCCGAATTCATAGATGTTGGTGTAGCCCAGTTCTGCCAGGGCGGAGGAGGCGGTCTTGCTCCGGTTCCCGCTGCGGCAGTAGACCAGCACCGTGGAGTCCTTCTCGGGGATCACCTCGGCGGCGGTGGTTTCATCAATTGTGCCCACCGGCAGCAGGACAGCACCGGGAATGTGGCCGCTGTCATACTCGTCCTGCTCCCGTACATCCAGGATAATGACCTCCTGGGTGTCCATCATCTCCTTGGCCTCTTCCTGGGTGATCTGCTGGTAGGAGCTGTTGGCGGAATTCCCGCCGCATCCGGTCAACAGCAGAAGGGACAGAAGCAGTGGCATCATTCGTTTCATCTTAGTTCCTCCAGAAGTCCGGCAGCAAAGGCCTTGTGGCCCTGCTCCGTGAAGTGTACACCGTCATAGGTCAGGGAGATGTCCCACTTCCCTGCATCGGCAAAGCGGATACACGTTCGCTTTGCCAAGGCCTGGCAGAGTCGGGCAAATGCATGGGAGTCATCAATGAGCTGCGGGCTGGGCACCCACTCGCCCAGGGCCACCGGCGGCGGCGCGATCAGCAGAATTTTGTCCCGTCTCAGAGATATGCCAGAGAGGAATCGCTCCAGCCTCTCAGCGGCCTGCTCCGGGCTTCGGCCCTGGAACAAATCGTTGGTCCCCAACATGACGATCAGCAGATCCGTGTCGGCGGGAAAGTCCGGAGCACCGGACGGAATCTCCCGGCCGTTCTGCCCTATATTTCGGATCTCCCAGCCGGTTTCCGCAGCCAGGATATCCACCCACCGACTGTCCGCATCATAGCGCCCTCCGAAATAACTCCGGGGGTCATAGCCGTAGGTGTTGGAGTCGCCGAAGCAGATGACCTTCATCACTCATATCCTTTCTCTGAATTACTTGAATCGCCGATAATAGTTTTCCAATTTCTCATCGCAGATCCGCTCGATTTCCTGCTTCTCCTCTCGGGTCAGCTTCTTCCAGACAGATTCGTCCACTTGGATCACGCCCAAAGTTTTCGTGTGGTGGAGCATCCGCATATCCTCGAACCTCTTGAATGGGTTGGACAGGATATTCCTCTGGGCCTGAGTATCAGTATATCCACCCTTGGCGTAGATGCTATTGGCCTTTTCTACCACTAGCCCAGCCGCCCGGCGGGCCTCATAGAATTCTCGGAAGTAGGTCACGATAGCCGAAGTCATCCGGCTTGAACCGCTCCAGGTTCAATGCCACGCTCTGGATGCTACCGCAGACCACGAAGGCGTTGCCCTGCTTCATGCTCTCCACATGGCGGCCCACCGTGGCCCTGGGCCACAGCTCCCGGAAGGTCGGTGGCCTGATCCACCAGCTCCACCGTGTGGGCCAGGAATAGTGTTCACTTGCCAAACCGCTTGGCATCCATGACGGCGGTCACCGTCTTGCCGGTGCCGGTAGCATGGTAGAGCAGGGCAATAGTCTCGAAATTGCAGCGCATCTCTTCCAGCGCCGCCAGGGCTTGCTTCTGGTGCTCTTTTAGCTCTAGCTGGGAGCCGTCCAGAGACTTGCCCCGTTGGGTGGGAAGGTAGTCCTCAATTTCCTTGAAGTTTGGGTGTTGTCCCAGGAAAACCCTCAGTTCGTCCTTCACGGTCTCCGGCTGCTGCATCTGCCGTACTCCTAGACTGTGTGTATGACAGGCCCACAAAAAGCCTCCCATAGCTGGTACTAATACTTAATAACGGATTGGAACATGTGATGGTAAAATTATTGCTCGGTATTCCCTTTGATTTAAAAGCAAAATATACCGACATGAAAAGGTTTGGGCAAAATTAAAAAATGTTAGTCGACAACTTCAATCCACCCATTATTCAAGCACATGGTCAGGTTATACTTGACATCCTGACCGACTTTATCCCCACTCTCGAAATTTAAGACTACGTACTCTCCGTCACATCCAACTACGCGAGCGTAGGCTTTCTTCGATTTGTGGAATACCCGTCTTCCGATGAGCTCACCATATGCGCTTGTATCGCTCTGAAGATCTTCCTTATCCGGTCCTGCGGCAGGATGTAGAGTCTCTTCCTTCACTTGCTGCTCGGAAGTGGCGATATTTCGCCCAGGTGCTTCTGCTGTTGGTTTGGGCTTAGGTCTGCTTACTGTTTGTGATGATGCTTTGCGTTCCTCTATAGCCTTCTTTTTCAGCTTGAGCAACTCTATAATTTCGGCGATATGAGTAGGTGTGAACCAGAAGTCATAATCGTTGATGACGACTGATATGTGGTCATTCTCCTCAATCTCGTTTTCAGATACATCAAGGATGGAATCTATGAGCCGGTCTGCTAGGTACTTATTATTTCGTAGCGTTCTGAACTTTGTAGCGCAAGTTGGACAAAGACAGACATTTAACGGGTCGAGCTCTATATCCGGCTTTTGTTCCAGCTGGCACATTTCCACATTGGAGAACGGCTTGTGACACAATTGACAGGCATACTGATAAGACGAGTTCACTCGGTACATATTCATCAAATATGCGCGGACATCGTCTTGCGGGCGGCTACCCTCATACGAGGAGCGCACAAAGAATCAATTACATAGGTAGTCTACCACAAGATATAGATTCTGTCAACTATAAAATACAATATTTAGTGTTTCTGGCCTTGTAGAGCGCAATATCTTGATAGGAAGCTGGAACCCAGGGGCAGCAGCCCGGCGAAACGGCTTCTGGCCCGGAGCTTGGCGGTAATCCGCACGCGCTGTAATTCTTTTCTGCCGCAGGCAGTCCAGCCGGATATAATCAGGGATGAACTCAATGAACAAAAAGGAGGCTGCCTAAATATGTCAAACCTTGAGGAGCTGGTCGTTTTCTATCTGGAGCTATGCCAGTACGAGAAGAAATTGTCCCAGGACACCTTAAAGGCGTACCGCATCGACCTGCGGCAGTTCACCTGCTTTTGCGCCGGCCGGGAGGAGGGCAAAGATCTCATCAGCAGCTATGTCAAATACCTGAACGAGACATTCTCGCCCCGCTCGGTCAAGCGCAAGCTGGCGTCGGTACGGGCCTTTTATCATACTATGGAGGAGCTGGAGAAGATCCCGCAGAATCCATTTGATAAGCTCCGGTTCCACATCCAATACCCGCGGCAGCTGCCCCGCACGATCCCGGAGGATCTTGTCCAGGCCCTGCTGCGCGAGGCATATTCAGAATACCGGCGCCGGGGAGAGGATCTTCGCGTCCTGCGGGATATTGTTGTCCTGGAGCTGCTGTTCAGCACCGGGATCAGGGTCTCTGAGCTGTGTAAGCTTTCACCGCAGACCGTCCAGCTGAATGAGCACAAGCTGCGGCTCCTGATCAGCGGGAAGGGCCGCAAGGAGCGGATCATCCAAATTGAGACACCAGAAATCCTCCATATTTTGAGGATATACTGCTGCCTCTGCGGGGAGCAGATCCATGAGGCAAACGCCCTGCTGCTGAACAACCGGAAAATGCCGCTGTCCCAACAGTCCGTGCGGAGGATCATTCGCCGGTATCTGCTCCGGCTCCATGTCACCCAGCCTGTTACGCCGCATATGTTCCGCCATACATTCGCCACCTCGCTGCTGGAGGCCGGTATGGATATCCGATATATCCAGGCCCTTCTTGGACACAGCTCCATTTCCACAACACAAATCTATACCCATGTGGCGGCGGAACGGCAGACAGCGCTCCTAGCGGAACTGCATCCGAGGGGGAAGATGAATTTTACCCTTTAACCTTTTAAGAAGAGGACTACCAGGCCATCGCCTGGTAGTCCTCCTCTTAATGAAACGATAATCTCTTATTATCCGCCATTACTGGCGGGCTTTGTTTTGGACGGGGGTGCGATTGTGTTTGACTATTCCCAGGTCACTCCGCGAGACTTTGAAAAACTGGCAAAAGAATATCTGGAGAGCACCTATCAAGGAAGCTCCTGGACGCTGACAGAGTCCTCCGGCGATGGCAACCGGGATGTGGTATGTACATACCGGTTTTTAGATCAGGAATTTGAGTATTGGGCGGAAGCAAAATTTTCCAAAGCAGAGCATCCTGCAAAGCTAAAAAAGAGCCAGCTTGACCCCACACTTGTCTCCGCGTTGCTCTACTCCAAGCCGGTCACTGTTAAATTTATTAGCAACAACCTGATACCGGATACATACATTTACCGTCTGACAGACTTTCGCCTGCGGACCAATATCGGTGTCACGCTGGTTTTAAAGGATCAGTTTGAGGAGTGGATTCGGAATCACCTGGATATCGCCGCCAGCCACGGGATTCGGACAGCGGACGATGGTACGGGGGAAGCGACTCAGGAAAGGAACCACGTCAAGATCCAGAGCCTGTTGGTCACCAGTGACTGCACCCAGAACACCTATGTGCTGGAGCGCAAGCTCGTGCAACAACAGCCGTATTATCTGTATTTGGCTGCGGATTCCGATGCCCCGATTGAAAACGTGTCCATCCGGTTTCTGTGCCCTGAATTTCAGTTCTTGTCCGGTTCGGACGTGCTCAACTCCCCGAAGTGCTTTTCACTGACGGCAGGGCCCTGCGGCTACAAGTTTTGCTTCACAGCCAAAAGCCTTTATCAGGGTAGTGTCCCACTGGCTCTGTACTCCGGAGAACAGATGCTTGCACAGTCTGAGCTGCCTGAGCTCTCTGTCATCAATCCACGGGAACGTTGTCTGGCATATGCCCAGCAGGATAAGTGCGCGGCGGAACTCGGTCAGCTTGTAGCCGGTGCCGGGAACAAAAACCGCGTGGCTGTGGTTTCCGGCCGCGGAGCCTCCGGAAAAACCTATTTGATGGATGTGCTTCTACGCAATCTGTCGTTCCGGTATGAGACTGTACGCTATTCTTTCTCGGAGACGGCCTCCTATAATGCTACACAGCTGTGCCTGCTTTTGCTCTTTCTGAACATCGGCAATATGGAGGGCTACTCCTACGAAGATATAGGGGAGGCGGTCAGCAGACTTGCAACGCCTGAAAAGCGCCTGTTTCTGTCGGAACTGCTGACCCGCATCAGTGACGCGCCGGAGCAATGCGTGGAGTTTATGTGCCTGAAGCAGGCGCAGGGAACGTTGCGCCTGATCTTCCCACAGCGCAGCAGAATACGGAAAGTCGTTGTGCTGGAAGACCTTCACAAGCTGAATGATCCGGTAAAGGCTGTGCTGCTACAGCTTCTTCGGGAGTTTTCAGAGTTGGAGAATAACCAGGTCATCGTTTGCACCATGCGTGGCACTATGGAGCTGGGCACGATCCCCGATTATTCCCTATGCCTGAAGGGCCTGACAAGCGCAGACAAGCTCACTACCCTGCGCAGTTGCATGCCCTGTCTTCCCGAGACGATCTTGTTTCACCGCGCCACCGACGACCTCCTGATCTTTTCAAACATTCTCCGAGGGCTGTTGGACGAATTGGAGACCTCTGCCCCGGATCCGCTGACGCTGAAAGCCCATATCCGGCAACGTTTTCAAAACGTAAAAGCGGAGAACCTGCAGCTTTTTCAGGAACACTTGGCTGAATTCAGGGCATATGACGAGTTGATTGAGCTGGTCTTCCTGGTGGGCACCGGCATCGCCTATCCGTGTTTGAGCAACCTGTTCCCCGCTGGCGACATCGATCTGCTCATAGAAAGCCGGATATTCAAGCTCACTGGCGGAAAAGTGGCGCCTATTCACGATCATTATACGGCGGCTTTCCTAAAAAGCCGAACCATATGCCCGGGAACTCTGCACAAGCTGCAGACTCTGCTAGAATCAGACAATGAGAACTGCGTGTTTTATCTCTCCCTGCTGATTGAGAGCGGAAATGCCATGTTTTTCTCCCGGTTGTCCGAGGCAAGGGCCATGCGAGACAGATATTTTTACCAGACACGCCTGTATGAGGCATATCTTCTGGCCCAGGCTATTGTGTCCCATATTGACTTTTCCGAGCAACTCTCCGAGGACGAGGTCTGCGATGTCTTCGTGCTGGCCACATCGTCCTTTTACCAAAAGAGCAGCGACGATGAGGTGAAACTCTATCAGAAAGTGCTCCAGCAGGGAAAACAATATCAGTCCTCACCGAAAATCTGGGGTATCCTGCTACGGAGCAGGACAGAGCTGATGAACCAGTACTATTGGGATCTGAAGCTGGAGCAGATGGAAAGTGAGCTAAATGAGGCCCAGAGAACCTTTCCCCACGGCGAGCCAGAGCAGGACCACGAAATTCGATTTGCGTGTATTCACCGTTATAACCGCCGTATGGTTTTGCGGCTTCTGCAGAATAGGTATAAAGAGGCCGAGGAGGATTTTCAGCGCTGTCTCAGGGAGTCCGAGCGGCTTATCCATCCTGCCTGCCGGGGATATGCGGAGATGGATTATGGAAAAGGCCTTTATCTTCATGCGCCGGAGCAAGCCCTTGAACACATGGAGAAAGCGCTGGATATTTTCCAGGAACTCGGCACCGAGCACCGACGAAGCCTAGACTGCAAGTGTGAAGTGGCGTATCTGCGCTGCCTTTTGAGCGAAGGTCGCCCCGAGGACCTCCACGGGCTGGAGGACGCGGCGGCGGAACTGCATAACGCCCACTATGAAGAACTCTATGCGAAAGCCAAGCTCAAATTGGCCGCGCTACATATGTGCTTCAGGACGCGGGATCTAAAGCAGGCAGAAAATGAGCTAGTGGAGGCGGAATATGTATTGCCCTACCGCCCGTGCAGGCGGCTGGAAATGCTGCTCGCCAATGTCAAATACGTCCACTATATCCTTACTGGGCAACGGGAGTCCGCTGCCCACGAGTTGAAAACACATGAGACACTGGCCAGCGGGCTTGGAGAGGATTATCTGGCCTCCGCTCAAGGCAATCTTCTGAACCAATTTCCCGTAGGGGCGGCGTTCTATGCCCCGAACCAAGTCGAAACCATGTATGCGCTTATTGACCCCAGGCTCTGGTAACAGCCCTCAGAGCTTGCACAGGGGTATCACATTACCCGCTGAATCGATTACCAGGTCCTCCTCTCGGGCCCGCAGTTCCATCCAGAGCCGGTTACCGCTCAGTTGATTTATATGCTCACATAAAAAAAGCAGCGGATAGACCGTGTGCAGAAACGAGTATGGCAGGGTTCCGAAAAGCTCAACGCTTCCCGCCTGCTGCAGATTGACGGCCTCGGATATTCGCAGTCCTGCCTCTTGCACCTCGGACAGCAAATCCAGATGCGTCAAACAGCAGGCTAGGTAGTCTCTAGAGCGCTGTTCCGGGGACAATTGGGCTGCTACACAGTCTATGTAATCGTCTTTCACCAATGGGGCATATTTGCTCCAGAAATAGGGGTTCTGCTGTTCCTCGTTGAAAAACGTGGCACTTCTGGAGGCCATACGGATATGGTACGCTTGGATATCCGGCGCCACCACACAGTGTCTGCTTTTCAGGTGGAGCGAAAGGGTCAGATCCAGCCCTTCAAAGGAATTATAGTAAAAGCTGTCAAAGCAGCCGACCTCCATGAAAGCGTTCTTCTCAACGATACAGAAAGCGGGCGTCAGTGCCTGTCGCTCAATTGCTCGCTGGCCAGCCAAACATTCTGGCGTATTGTATTCTAATGCGTGCCGATTGAACAGGTGCCCAAAAATGTGGCCGCAGCTCTGAATCCGACCGCTCTGGGGATAGAGCAGCAACGGCTGGATGGCCTGACAGCCCAATTCTTTCATCCGATCCAGAAGGCGATTAATCTCATGACCGCGGAGAAGAATATCTGTGTTAATCAGCACCAGATATTCTGTAGTGCTGGTCATAATGCCGGCGTTGTTGGCGCGGCCGAAGCCCTGCTTGTCTTCAAGGATGATGAGCTGGTCAATCCGCTCCTCCTGAGAGAGACGCCGCAGGTACTCCACTGTCTCGAGATGGGGACAGTGGTCATCCACAACAATCAGTTCATATTCCGACATATCGTGGGTCTGAAACAGTAGCTGAAAAAAATTACTTACCAGAGGATACTCCGTGTCCACGGTCACAATGATACTTGCCTTTTTCATACTTGGTCCTCCTTTACCCCGGAAAATCTCGTCTTCAACAGCTCCAAACTTTGGGCGCTATTGAGATTGATGACCTCCTGTCCGGCCTGGAAAGGACGAAGGTGCAGTCCGTGCTGAATACACAGCGCAAGCCAGTCGCAGAGCTCCCGCTGCTGCCGCTTCGGGTTGACCGGCGTTTCTATCGCGTACGGCAGGGTGGAGGGTTGCAGGACACAGTACCCCAGTCCCATCAAATCGTTGAATGGTATGGAAGGCTTCTCTGCAAAGCGGTCGATGAAGCCATCCCGTGTGAGACGGACCGAGTAGTTCTTCCGTATCTCGCGGGACGGCATTCCATGGAGCACACCGCACAGGCCGTCCACCCCTGTTTCAAAAAAGTTCGCCACCATTCCCGCAAGATCCGGCTCCCAGAGCAGCTCGTCCCCCAAAGTCATAAGAAACGGCTCTCCCTGCAGGGCGGGGGTCGCCAGCGCCACGGCTCCCGCGATTCCGTCCAATGACTCCTGATGGATATAGCGGATTCTGACACCCTGGAACTCTGCGCCAAAGTAGTTTTGAATCTGCTCTCTGCGATACCCGACCACAAAGATGATTTCTGAAATGATCGGTCCGGCTTGCAGACACTGCAGAAGATTGTGATGGAGAAGCGGCTTTCCGGCAATCGGAATCATACACTTGTTCGTCGTGTCGGTGTAAGGTCTCAAGCGGCTTCCCTTTCCTGCGGCAAGAACCAGTATCCGCATTGGTATACACCTCCCCCGCCAGTAATGGCGGATAATAAGAGATTATC
>NZ_NFIQ01000077.1 GCF_002159455.1 Flavonifractor sp. An306
GTCCCATGGCGCAGGTCAATATGTCTTGCATCAAATCCCTCCCTGAATTATGCAGGCTGGGAATTGCCCGGGTGGGTATCCGAACTTTGCTACTCGTGCTCTTCACTTATGTGACGCAACATACTGCTGTTCTCTTGGGCAACTCGTCCACGTTGAACAAACGGGGTGAAAATCCACCAAGGTGCAACCGGACTACGCCTGCTGTATTCAGTTTAGCAAATCCTTCGGTTAACGCACAGACTATATTTTCATTCTCAGCTGTGATGGCATTTCATGAGGCGTTGAAAAGTTCATACCAGCAGTACGGATAACCGCCTGAACAGTTGAGCGTCATGCAGCGCGCGCCATGACACCCAGGGCCTCTGCCCTGGGCCGAGCGAGAACGCCACCTGCATGGGGCGCTATGGCACGCGCTTTTGCAATGACGCTGTTTGGGTACACAATGAGACACCTTGCATGGCCTGCGCGTAAGACAGGCGGCGCTGCCCTGGAGTTGAAAGCAGTAGAGACTCCAGGTAAAAGCCCGTGCGGCTTCTTGCCGGAAGCCGATCCGTACTGTTCCCCATCGTCGGGGGGCGAGCTGCGAATACGACGAGAACAAACAGCAAAACAACTCACTTATTCAAATAGGAGATTTTACAAATGATTAGCTATCATAACAGGCAGGTCGCACATCATGAGATCGACCATATCTTTCAGGACCTCTTCCCAAGCCATGGCATGACGGCCCGGCCCAGCCAGATCGAGTTGAGCCACAAGATGCTGGATGCCATGATTCACAGCAAAATTGCTTTAAGTGACGCAGGAACGGGAATCGGCAAGACCTACGCCTATCTGGTGGCTGGTGTTTCTTTTTCTCGCGCGTTGAGCCGGGAGAACATCCCTTTCCAGCCCATCCTCATTTCCACCTCCAGCATCGCCCTGCAAACGGCGGTAAGGGAGGAATACATCCCGTTCCTCTCCTCTGTTCTTTTGGAGGATAAGTTGATCCAGGCCCCCATCCGGGCGGTCATTCGAAAAGGAAAAGGCCACTATGTCTGTGATGAGCGTCTGATGCGCCGCCTGCGGCAGGTAGACCTGGAACGAAAAAATCCGCTGGCCGCCCAGGCACTCCTCTCCCTGCGGGATCATTTGGACGCAGACCAAGCCCCCCATCTCAGTCAGTATGACCGAAATCGTGTGTGTGTCCCCACGATTTGTGATTGCCGCAGGGATAGCTGCCGGTACCTCTGCTATATGGAAGCCTGCAACTCTGACCGCTATCTGTTTCAGATCTGCAACCATAATCTGCTACTGGCAGACGCCATCCATCGTGGCAGCGGTCACCGCCCCATCCTGCCGGACGTTGCTGCTTTGATTATTGATGAAGCACACAAACTGCCTGAGACTGCCCGACAGATGTTTGGCGTTACCCTGGCAGCCAAGGACATCCGCACGCTGATCCGCATCCTACGGGCGGAACGATATCTGCTGGCATCGGAATCCCTGGCTGATATGGCGTCGGCGCTTCTGAAGCTTATGTCACTGCCTCATGATGGTGATCGCCCTTTTTCGGACTATGTCCGACACATGATAGGGCCAGCCCGAACCCTGGCTACCATTCAGAGCCAGATCGGCGGGGTACTGACACCAACCGCCAAAAAGGAATTGGATCGGATATCCTCCGCAGTCCATCTGTTTTTGGAGGAACGCTCTGACCTGGTATTCTACACTGCGGCGGATGACGATGGCGGCACATTGCTGTGCGCCTCCATCTCCGACCTGACTGCCCAGCTCCAAGCAACACTCTGGTCACAGCCCCAGCCCGTCCTCCTTACTTCCGGAACATTGGCCATAGGTAAAGACTTTTGTCGTTTCAAAGAGGAGGCTGGCCTCACCGATAACTCTCGGGTGGAGGAATCTGTTTCGCCCTCTCCCTTTGATTACCGGAAAAACTGCCTGCTCTATTTTCCCACGATGCCGCCCAGGCAGCACGAAGCGGACTATTTTGCCAAGCTGGCCGAGGAGATCCGTACATTACTGATCGCGGTCCACGGCCATGCGTTGGTACTGTTCACTTCTTATGCAGCCATGTCCGCTGTGAAGGATCGTTTGAAGCAGCACCCCCTTCCATTCCCGCTGTTTACCATGGGACGGAACGCCCCGCACACCATGGCCCAGTTCAAGGCGGCACCCGGAAGCGTCCTGTTTGCCACCGGCGCCGCCTGGGAGGGTTTTGACTTTCCCGGAGACTGTGTCTCTTTGCTGGTCATCCCCCGACTACCGTTCCAATATCCGGACGCCTTGCAAGAAAAAAAGAGAGAGGCATACCGCCGTTGGTTTCCGAGCGGTGGTTGATCAGCACCCCGGTATAGGCCTCCTCCACCAGGATATTTTTTACGCTGGCATATGTCCATACATAGCTCCCATCACTGGTTTTGCTTGCCGTACAGACTTCTCTGCCGCATTGCTCCGCCCGGAGTTGTGCTGGCGTCTTTCGTCCCAGCGCATTGAGCCTGCGGGCAATTTCTTTTTGTCCATGATCCTGTA
Organism: Flavonifractor sp. An306; assembly: GCF_002159455.1. Classification (GTDB taxonomy): domain Bacteria; phylum Bacillota; class Clostridia; order Oscillospirales; family Oscillospiraceae; genus Flavonifractor. Next base: position 2,530 of record NZ_NFIQ01000077.1, read on the forward strand.
AGTACAGAGAATAGACGATCCGCACGGTTTCTGATGCCTCCGGGTGAAGTTCAATCGTATTGGTGTTGCGGTCTTTCCGATAGCCAAAGGGCGGTGTGATCACAATGCCCTCCCGCTGTTTCTGACGATACCCGGCCCGGATCTTTTTGCTGATGTCCCTGGCGTAGTAATCGTTCATCAGGCCGCGCACACCGATCATCAAATCATCCTCGTCGCGAAAGGTATCGATCCCTTCCGTTGCGGAGATCACCCGAACTTGGTGTTCCCGCAGATAGTCAATAAACAACGCGGTCTGGGTCCTGTGGCGGCCAAGTCGTGACAAATCCTTTACGATGACAGCATCGATTTTATCAGCGTCCACAGCCGCCGTGAGCTCGTCCAGCCCACGGCGGTTGAACTTCATGCCGCTCACATTGTCATCGGAAGACTGTCCCACAATGGTGTACCCATGCTGCTCGGCAAATCCATGGCAGATCTCCTGCTGGTTCAGGAGAGAGTTCATCTCCTGGTCATCATCGTTTGATAGTCGCGCATAGATCCATACCCGCATCTGTTATCACCTATCCCGCATAGTAGTCTCCATAAATGATGGCACCCAGTCGGTCATAATCGAACTCCGCGGAGAGGATGGAGTCCGTTTGCTCCCCATTTTCGAAGATGTCCAGATGATCCCGGAAGGGCGCTTTCAGCCGGATCTCTAAATCCAGTTTGCCATCTTCCTCGTGAACAAGGATTTTTTCAACCAGCATTTTCAGATGTGCCTCCGACATTTTGCCGTCTTGAAGAATATCGTCGATCAGGCTGATGTCTCGCTTTAGCTTGGCCTGGCGGATGCGAAGCATTTCTGAGATGTTCTGCAGTTCCTCGATCTGCTTTTTGGCCTCCGCGATCTGCTCCTCACGCTTTGCGATCATTCGGTCATAGCGTTCCGCGTTGGCCTTATCCCGGATGCGTTCCATCAAGATCACCTCCACTTCCTCCTCCAGCAGGAGAATGTGTTCTTGCAGTTTGCTTATTTTGGCACTGGCCATGGAGGCTTTGGGCGTCCATTTTTCAATGAACCACTCCAGTCTTGACCAGTTTTCTTCGTACAGTTCCTTTGTCCGCAGGAGCTCCGCGCCGATCAGGCGATCCAGTGCTACCTCATCTACCATGTGAGAGGAGCAATGTTCCTTGCCATACCGATGGTAGGTATCACAGACATAGACCACCCGTTCACCGTCCTTCAGCTTGATCCGTTTGCCGATGAAAGTCCGGCCGCAGTCCTGGCAGCGCAGCAGGCCTCCGTACCGAAGGATACCCTTGTTGGTACCGGCCCGGGTATTTTTTGCCTTGCGCTCCGCAAGAAGTGTCTGCGCCACTTCCCATGTCTCACGGGTCACGATCATCGGTAGATAGTTTTCATGGCGGAACTGTTCCTCCGGGTCGGTGAAGCGGAAGGTCTTATTGATTTTATTGCGCTCGCTTTTGTGGCAGATCAGCGTGCCGATGTAGCTCTCATCCTTAAGGATACGGCCAACCATCGTCGCGTCCCACAGATATTTCTTGAGTATCCTATCCTGTGTGTTGGGCAGTCGCTTGTTTAACAGCTCCATCTGCATGAGCGCGGGCGTTTTTCTTCTCTGTTCGTTCAATGTACGGGCAATGGCTTTCATCCCGCTGCCGCCGATATAGGCGGAGAAAATCATGCGGACAGTTTCGGCAGCTTCCTCAACAACGACGACCTTCTTGGTGTTCTTGTCCTTGAAATATCCGAAGGGCGGAATGGTCACGATGCCCTCCTTTTGCTTCTGCCGGTAACCGGTCCGCACACGGCGGCTGCCATCACGGGCGTAGAAGTCGTTGACCAGTCCCTTGAAGCCAATGATGAGATCATCGTTCTCGTTAAAGGTATCGATGTTTTCTGTTGCGGACAGGACCCGCACATTGCGTTCACGGAGGTAATCAATGAAGAGTGCGGTCTGTGTCCGGTGCCGGCCCAGGCGGGACAGGTCTTTGACGATGATGGCTTCAATTTTCCCTGCCTCGACCACTTCATAGATTTTGTCGATGCCCTCACGGTTGAAGTGCATACCGCTAACATTGTCATCGAAGGATTCGCCAACCACTTGGTGGCCGTTGCTGACGGCAAAGTTATATATGATTTTTCTCTGGTTATTTAGTGAATTGAGTTCTTCATCCTCATCTCTGGACAAGCGGTAATAGAGCCAGACTTTCATGATTGTTCCTTTCCGCTATGGTGTGCCGATTACTCACGACACACCATAGCACACAAGTTTTTGAATAGCTATCAAAACAAATCAGGCCACTTCATTTTCTACCTTACCAACAGAATCAGCGGGCTGCTTTGTGTAGGGATCATCCACAGACAAATAGTCGTGGAGCATCATTTTCAGGAAGTGATCGAACTGGTCATCTGTCCCCACATAGGAATACATGACACTTTTGATGTTGCATTCTTTTTTCTTTTTACCCATAGCGTTCCTTTCCCCCGAAACCAATTCGGGCAATAAAAATAGCAGACCGTCACATGGTCTGCTGCCAAGTCTGTTCTTCTTCGTGATCGTCCTGGGCATGGCCTTGGGCGATTTTCTTTTGCTGCTGCTTACGGAGCGTTTTCCTGTCTGTGTGAGGGCGCATGGTGGTGCTGTCCATCACGGGAGCAACAGGCTGAGACTGCTCCAGACGGTACCCAAGCCCCACCATAGCAGAAGAAATGCTGCCGCTCCCATCAGCAGGACCGCCCATGTGGGACCATCCAGATGTGGCAGCCGCAGTCTGGGCCGTCTGATGCTGGGCAGAGAAAAACGCTTCTCGTTCCGCTTCCCAGCCTGTTCGCTCATCTGCTCCAGATGCTTCACCGCTTTCAGCAGCTCCTCCATCTGCGTCCGGGTCGGAAGCTGCGCAAGCAGTTCGTTTATCTTCTTCAGATAGCCAGTCTGTCTCTCGGTGTGGTACCCCAGTGTGTAGAGGTCGCTCAGCAGATCCTCCCACTCCGCTTTCGTGGGATGTACTTCGGGAGGCGGTGTCAGCTCCTGCGCCGGAGGCTGCGGCGTAGGCTGTACCACCTGCGCAGGTCGGTTCTTCTCCAACAGCTCGTCCATAGATAATTTCTGCTCTGATCCTGAATTCATATTCCATATTCTCCTTTAGATATTTGTCACCGAACAGCAGGCGGTCACGGCACTGCCAGCCGCTGGGTGTGGTGTAGGTGATATTCCGTCGGGACGCTTCCCAGCGGACCTTATAGCCCTCGCTCTCCATCAGTGCAATGAACTCCTCACGGCTGGATGCGTGGCGCATACAGTCGTTGATGATATTCATGAGCTGCAGCTTTTTGCTCTGGCCACGGGCTGCGGTGTGATACTCACCGATGGACATGGTTTTGGTTTTCTCTTTCCCGTCCGTTGGCTTAAACACAGGGAGAGAAAATTCCACGCAGACGTGATCGTTGCGCTGTCGCAGTTCCTGAAGCTGGTCCTTTGCGATGTGCAGTTTCTTTCCGGTATCGAAGTTGACCGAGTTGATGAGAAAGTGGGAATGAATGTGTTCCCGGTCTGTGTGGGTGCAGACCAGGACTTCATAGCCCTCATAGTACTCAGCCAGCTTCAGTGCCGCCGCATGAGCGGTGACCGGATCGACCGCTTCGCCTTTTGGAAAGCTCTGCACCATGTGGTAGAACAGCACACCGTCGGTTTTGTGATGCAGCCGCTTGGTGGTCATGAAATCCGCGTAGACAGATTCCGGCTGGCAGTTGATGCCTGTGATCAACCGCTGCCCCTCGAACTCAGTTTTCTTGTCCTGCATGGTGTACCGCATCACGGCTCCCATGCATCCGGTGGTCTGTCCTCGTTTGTAGTTAGTGAAGCTGATAATCGCCATTTTTCACCACTTCTTTCGTTCCAGAATCAGCCGGACAGCGGCGCAGAGTTCAGAGAATGCCTGGCGCACGCTGTCCAGATTGATCACCGTGACGCGTCCCATGTGCGCCAGGGTGACAAGCTGATTCAGATTTCTGCCGATGGACTTCAGCTCCTTGAGCACTTCTTTCAGTCCATCAACGATCACCACCTGCTTTCCCAAACAGCAGGCCGTCACATAGTCGCTCATGGACATCCCGGAGCGTTTCGCCAATTCCTTGATGGCCTCCCGGTCTGCGGACGCCATCCGGGTGCTGAATTTGATGTCTTTTTTCATGTCGTTTCCTCCAGTCTTTCGTAAAAATGGGGTGTGGGGCAGTGCCCCGCAAACAGGCGGAAGGCGGGCGGCGGCTGTGCCGGTGACCAGACAAACGCGATGCTGGCCACCTCCAGGGAGGTGATTTCACCGCGCCGGACACCTGCACTCCTCCTTCGGCCACAAACGGCCAACACGGCGTTTTTCTTGCTTTGTGGTGGGTTACTCGCTGCGCCCGGAAACCGCCCGCAAATGGCCGCACGGCGCCCCGGCAGGGTCAACAGGGTCGACTGCCGGGACACCTTGGGTATCGTCACTTTCGGCACGGCGCAGCTCAATGAGCCGCTTTCCGTTGCTGCGGCGCACCACAACGGAAATGCCGATTTTGCTTAGTGCGTCAAGGTTTTGCACGATCTGTCGGGACACTTTCTTGGGGGAGATACGCTCCACACCCACAGGGTCGATTCGTTCAGACAGCTCTGTGGGAGTGCCGATAAATTCGGTTCGGTCACGCATCAGTTCAGAGAGAAGATAGACGATGCGATCGCCCAGCAGCTCTGGCTGTGTCCGGCTGTCCGACACCAACTCCCACACATTTTCACCGTTGCGCTCCAGTGTCAGCTCCCGGTATTCAATGTCACGGCCAATACAGGAAAGCTTTGCCCTGCCGCTTCCCCGCCGTTCCTCCACCAGCGTAAAGCTGGAATCCACCGCACCGCTGATGGCAGTGGTCCCGGAGATGCGATTGAACACATCGTCAGCGCTCTCCTTGCGCAGATGATGGATCAGCAGAATGGCGATGCCGTGGGCATCCGCGATCTGTTTCAGAGTAGAGAGGTCACGGTAGTCGTTGGCGTAGGTAGCGTCGCGTACCGGGCGTACCATCTGCAGAGTGTCGATAATGACCAGCACCGTGTCAGGGTGTTCGTCAAGGAAGGTGCGGAGCTGTTCCTCCAACCCCTTTCCCAGAATGTCGCTCTGGGTGGTGAAGTGAACATTGGCGGGGGCATCCTCCGTGATTTCGAACAGCCGGTTCTGAATGCGGAGGGTGGAGTCCTCCAGGCAGAGATAGAGGGTGGTGCCTTGCTTCACGGACATCCCCCAGACCGGTTCGCCCTTGGCCACCATGACGGACAGCCACAGAGCCAGCCAAGACTTTCCCACCTTGGGAGAGCCGGCAAGGATGTGCAGCCCCTGGGACAGCAGCGTGTCCACCACGAAGTTGAGCGGCGTCAGCGGCAGGCTCATCAGGCTCTCGCCGTCAATGGTTTCCAGTCGTTTTGTTTTACTCATAGGATCATCCCCTTGTAAAAAGATAAGGACAGAGACCACGCGGCCACCGTGGCTCTTGTCCTTTCACTTGATTATTGGGGGGATTTTGATAAAATGAGAATATCGCAAGACAGGCAGAAAACAGATATAGGACAGAGGAGGTGGCCCTATGCCGCTGGGTACCCAACAGAACAACAATTTCCTGCACCTGACAATGGATGTCTGGCAGGATCAGATCTTTTTTAACGAGACCGTCTACCCGGCCGGACACTTTTCCGCCGAACTGTTGAATGTTCCCGATGAGACCATACGGGAACTGGTCACCCACGGCGGCGCTATCAGCCATCAGGTGGAGGCCCTGGCCTTGGCCGGGCGAGGTGAATTTATCAAACTGCTGGACGAGACCCGCGCCTCTCTGGAGAAGCTGCTGGATGCCCTGTGGCACTGTCCTCCGTTCAACCTGATGGACAAAGGGCAGGAGCAGCACACATTGGAGGTGCTGTTTTCCCCAGCATCCCACAACGATCTGCTGAAGCCAGCTTCGCCTGCTCGGGAATTTTTCTTCCGCTATCTGGTGGCTGCTTTCAGTATCCCCCTGGGTATCCAGCACTTCACCGTGGCGGCACGATATTTTGAGGAGGGCTATCTGCGGCGGCTGAAGAAGCGGACGGAGACCTTCTTCGCCATGGCCGCCCACGACTGCTTCAACAGCGAATGGTTTTGGGATATGATGCGTGATTTGCCGGTACCGGATATTGAGCCATTCACCATCACACCGGATCTGAGATCCTCCTATGTCTTTGCCCGACACCCGAAACAGGAAAAGGAAACCGTATTTGTAAACCGGTATTTCTTTGACCATGCCATCAGCTTCTACATCTTTGACCTGATGAACGGACTGCAGCACGGCCATGCGCCCAGCCGGTGCTGTGGCTGTGGAACATATTTTCTCACCACCAACGGCCATATGCCAAAATACTGCGATGGCATTGCGCCCCAGGACCCCCGCATGACCTGCCGGCAGTACGGCGCCATGATGCGGCAGAAGGAGCAAAACAAACAGCACCCCGTCTACCGCCTGTTCACCACCCGCACCAATACCATCCGCAAGCACCACCAGAGAGGAAAAATCTCCGACGAACTGCGCAATGAAGCACTGTATGTGGCGGAGAGCCTCCGGGATAAGGCGCTCATGGACAACGACTATGCCGCCAGCGGCTATGCACACGACATGGAGCAGGAAGCGATTTACGCCCAGGCGAGAGCACGCCTTGCCCGGGAGGCCCGGCCATGAGCATGTACCACTGTAACACTCCCTGCCCCAGCAACGAGCAACTGGCCCAGCGCATACAGGACGGCGATCCGCAGGCAGCACCGCTCCTGCTTTCCCAGAATGAGGGGTACCTGACCATGCTGGCCACAAGCTACTGCGAGCAGTTTTCTCAGGACTTTCTGGTGGACGACCTCAAGCAAGAGGGGGCGCTGGCGCTGCTGGACGCGGCGCGGCGGTTTGACCCATCCATGGGAACCAAGTTGCTGACCTATGCGACTTCCGCTATTGAGACGGCCATGCGGGACTGCGCCGCCCAGGGTTCCTTCTCTCTGTCGCTCCCGCTGGGCCGTTACCGCCAGCTGCGCCAGGTGGCGTTCCTCTATGCCACACACGAGCAGGAGGGTGCCGAAGAAGATTTGCTGACTGCCATTCAAGAGAAGTTGGAAGTCTCCGTCAAAGTAGCCAAGCGTCTGCTGGAAGAATACCACACTGTGTTTCAGATCGAGGCTCTGGGCGAGCGTGTCTTTGACCTGGGGTGTGGAGGTGATCCGGCCAGAGCCTACGACCGCTTCGTGCGGCGGACGCTGCTCCTTCAGCGTATGGAGGAAGTGCTGAGCCCCAGAGAGCTGAATTTGGTGCGCTGTTATCTGGGGATCGGCCAGCCCAACGAGCAGGGCATGACCTTTCAGGAACTGGCCATCCGGCTCAACTACAACGGCCCCAGCGGTGCGGAGAAAGCGTATAAGGCTGCCATCCGGAAAGTGAGAAAGCAGTTGAACGGCGGCGCTTACGGTCGGTGGCTCTCCATCCAGAAAGCCATTCGCAAGGCCAGAGCGGATGCAGAGGCTGATTCCGGTTACTATGTACCGCCGCAGACCACCTGGCTGGACGAAAAAGAACTGGCGGAGCAGTTTCTCTGTGAAGTCGCTTCGCTGATCCACGTCCATGAGATATTCAGCGACGCATTGGGGCAGAAAACAGAATAAGCAGTGCGGCATCAGGCTTTGTCCTGATACCGTACTGCTTTTCATTTATCCCATGATCCCGATTTTATTACCGTTCTCGTACATATCCTCGGCGTATTCCGCATGGTTGGGTCCCTGGCTTTCTATCCATCCGAAGCCCGGCACATAGACCATGTTGTCCGGTTCGCCGTCAGGTGCCGGGGCAGGCTCCGGTTCTTGCTGTGGTGTGGCATCCTGTTTAGGTGGAACCGGCACTTCACTTACTGGGGTCGTTTGATCAGGCGATGGCTCCGGGACAATGTCAGCTTCCTCGCCCAGTTCCGGCAGTGTTGCTTTCGCCTTTTCTTCCTCTGGCGATATGACTTCTTCCATCTCTGCTATCTCCGGAATTTCGGGCTGTATGGCGATTGCAGCGGCTGGCATGGGCAGCGCGGGTGTATCCCCGGCTGGTTCGTTCTGTGGCCATACAGCGGCACACAGGGCCAGACAGGCGGCGACCACTGCGACAGTGATGATTCGTTTTCTCTTGTTGCTTCCTCCTTTCCGGACATGGAAAGAGCGCCCGATCTCTTCGTCGTACAGCGAGACACTGAGCGCTCTTTTTCAAATTGATTCAGTTCCATGAAGAGCTGCCACGCCAGCTCAAATCCAGAGATAAAGCTGTCGATGGAGCGTTCCTCCGCCATCAGACTCTATGCATCCATAATTCGCAGTACCAGCCGCCGTTCCGGCTTCTCCAGTACTTTGATCAGTGTCTGGTGGCATTCTTCCACTTCCTGCTTCTGCTCTGAAAACTCGGGTGGGGTATAGAAGCAGTCGTACAGGTCCTTGAGTTGTGTTTTCATGTGTTGCACCTCCTGGTAGCAACACACCATACCACAAAACGAGGGGAATAGCCAACAAAATATTTTAAAAATCACTCGTAAAGCAAAAAGCGTTTAGATTCGCGATAACTTTAATTCATACAATCGAAACAACTCGTAAAAAAGCGAAATGTGTTGAAAACAGATGTGGTCCGTAGTAGTATAATTTTATAAATCCTTCTTATTCGGGGTGAAACCATGAAAGTAACTTACAAAAAATTATGGGTCCTTTGCGCTGAACGAGAGATGAGCAAAGCTGAGCTTCGCAAGCGTGCAGGACTTTCTTCTGCTACTTTCACTAAACTTCGCAAAAATCAAGAAGTAAATCTATCGGTTCTCCTTAAAATTGCAGATGTTATGAATTGTAATGCAGGAGAAATGATGGATTTTATCAGAGATGACACATCGGCTTACAATTCCGAGTCGTTGTAACAAGAACGAGGGTGACGAGGGATGCCATTAACTCATGTATGCGTGTGGGATTCTAAAATTGGATATCGTCGTATCACGGTAGAAGAGGCTTGCAAGATGTATCCCTATGGTGCGTCAGCACGAAGCGGCCATTTTGTGTGTGAATTATGCGCACAAAATGTTTTACTTACCGCCCCTGGTATGAATGTTCAACACTTCCGTCATGATCCGGCCTCTCCCAATAAAGAATGCGACGAACGCCAAGCCTCTTTTGATCCAAACTACGGTCGATCGCTACGAGCACTTAACAGCCATATAATGCCTTTGCGTCTTGTTGTAACAGGATCGATATTTTCTCTACAATTAGGGTTCTTCTACCCTCCAGACAACAAGGCACACTGCGACAAAATTAAGATAGCCGGAGATTCACACCAAGTTTATGAGTACTCGTTTGAGCGAATTGAGCGGATTGGAACCACCTACTTGAGTGTTGGCTCTATTCCAAGCCAGATTTACTGTGTTGAATACGTAAATGCTAATCCAGAATTAAGAAGATTTTGGTCCGACAATATACCGGGAATCAACCAGGCTGGCTCCTTCTTTGACGGACGAACTGGCCAGATTCTCCAATCTGGTGGAAAGGCGTATGCCGGAAATTTTTATTATTTATTGCAACGACACCCAATATATACTTTTCCTGCAGATATCGAAGCAACGGAAATAGCCCAAACGCGCGCAAACTCTTTCAATAGTTGGTATTTATATAAAATTCGCATTAAAAGGTTTTCAGAACGCTCCGCAAAGTTTTTTCTTAAATATGCTATTTTCTTGACCGAAAAACCAACAAAATTCTATCCTATCTGGCCAGCATACATACAGGATCCATATTTTATATACCACAACTCAGCGGAGTTTTATTTCTATTTATGCGGTGATGATGCTGAACTGAAATCATACCCCGCAACTGCGAATGTGCTGGGTACTCAAGACGGGAAATTATACAAGCTTTATACCAGGGAAAGAGAACAGCTAATCTCACTTGGAAAATCTGGAGCATTGGGATTCTCCTATTTGGTAAAGCAACCCTTGCGCAAAAAGGCACCGTTACCAGTAATAATCATATCTGACCATTCTGGAAACACGCTGAATGAAGAGAGCTATGCAAAACTCCCCAAATTAAAGTGCATATCAGTTTCTTGCCCGTATGATGGGAAGGCTGTGGTTCAAAGAAATGGTAAGACTGAATATATCTACAAGCTTTCTGGCGAGGAGCAATTAACAATCGATGGACTATCATTTGGCACAGAGATACATTTTTATCAAGGCTGCGACTACATCCGCTCCATTCGTTTTGAGAAGGAAACCGTCAACATGGATGTTATGGTGCTGGATGCTGTACTTGTCAAAAAATTGAGCTCTTGCTCTGGCCCGATGATTCCTGTAACGCATGCGGTTGGAAGTTTTGTCAGTAAATTCTCAAAATATCCCCAAACACAAAAGTGGCTCTGCATGGCTTTGCGGCGAGGCGAAATTTCCCGCACAGCTTTACATTTGCTCAGGAAAACCATTCAAAATAATTTTGGGAGGGATAATAATGGTTGATACCGAAGTTTCATTCACTTCGTTATGTTATATTGAAGACCACCATGATGATCGCGTATGGTTGCATCGTTTGGCAGACATTGAAAACGGCAAGTTACATATACCGTTTAAATCAGATCGTGAGGATAATCGTTTTGAAAATCGTGATTGTTGGTATCAGTATCAGTTTCAATACCGAGATGGTGGACCATCTGCCATCGGAACAATAGGCGTATGGGAATGGAGCGCCATTCCCAAGCCCGATAACCCTGCAATCGATCAGATACTGTCTTATTATGTTCAAGATGTTTGCCCCGTTCGCATTGTGCCCCTCAAAGCAAAATCGATAGAGGATATCGTTGCACAACTCAAAACTGGAACTGTATATACCCAAACATATTTATGCAACACACTTTTTTGCTACGAATCGAAGGTTGGACAACTTTCGGGAGTGCTATGCCGTGCAAATGAATTCAATATTGTGGATCGATGCGCAAAACTTTCGGAAACTATCTACTACCTGCCCGTCTACACAGTTTCCTACGGGGACATCTATAATTGGGATGATCGTAACCTAAGATTTCTAAAAACACTTCAGGTGGGAGAGCCTTCTGGATATGTTTCAATAGGAAATACACACGAGGTTATTCGTACACTCATTCTTGAACGCACCACATGGCCTTTGTTTAAGGAGTGTATTGGTGCCACCAAGGCAGAATGGAAACATTGCAAACTTCTTCTTGAGAAGATTTGCGGTGAATCTTTGTACGACGCGATTGTTCAAAAACTAAATTGCACTTTGGACCAAGCAAAACAGGCAGTTGATGATTTTGTTAATCGAGCAGATGCACTGATTAAGGTCGGCGATATCGATGTTAATGTGTTGGCTGAAATTGCAAAGAATCACGATGAATTAAGAGAATTATGCGAAAAAGCCGTATCCGTGGAATGGCATAATTCTCATGCTGCTGAAATTGCCAAAGCTGAGGCAGAAGTTTCAGAAATGGAAGAAACAATATCCATTGCAAAAAATCAGCATAGTGAACTACTTGCAGAAATTGCCACAAAACAAGGTGAACTTGATCGGTTACTTGCAGAGATAGCGCAATATGAATCGGTTGGAAAAGAAACGCTGGTCGCAGTGCGCCAGAAAATTGCTGACGCGCAAAAAGATATGGCAGGATTCATTGCTGATATTTCTGTTTTTCTGCCTCAGTCAAATGCAACTTTGCCGTATGGGAATCCCCCTGCCTCATGGCAATACAGCAGTACCAGTGGCCAATATTCTGATGAGGATATTGAACTCGCAGAAAGCTGGCGCAATGAATATGATGCAATCTATCAGAATTTGTCATGTGCGTTGGGCATTGAACCAGACTTTTGCTCAATGCTCACTGCTTTTCTGTATGCAACCCATATCAACAATGTGCCAACTTTGATTGCAGGCCCTGGGGGACAGGATATTGCTGAGGTGCTGTCTGTTTCGATGTACGCAACCGGAGCAGGACAATTGACTTTAGGAGATGAATGTGACCTTTCTATAGTGGAAAGAATCAGCGAGGCTGACGATTCTATTGTGTCGGTTCAAAATATGTTCGGAAAAGGGTGGACGGATGCATTACCGCAGAAGTTTACAAGACTCAAAAAGCAGATAATCTGGACCCATCCATATGTCGAGGATATGCTTATTGAGCCGAAAGGCCTTTATAATTACATGCTCCCCGTCCTGAGTGAATGTTTTATAGGAAGCTTACCTGCTCTCGAGACATGGCCAAGCAAACGCGCTAAGAAGTTCCAACCATATGTTTCTGAGGAAAAACAGTCTCTCCGGATATCTGCATTTAAGCGTTTGGGCCTTAGCAAACTCCTATTGGGCCAGTTAACCCGTGTCCTGTCCGATGCAAAATGCATTTTGGAGAATCCCGCAAAAGATAAGGACTTGGAACTGCTCTTTGGTGTGCTTCCTCTCTGCGTACTTACCGGGAGATTGGATGTCTTAAAGGATGTTATCCGAATGGCGGTTCGTCCCAATCAGCGAATCATCATGCTTAACAATGGTGTTAGTGGTAAGGGATTCACAATCTGCTGTGACTGCGGTGCTGCAATGCCCGGAGATGACCCCGCGGTCCTTAAGGATGTTTTGCGTCCGTATAGATCCAAATTCATTAAAACACGTTGCAAACATAGTGATACAATCAATGTGAATCTCGGATACGACTTTGTTACAGATATGCTTGTCCTGGAGTTTGCGTTAGATCGAAAGCAGATTGATATTAAGGTGACACTACCTTTAGGTTCTCGTGCAGCGATGCGTGTGGGTTCGAGTCCCTTCAGGCGCACCATGGCGAGTGTTCTTATAGCATTTGAAACGCTGTAAGAACACTCGTCTTTTTTTGTTGTTTTCATCCGGCGATGGTGGATGGGGCGTAGTTGACGACTACGCCTTTTCTTGTGTTTACGGACACCTCCGGGGCGGGCAGCGGGATGAGGTCGGCGATCTCGATGGCGCCCACGCAGTTGTAGTGGATACGGAGCCGTTGCTCCCACACCCCATCTACCTTCTCGGCGTTGAATACCTCGATTTTCTCGATGAGCTCGTTGAGCATTCTGGGCGTTAGCTTGCGGGCGCGGGTGTATTTGCGGACCAAGGAGATGAACATAGAAAGAGAGGTGTTCGTATGAATGCAAAGAAATTCTCTGACGCTATGAGCGAGCTTGATACGAAGTATGTTGATGAAGCTCTCAATTATAAAAAGAAATCTAAAAGACCCGTTTGGATTAAGTGGGGAACTATGGCTGCTTGCCTTTGCTTTGTAATTTGTATTGGAACTTACTTTGCATACAAGTTTAATCCCGACGGTGGTGGCTTCGGAAATGGTGACGCAACAT
>NZ_NFIQ01000078.1 GCF_002159455.1 Flavonifractor sp. An306
AGGTTCCGGTTGGTCATGGCGATGTTGTTGAGCTCAATGTACTCGCAGTCGTACAGCAAAATGGACGAGGACACATAGCCCCGGTAGACATGCTGGGCATTGTCCAGCGTTGTGCCGTAGTCCTGATACCAGATGCCCTGCCCGTTGGTGTTGATCACGGGCAATGCCGCACTGCTGTCGCCATAGGCGTCGATCACGATCGGCGCCTCCTGCGTCCCTTTGACTCCCTGCAGATGCAAAAATTCGTTGTTAAAAATAGAACCCCGCTCCAGATACACTTTGTCGCCAGCCTGGAGCGTAATGTTCTTTTCTTCCAGCATATGCAGCGATGCCCACGCCTGCTCCTGACTTGTTCCGCTGTTGTTGTTATCGCCATGGAGCGTACTAAAGTAGTAGGTGGTTCCTCCGCTGCCCGCGGCGCTGGCCCGACCGGGAAGCCCAGATAAAGCGCCAACTGTGACCGCTATCCCGATCAGAAGAGTCAATACAGTTAACCATCGTTTTTTCATTGCTTCTTTCCCCCGTTTCATTCGTAAGGTTGTTGATCCATCATTTCCCATTCGCATCCTCCATTTCCTGTATGATAAACGACTCCAGTTCGGTCAGATCCGCCTCTATGGTCAGTGAATCAGCGGTCTGCTGGAGCAAGGTTTCATACCGTTCTTTCCGCATCTGGCTTAATATGACACTTTGGACCTGTTCAAAGGGCTGATAGTCATATTCCACACGGCTGGTACATTGGACAAGAAATAAATAACCATTGAGTTCGACCAAACCGGTGTCCTCGCCTGGTTGCAGATCCCACCCAAGCTCCATCACATCTCCAATCGCACGGCTATAGGAGGCCACCTGATCAGAGAGGATATCCACATGAGTCATATAGGGGGTTAGGGCATGATAGGCCGCCGCCTGCTGCTGCAGTTCTTTTCCTTGCGTCATTTCCTGTGCCAGTTGAGCTGCCTGCGTCTGGACAACCTGTTTCTGACTGTCATCCAACTGGTTGAGGTCCACCTTCAGGTAAGAAAACGATATATCGTCATACTTCTGGTACTGGTCGAGATGTTCTTGATAATATTCATATAATTGGGATTGGCTGATATCCATGCCAGGATGGGCTGCATCGGAGCAGTACTGAGAAGCGATCCAATCCGTTTCATAGGAGAGATAGGTCTGCAGGGTATATGATTGCAGACCGTAGACATGCTCTCCTGCCTCCAGTTTGGCGCTTCGCAGGTCATTTTCTGTTTCCATACGCTCCGTCACACCACCCAAGCCCCCATCCAGGCCGAAGCCGCACGATTGAGCAAGCTGATAAGCGGCAGCTAATTCCTGCAATTCCTGCATTGTGTCATCCAGCAGAGCCCGGGCGGGGGATTTTCCCTCAACTTCTGTACGCCAGAAAGAGGTCTGGGCGGTAGACAGGCCCTGACTTGTGTACATAGAGACCACCTCAGAGCGGTTCTGCTGCATGACCAAGCAAAACACATCTGAAGGTACGGTTTGGTCGCCGATTTTCAGCGAAATATCAGATTGTGGAGCCCTCTTCACAAGGAGCACAACTATCATTCCGCACAGAGCAAGCCCAGCCACAGCAATCAGCTTCCATAATATAGGGAAACGAGGCTTTTGGGGGTGTTGCCGCTGATGAGGGCGTGCCTTGTCTTTCTTTTTTGGAGGATTGCCCATAAGTCACCTCATGATCATAATTGTAATGCATGTTGCCGGATGTAAGGAACAGGGCCGAAAATGATGCGGTACCCTTTAATTAAAGTTAAGTATAAGGCTATTTCCATTATATTTCTTATCTAATTCTGAACAAAACAAATCATTTTTATATAATTTTGCACTCTGACGTTTTTTCTAACTATTAAGCAAATCGCAATGCGTTATTTTGGCTATTTTAACCAAAGGATTTTATTATATTTAGGAATAGCTCTTGCATCCTTTCCGGAAAAAAGCTAAGATAAAAAATAGATTTTATATTTTTTTGCATACATGGCAGCAACCATGATGTTACCCCCACAGGGAAGCTGTTGCCGGTACTATGCCGCTTTTTGGATAGGAGATGTTTTGCTTGTGGATACCAATCTGGCCCAGGCAATTGTTTTAAACAATGCCATTGCACAACAATTTCCACCCCATTACCGTTTTGATACCCACTTTCATCGCTCTGTGGAGCTGTTGCTGTGTAAAAGCGGCACAATTTCTTTTGCCATTCAGGGCAGTGAGCAAATCTTAAATCCTGGGCAATATATTGTTATTTTTCCGAATATCCCCCACGATACCGCTGCCCCTGGTGAAACAACCGCTCAGGCCTTACATATCCATTTTCACATTAAATCAGCCTGCTCCCTGTACGGCCAGCAACGCCCCGATGGAAATCAGCCATTTCTTATGGAGTTCATACTTAGCCGGTGGCCTTTTTTTCGGGGCGTTTGCTCGTCTCAGCTTCGGGCCTGTCTGGAGTGTATTTTTGAGGAGTTTCACACCTCGAATCAAAACAGTGACCGTCTCATGCAGCTGTACTGTGAGCAACTGCTTCTGCTGCTGGGCCGTGATCTTTTGGCACAATGCAAAGCAAACATGGATTTGTATGAAAACAGCTATTTGATGGACGCCATCTTATACATTAACCAGCACTGTTCAGAAAAACTGGTAGTGGGACAAATCGCAAAATACGCTGGCGTATCTCCACGCTATTTGACAAAACTCTTTCAAAAATACTTGGATTTGAGTATCTCAAGCTATATCACGTTTATCCGTATCAGTAAGTCCATTGATTATAAATGCAGTCATCCCAGCGCCACCATGGCAGAAATAGCTACTGAATTTGGTTTTTCCAGCCAGCAGCATTTTACAAAAGCATTTAAAAATACCATGGGGATTACACCAAGAAATTACTTTTTGGAGAGAATTGGCGGCGATAAGTCTTACTAAAGGGTACAGGCTGAGACCTGATACGCAGGAGGACGGACGCATGGAGTTTAAGGGATTACCTTACTATTGGGGCGCAATTGCGGCCACAAAATGTATAAAAGCGATTCTGTTTGCGTTCCTGCCCGGAAAACATGGAGACAAGGCGACACTGGATGCCTGCACAGGATGGATCAGGCATATGGGGCGCTTTTATGAAAACAGGACTTACACATTTGTTCTGGATGCCAGGTTGACCAAAGGCGAGGCGGAAGTCCAGCTGCTGGATCAGGAAAAACAGCCGCTGTTGAAACTCAGCCGGCAAACCCCCTCCCAGTCGATTCACTTGGAGGGGAAAACCAGCCGATACTATCTGCATTGGGCCTTTCAGCACGCTTCCGGGAAATGTGAACTGCGCTGGTGAAGGCAGCTGCCCACGGACCCAGACGCCAATGTCCATACATCCATGGACCCAAGGCGATGAAGCATCCCTTCGTGCGGTCAAAGAAAGCCTCCGCCGGGAGGAGGGATACCTGATATACAACCCGGCAACGTGGGACTGAAAAAATGAGATGATCATTTGAGGGCTTCGTTTAAAAAAGAGGTTCGGCCTGTCTTTGTTGGCAGGCCGAACCTCTTTTCTTATCGAGGATTTTCACACTCCGCTGACTCAGGATATGACCGGCGCCTATGCCCAGCCCTGGCGGGTGCGCAAAACCGGGGACGCCTACCACTTTTATGCCGACTATAAACCGGGGCTCTCCAAGGGATATGTTCCCAACGGAAGGAATGCGAACTGGTTCTTTAAACGCCTGCTGGATGCTGGACGAGAACCACAATTGTCCTTAAGATTGACAGGTCTGGGAGCTGACGGTATGATACAACTATCACAGCGGAGGGAGCGCACGTAAACGATGATTTTCTATTTTTCCGGAACAGGCAACTCGGCGTGGACGGCCCGGCAGCTGGCCCGTCTCACCGGGGATAAGGCCTGTGATATTACCAACCTGAAAGAGCTGCCGGACATGGACAGCGCCAAGCAGCTTGGCTTTGTCTTTCCGGTCTACGCCTGGGGTGCCCCGGAGGTCATGGGGGCGTTTGTGAAAAAGCTGCCCAGACCCCAGGTATTTACCTTCGGCGTTTGCACCTGCGGCAGTGACGCTGGCCTTGCCATGAAGCAGCTTTCCAAGCTGTACCCTCTGAGCAGCAGCTATAGCCTGGTAATGCCCAACAACTACATCATCGGCTCGGATACCGATGACGAGGGCGAAATTTTGCGGAAGCTCACCGCCGCCCGGTCGGAACTGGAACGGATTTCCGGGGAGATCCAGCGGCAGGAGCCGGTATACCGCGTCCACGAAGGCGGACTGGCAGGTATCAAGTCCAGGTTCGTCAATTATGGGTTCAACAGATTTGCCCGAAGCGCAAAGTCCTTCTTTGCCGGGGACAGCTGCAACGGGTGCGGGCTGTGCGCGGGAAACTGCCCGGCCCATGCCATTACCCTCCGGGAGAGCAAGCCAGTCTGGGCGGCACAGTGTTATCAGTGCATGCGCTGCATCAACGAATGCCCCCAACAGGCCATCCAATACGGAAAGTCCACAGCCGGTCGGCGCCGCTACACCATCCGGGCCTATCTGCCCCAGGACGAGCAATGAGGTGAGCCCACCATGAAAACAAAGCCAATGTCCCGGCGCAAAAAGTGCCTTGTGGCGGTCGGGATCCTTCTCCTGCTCC
The DNA here is from genome assembly GCF_002159455.1 of Flavonifractor sp. An306. Classification (GTDB taxonomy): domain Bacteria; phylum Bacillota; class Clostridia; order Oscillospirales; family Oscillospiraceae; genus Flavonifractor. The sequence continues at coordinate 4,648 of NZ_NFIQ01000078.1, forward strand.
TGGTCATTCTGACGGGCGTGTTTTTCTGGTATGTGTCCGATTACTACCGGGCGGAGGATGTGGCCCTGGAGGTGATGGCCCAGGACAGCAACATCACGGTACAGGACAATCTGACCATCCTCTCCCCCGCCTCTCCCACCGACACCGCCCTTATTTTCTACCCCGGCGCCAAGGTGGAAGCCGAGGCCTACCTGCCCCTGCTGGATCAGATCCGGCAGACAGGCGTTACCTGCATTTTGGTGCATATGCCCTTCCACATGGCGATTTTTGATGCCGATGCGGCGGAAGATGTGATGGCCCGGTTCCCTGAGTATCAGCACTGGTACATCTCCGGGCACTCTATGGGCGGGGCAATGGCATCCAAGTTTGCCTCCGACCATCCCGACCAGGTGGACGGCCTGATCCTGTTAGGCGCCTACATCTACGGCGACTATCCGGATGAAGATACTCTGACCATCTATGGCTCCCTCAACCAGAGTGTGGAGGAGCACATCGACTACACGGAGAACATCGTGGAGATTGAGGGCGGCAATCACGCCCAGTTCGGCAACTACGGCCCCCAGAAGGGGGATCTTCCCGCCGCTATCTCTGCCGAGGAACAGCAGAAGCAGACCGTGGAGGCCATTGAGGCATTTCTTGCACAAAGGGATCCTTAACAGAAAGCGGAGTGCTCACAGGCACTCCGCTTTTCATAGTTCTCGTTTCAGGCAGACCATGTCCGCCAGCCGCACCCCGCATTCGCAGATGGGATGGTCGTAGTGGTCGATCATATTTTCCTGCTCGTCCGCAAGATATAACACAATTTGTCCCATGGCGCTCCCCTTCTTTGTCCCTATTGTACCCGTTGGATACAAAAAAACAAGGCAAAAAGAAACATGACACACAGTTGTCCCGTTCCTATGCTATAATACAGACAGAAATGCGAAAGGCGGTGTACCCCCATGAAGGTGGAGCGGCTCATCGGTATCATGTCCATCCTGCTCCAGCGGGAGAAGGTCACCGCCCCGGAGATGCAGGCCATCCCGGCGGGCCGCAGAAGCCTGTACAGCGTCAGCGGCACCCAGTGAGGAGGATACCATGAAAGGAGCAGCCCCTGGCCGCTGTGGAGCTGCTTCAGGACGCGGCAGACCGTCGGGGCATCAGCCTGAAGCTGAATAAGAAACCGCAGAATTTACCGCAACGACCTACGATTCCCCCTTCGCTGGGCCTTCACCACGGAGAACGGCAATATGCCCAGCGCCTGGGATGGGACCTTTGAGGCGGTGGAAAGCCATGTTAATCTGCGTTGCTTGCGGCAACGGGCCGCTTTTCCTACAATGGGCGCGAAAGGAGTGAGCCCATATGCTGAACGAAAACATCAAAGTTCTCCGGAAATCCAAGGGCCTTTCCCAGCAGGAGCTTGCCGACAAGCTGAACGTGGTGCGGCAGACCGTCTCCAAATGGGAGCAAGGATTGTCCGTCCCGGACTCCGATCTGCTGCTCGCCCTGTCGGAGGCTTTGGAGACTCCCGTGAGCACGCTGCTGGGAGAGACAGTGGCGGAGTCGGAAGCGGATGAGGTCAAAGCCCTCTCGGAAAAGCTGGAGATCATCAACCTGCAGTTTGCCCGGAGAAAAGCCATGCGGCGCTCGGCCCTCCACTGGCTGCTCATTGCGCTGTGCGTGGGCATTCTGGCCGTCGCCGCAGTCCTGACTGCGGTGAACAGTCCTTATCTGGGCTGGGACTACAGCGCCCCGGAAACCGCCGTCATGGGCGTGATCATCCACGCCTTTGAATGGGGCTTTGTCCGCCTGGCGCCCTTTGCCCTGCTGGCGGCAATGATCGGTGTTTTTCTGACGCGGAAAAAAGTCTGAAACATCTTGTTGATGAGAGACACCCAGGCGCTGTGAGCCATTGAACGAAAGCCAAATCGAATACACAGTATCTAAAATCACCACGAATCCCAAACCGTGTCGTTCTCTTTCCGCCTCATATCCTTTAAGATCAGATTGTCAGCTGGAGCTGAACAATTCTTTTAAGGAGATTGCACCATGAACACGGATAAGATTTTTGCGGAAGCCATTGCCAACGAATACGCCCCCAAGGACACCTCCAAGGTCGTCGCCCTGCGGAAACTGGACCGCAAGGCCAAGGGCCCAGCCAATATCTTTGCCTACAGCTTCGGCACCGGGATGACCATGCTCCTGGGTCTGGGGATGTGCCTTTCCATGCGGGTAATCGGCGGGGGCGGCGTTCTGATGACAGGAGGCGGAATCCTTCTGGGCGTTTTGGGCATCGTCGGTGTGGGATTGAACTATCCCATCTACAAAAAGCTGCTCCGGATCGGCAAGGAAAAGTATGCCTTCGAGATCATGCAGCTGGCCCGGGAGATCAGTGAATCGGCAGAGTAACGCGAGGAGGGCGGCAGATGAACAAGTCCGAGAGCAAATACTTCAATACCGCCCTGCGGATGGATGAGGCGCTCATTGCATTGCTGGAGGAGAAAGACCTGGGGTATATCACAGTGAAGGAGATCTGCCGCCAGGCTGGGGTAAACCGCTCCACCTTCTACCTGCACTATGAGACCATTGCCGACCTGGTGGATGAGGCCCTGGAGATGATCAATCGGCGTTTCCTCTCCTATTTCCCCCAGCAGGAGGAGGATGTTCTGGGCAATCTGGGCAGCCGGAATCGGGAGGAGCTGGTTCTTGTGACCCGGGAATACCTGCTGCCCTACCTCCGCTTCATCCGGGACAACAAGAAGGTCTACCGGGCGGCCTTCCGGAATCCGGGCAGTATGGGCGCCAACGCACGCTATCGGGAGCTGAAGCAGCGCATTCTGGGGCCTATCCTGGAGCGGTTTGAGATCCCGGCCGCCCGCCGCCCTTACTACATTGCCTACTACATCGAGGGCATCGCCGCCATCGTCAAGGAGTGGCTGCGCCAGGACTGCGCCGACGAGGTGGAGATGATCGCCGACATCATCGAATCCTCTGTGCGTCCCAGAGATGGAAGCCATGAGAAATAAGGGCAGAGTCGTGCGCTTGCTCTGGGCGTGGCGGGCGGATTACATTGGTCAGACCTTTGTACCACGGGTATCCGGGCCTTTGCTACGGGTCTACGTGGTGCTCTTTGGATCTACTTCTCCCACATGGCTCTCCATCCTGTTGGACAAATCCGGTCCGGTTGGCTGCGGAAAGTATCCCCTATTATACCATAGCCATTTCTGGCGGGCCACCGCGCCCCATGTTCCAAAGGCGGAACTTGTGGTATAATGGGAAACTACAAGGAGGGATTGCTATGCGCAAGAATTTTGGAGCCAAGCCCTGGACTTATCCTCAGCCGGTCTTTATCCTGGCCACATATGATAAAGACGGTACCCCTGACGCCATGAATGCGGCCTGGGGCGGCATCAGCGAGGACAAGGAGCTGAGTATGTGCATCAGCGCAGGCCATAAAACCACCGCCAACATCCTGGCCCGCAAGGCGTTTACCGTGAGCATGGCTACGGCGGAGCAGGCGGTGGCCTGCGACTATGTGGGCATCGAGTCCGGCAACAAGGTGGCGGACAAGGTGGCAAAGGCCGGCTGGCACACCACCAAATCGGAATTTGTGGATGCCCCCCTCATCGACGAGCTGCCGATGGCGGTAGAGTGCCGCCTGGTGAGCTATGACCCGGAGAGCTGCCGTCTGGTGGGCGAGATCGTCAATGTAAGCGCCGACGAGTCTGTGCTGGATGAGAACGGAACCATTGACCCGGACAAGCTGCGGCCCATTACCTTTGACCCCATCCACAACGCATACCGTGTGCTGGGCGAAAAGGTGGCCAATGCCTTCCAGGACGGCGCAAAGCTGAAATAATCGCCGGATTTGATCCCAGGTACGAATGAGGGACGGAGGTGTAACCTCCGCCCCTTCATTTATTTTGACGGCAGATTATGGCCGTCCCTTCTTCTGCCGCTTGCGGAAGTCCTCCTCAATGGCATCCTTCCAGTGTTCATTCAGGGGCGCGCTGCACCGGACAGCTGCTACAGCCTGGCCCACCACCTCGTAGTTGAGGCGGGTGCCCTGGCTGTCGCAGTGGTAGTTCACCGCCCGGTCAGGCGCAATGCCCAAATGCCCCGCCGTCTCCACCGCGTCGATGTTGGCCCCCAGGAAGAGAAACTCCCAGCCATATTTCTCTTTCTGTCGCCGGATCATCTCCCTTACCCGATGAACAGAGTATCGGCGGCTGGCATTCTCCATGCCGTCGGTGGTGATGACAAAAAGGGTGTGCTCCGGCACATCCTCCGGACGGGCGTACTTGTGGATGTTCCCGATATGGTGAATGGCCCCGCCGATGGCGTCCAGCAGGGCGGTGCAGCCCCGGACATAGTACTCCTTTTCGGTGATGGCCTGCACCTCACCTATCTCCACCCGGTCGTGGAGCACCTCCGCTTGGTCATCAAAGAGGACGGTGGAAACGAAAGCCTCTCCAGGCTCCTTTTTCTGCTTTTCGAGCATGGCGTTAAAGCCGCCGATGGTGTCCCCCTCCAAGCCCTGCATGGAGCCGCTGCGGTCCAGAATAAACACCAGTTCCGTCAAATTCTTCTTCATAAAAATTCCCCCTATGCTGTGTTGTTTGGCTTACAAGCACAGTATAGGGGGAGTTTGATTGAGATGGGTCGCCTGGCGGGCGACAAAACGCTTCGCCATCAGAGCCTGCTCAGCAGCTTCCAGATGACGAGCAGACCAAGCACAGCAATCACAGCCGCCAAACGGTATTGCTTTTCTTTCACACCATGGCAGATTTCCAGAATCCAACTGATAAACTGCAGAACTACGCTCACAAAAACAAAGAGCATTCCCAACGGCGCCCCAAATTGAAAAACCGGATGGGGATATGCGGCTCCGGATAATACAACACCCAGCAGTATGACCAGCCCCAGAGCAGCCGACAGAGCAGAAAACTTGTTTATAGCATGGTGATTCACATGCCACCTCCCAGCAAACTCTGGTCAAAGGCGAACAGGGCTTCGTTGATCTCAAAGATATTGTAGTTTCTGTGGGCAATAAAATACTCCACAATGAGGTCAAACTTGCTGGCGTGGGAAAAGGCAAATCCCGCCTTCTCCAGCATCTCCCGGGCCTCCTCCAGGGGCAGTTCCAGAGCCACGGCGAAGGCCATGGCGGTGGGCTTGGAGGGCTTGTAGTGGATATCCGAGCGGATCTTGGAGAAGAGCTTGCGGTCAATGTTGGCCTTTTTGTAGCACTGGGCATCTGTCATGCCGCGCTCGTCGATCTTCCGCAGCAGCATCTGGGAAAAGCTCTCGTCCAGTTTGCTGAGGGCCTCATCCAGGCCGAAGGGAACTGCTGCGGCTGGAGCCCATTCTTCTTCCTCCATGGGCATGGAGGCCAGAGCCATCCGGCGGCGCTGGGTCTCCCGGCTGTCGCTATGGGCATCTACATAGCGGTCATCGATGTAGGCGGCAATGTCCGCAAAGAGCTTCCCACCGATGGTATAGGCGGCCCGGTCAAAGACCACCAGGTAGACCGTCATATCGTGGGCCATCAGAAAATCACCGATGGTATCCACGGCCACCTTCAAAGCCTGATCTTTGGGGTAGCCGTACACGCCGGAGGAAATTAAGGGGAACGCTATGCTCTCACACTGATGGACCAAAGCCAGGTCCAGAGAGGAACGATAGGCCGAGGCCAGCAGTTCCCGCTCCCCGTGGCTGCCGCCCCGCCAGATGGGGCCTACGGTGTGGATCACAAACTTTGCCGGCAAGCGGTAGCCCTTTGTGAGCTTGGCCTGCCCGGTTTTACAGCCGCCCAGGGCGCGGCACTCGGAAAGTAACTCCGGTCCGGCGGCCCGGTGGATGGCGCCGGCCACACCTCCGCCACCCAGCAGGCTCTCGCCGGCGGCATTCACAACAGCGTCCACCTTCATGGTGGTAATATCGCTTCGCACCATCTGCAGGGGCATGACGGCACCTCCTCGCATTCTGGCGTCATCATACCACAAGCGGCTCTTCCTGGCAATCCAGCGGCGTATTTGGTAAGCGGATTCTGTGTTACTTCAGAAGCGTGCTCCACCACCTCATTGCTCAGGTCCGGTTCAGTTTGGCAGCGGCTTTCCTCAATATGATCACGCTTCGCGCCTTTGAGACGGCGGTGGAGCCGGGCCGGTGTTTCCGGCAGTATCTCGGATAAATCAATTTACTCTCTGTGCGGCTGCATGGAAGGGGGCATCACGGTCCAGCGCTGTAAGAACTGCGGCCGCTGCTTTCCACAAGCCGCATAAGAATGGTGGCCACCTGGGCTCTGGTAGCCTGGGTCTGAGGACTGAGGGTGGTGGCTGTGGTGCCGCCAATGATGCCCTGTTCCACGCACCAGGCCATGGCCTGAGCGGCCCAATCGCTGACACCGGCTGCGTCCGCATAACCAGAGAGGCTATTTGCTGCGGGTTCGCCCGCGTACCGCCACAACATCGTGGCCAGTTGCTCCCGGGTGAGGGAATTGTCCATGTTGGTGCCGTCGGAGATGCCGTTTTCCATGGCCCACTGCCGCCCGGCTTCATACCAGATGCTTCCGGTGCTGGTATCCACACCCTCTAACCGTGCCAGACCGGTGAAGAGCATGGCCCCTGGTCATGGGAATATCCGGAGCGAAGACATGCTCCTCTATTCCGGCAAACAGACCGTTGGCAGCGGTAAACCGCACCGTTTCCGGTGTCGGCAATGTACACGGTGCCCTGGTTATCTACCGCCAGGCCCGTGGGGGAGTCAAAGGCAGCCTGCTCCCCTGTGCCATCGCAGAAGTCCGCCCTGCCGGTACCGGCACCGGTGCAGACCTTCTCCTCAACCAGATCCAGATACCGGAGCACATGGTTGCCGGTGTCGGACACCAGGAAACCGCCGTCATAGGGCACGATGGCCCAGGGCTCCGAGAAGGCGGCCTGGGCAAAGGGCCCGTCGTTGTAGCCCGCCACCGGCTGGCCGGAGAGATCGGCGACCTCCATGCGCCCGGTGAGGAGGACGGCCTCCCCATCTTCTACCGTCCAGATGGCCCGGTAACAAACACATGACGGCAGGTTTCCGGAGGGCATGTGTAGTCTGCTTTTGGGGCAATGTCCTCCGCCAGCACACATTCGCCCCACAGGTCCGTTGTTCGCTCCCCTGTCCTGCCGTTCAGCAGGTCGCTGAGATAGGCTGCGATCCCACACACCGTTGGGGCGGCCAGGTGCGGAAAGTCTGCATCGGGACGGCACTCTGCGCAGAGAACAGACCGCTCCTTCCCGCCGTGGTGGACGGAAAATACCGTCATTCCTGCGGGAGACAGCGCCACACCCTCGCCGCACAGCTGGAGGATGATGTCGCTGGGAAAGATGTTTTTACCGCCGATAATGATCATTTCCTTGATCCGCCCGGTGAGATAGAGCTGGTCTTCCCAGAGCGTTCCCATATCCCCTGTGCGGTAAAACTGTCCGTCCAGCCCGGGGATCACGGTTTCAAAGGCCCGGCTCTCCTCCGGGTTTCTCCAGTAGCCAGCGCAGACGTTGGCGCCCCGCAGGCAGATCTCCCCGATCTCCCCCTCCCGGCAGGGGGAGCCGTCTGTCCGCACCGCCACCACCTGCATATCCGCCGCCGGGCGGCCCAGGCTTACGATGGTTTTTTCCCCGTTGGGATCCGGCTGAAAGCGGCCCCGCCGGTATGCTTCCAGGGAGATGGCGGCGCTGCGGTAATCCCGGCTGGACAAGGTGGCCACACACACGCACTCGGACAGGCCATAGCCGGGGGCGAAGGTGTCGTGGGACAGCTGAAACAGCTTACAGAAGCGGTCCACTGTATGGGAGTCCACCGTCTCCGAGCCGTTGATCAGCCGCTGCATATGGCTCAGGTCGTATGCGGCGGCATCCCTTGGTGTTCCTTCTCCATCTCAAAGGGGGTTGGGGCCAAATTCCTTGTCACTGTTCGACAAAATCGTCATGCCGAATTTGGCTCATTGTCCAAATTTTCGCTCTGTTTTAAGATGGAGACATCAACGGGCAGAGCCCGCGTCGCGTCCCCCTGCATCTCTCCGATGAACTTGTAAAAGATGCGGATGCTTTGCCGGTAGGGCTGATTGCGGTGGGTGGCCTTCACGGTGCCGTCGGGATATTCCTTGGGGCCCACCTCGATCTTCTCCACAAAGGTTAGGAGAATGTCCCGGTTCAGCTCTGGGATCTGGGTGTACTCCCTGGCCAGGGCGAAAAAGCGGCGATAGTTTTCCTCCACCTCATGGGCAGGGCTGACCACGCTCAGTTCGGCCAAAGTCGCCTTCAGCCCAGCGGACTCCTTCTCCAAGTCGGCCATCATCCGCCGGAGCCGGTCGTCGTCCAGGCGGCCCTCGGCGTTGTCCAGATAGAGCTTGCCCACCATCTTGTCGATGGTCAACAGCCGGGCCTCCGCCTGCTCCCGCTGGAGTTTCTTCGCTTTGAGGACTTCCTCGCTGCCAAAGCGCTTGAGAGCCTCTTTTACCATTTGCTCCATCTGGTCATCCGTCATGGACAGCAGGCCGTTCAGATCCTGCCGCACCACCTCCAACAGGTCGGCGTACCGCACCCGGACGCCGGTGCAGGGCTCAGCAATATCCTGCCGCTGGTGGGTGCAGGAGAGATACCAGTACTTTTCCCGCTCCCCCTTGTAGACTGTGCCGCAGGAGCACAGGGAATGGCCGCACCTGGCACAGACGGCGATGCCGGAGAAGATGCTTTTGCGTACCTGATCGTAGGCCCGGTAGTCCCGGCTGCCCCGGCCCAGATTCTGCTGGGCCCGCTCATAGAGCTGCTGCGTGACCAGGGGCGGGTGGGTGTTCTCCGTCACCGCCCAGTCATCCCGGGGGACCGGGACTTTTTTCTTGGACTTCACGCTGACCTTTTTGCTTTTGCCCAGCAGGGTATGGCCCAGATAGACCGGATTTTTCAAGATGCGTTTCACCGTGGTGTAGTTCCACACATCGCTGGCCCGGGCGGCGCCCTCCCGGCTGAACTCGTCCCGGTACAGCACCCGGTACTTCAGCGGCGGGATGATTCCGTCGGCATTCAGATCCAGGGCGATTTTCCGGGAGGAATCCCCCTTGGCCGCCCGCTCGAAGATGCGCCGTACCACCGGGGCGGTCTGCTCGTCGGGGGCCAGACGGTGCTTGTCCTCCCGGTCCTTTCGGTAGCCATAGGGCGGACAGGCGCAGTACTGGCCGCTCTCCCGCTTGCTGCGGAGCACATCCTTTACCTTCCGGGAGCCGTCCCGCAGGTAGACCTCGTTCATGGCGAACAGGAAGGGGGCCATGATGTTTTCACGCTCGGTGTCGAAGTTGTCCCCAATGGCAATATAGTGGATGCCGTGCTCCGGGAAGAATTGCTCGGCATAGTAGCTGGCCTCCCGCATATCGCGGCCCAGTCGGCTGAGGTCCTTGGTAATGACCGTGTTGGCCTTGCCCTGGGAGAGCTGACGCATCATCTCCTGGAACGCCGGCCGGTCGAAGTTTCCCCCGGAGTAGCCGTCGTCCACGAACTCCCGCACCAGGGTGATGCCGTTCTGCTTGCAGTAGTTCTGTACAATCATGCGCTGATTGGTGATACTGGAGGACTCGCCGCCCTGGGCCTCCTCGTTGGACAGCCGCAGATAGGCGAACCCCAGCGTCAATTTGTCGGTTCTCATCCTCGCCTCCTTACGACGAACCGACCCACAAGGCCATTATACGACCTCGGGGTGCCCTTCGTCAAAGGGAGGATCTTCCGCCATCCGCTTGACCAGCCGTTCCGCCACCAGTTCCGAGGCGGGGCGTGTCCCGGCATAGACCCGGCTGACCTGATATGTGACCTGTCCCAGTGTGATCTCTTGTTGTTCCATACATTCGCCTCCAGGAGTAGTTTGGCCCGGACGTTTGAGATTCATTCCGTTATTTCCCATGGCGCTCACCCTTGGGCAGAGAGGCTAGATAGATGTTGGTCACATCGGCCCGCTCGTGGCCCAGCAGCCGGGATACGACGAAGTGGGCGTCCAGGGCGCTCATACCGCTGCCGACAAGCTCCTTGTATTTCTTTGCCGCGTAGGTATGTCGGAGCCCGTGGAAGGTCAAGGGCCGGTCGGAGCCCGCGTCCCGCACCTCGTCCCGGTGTTTCATGATGAAGAGCTGCAACAGGTTGATGGCCCGGTCGGTGTGCATATCGTCGGGTACCAGCAGTTTATGGCCTCGGGGAGTACGGTCCAGCTGTTTCCTCATGGCGACGGCGATCTGTTCGTTGATAGGAACGGTGCGGACCTTGCCGCCCTTTCCCTTGATGGTGATGGCGTTTTCCCGGAGCGCCTGCTCCGCCGTGGCGGTGTCGATGCGGAAGCACTCGTGGATGCGCAGACCGGCATACCGGCCCAGATAGAGGACCAGGATGAAGTCATAGCGGTCCTCGGCCAGCGCCTTGCCCAGCATCTTGTTGAACTCGATGTTGCTCCAGGTGCGGTCCACGCCGCCGAAACAGCGCCGCTCCAGTTCCACGGCCAGTTCCTCGTTGGAAGGCAGCTGATACTTGGGCCGGCTCATTTTGTCGTGGAAGAACCGGATAGCCGCCAGGTCTGTCTTGATGGTGGAGGCGGACTTGCCGCTCTCCTGCATCCAGAAGGCATAACTGGTCAGGTGCTTGCCGCTGATGTTCTCCAGCTTTTGCAGATGATACTCGTCCGCAAGGAACACGCAGAACCGCTTGAACGCCTCGTAGTATAAACCTCCGTTTCGGTGTTGGGTGAACGAGTGACCGAAACGGGGGCTGGCGGAGAGCGGCACCCAGGGGAGCCGCCCCGTACCTCTGGACAAAGTGTCCAGAAGTCGGACAAACAAAATGCGCCTGCGCGACACAAGGCCACGCAAGCGCATGAAATGACAAATTCATTTATGTACTGCCAAATTTCGCATCCACCGCCGGACTGATCGATAAGGTACAATAATTTTCGCAAATTGAAAAAAGGATGAGAAGAGACATGGTTTGCAGAACTCTGGTAGAATGAAGTCGCGACACACCATTCTGAAAGGAGACAGCA
>NZ_NFIQ01000079.1 GCF_002159455.1 Flavonifractor sp. An306
ATAGCGACAAGGGCTGGGGACGCTTTGGCAAGGAGCAGATCTGCCGCCTGAAGATCCGCCGGATGAAAGAAGAATTGGCAAAGGATCTGGTGGTGCGCCCCTGGTGTATCTCCGAGACAGTCAATGCCCATGAGGACTGCCCGGAACTTCAGGCCGTTCTGGACGAGTACCACAAGCCGGTGGTGATCCAGGACCAGGTGCTGGGAGAACTGACACTGGACAAGGACTATGATACCTTCGAGGGCGAAATCCAGTGGTGTGGAAAGAATGCAAGCCTTTCTCTGGAAGTCAATGCCGAGAGCAAGCCCTCCTGGACCCGTGCCCGCAGCGCCGCCAAGAAGCTGCGGGCCGACTGTGAAACCTGGGACAAAGCCATGCGGGAGCTTGCAGCAAAGAATCTGACCGAACTGGCTAACAACTGGCTTTCCCAGGATGAGGAAAACCCCCGTGATCCGGAAACAGACCCCATCACAGAGGAAGAACTTGCCCGGCGCATCAGCATGACGAGCCTGTCCGTCACCTCCGGCGGCAGCTTCACCGCCTGGTTTGACTGCGACGAGATGTTCACTGACCATGCGGTGACGGTCTGCGGCTCCTTGAAAAAGGGCCTCAAAACTGCCAACATTGAGGGGTAAGGAGGATAACATTATGAAACTGAGCTGTAAACGCATTGATTTTACATATACCCCTGGCGAGGAAATCTTCACCTTTCCCGATGATTCGGGACTACCCTTTATCTTCGATGTAGAGGAAGAACTGACCGGCGATCCTGCTGCCATGGATGCGGTGGGAAAAATGCTGGATGAGGCGGAGAAATTGGCGGAGAAGGCCAAAGCCGCTATCAAAGCGGCGCTGGCGGACGAGGACAGCCGCTACCATAGCGTTGTGACATGTTTCATGGAGTTCCATCGGGACGATGTAGGCCCGGATATTGCGGCGGAACTTTTTCCGGGAACCGACCCGGCCAAGCTGTCCTTTGCCGAGATGGTGGACTTTTTGAAGCTCAAGCGGTTCGGCAGTCTGGTGGATGACGAGATGGATCAACAAGTTTTCATTATGGATCTGTCCTTCAACCCGGAGATCACCGACGAGCTGATGGTAATCTACTTTGACTTGAACAAGGAGATTTTCTGTATCACCCATGAGAGCTAAAACGCCGGAGGTTTTGCTATGACAGATACGCAGACCCGTCAATTTATGCAGGATTTCTTTGAACGGTACTATCAAAAACTGGAGCAGTTGGGAAACGGAATTGCTGTCATGCGGCCTTTGGGGGAATCGGACAAGATCATGTGGCGGGAAGATTCAGATCCGAAAGATGAATGGAAGGCATGGAAGCTCATCCCCTCCACCGTCACCGACCAAGATATTGAAGCGTTGGAGAAGGCCATTGGGATAAACCTCCCAAAATGTTTGAATGCCTTTCTCACGGTTTACCACCACTATTTCGAAAATCCCGTTGGAGAGAACCCTGTTTCCGCCCCGTTTAAGGCCGTCCGAAATGCATGGAACCCGCTCCTGGTGAAACATGGTTACCTGCCATTTGCATGGGATGATGGTGGATTCTATATCCGGTGCATTGACCTAACAAATATGCCGAATGAGGAGCAATGTGGGATCTGTCAGATCGATCATGAGGTTCTCTTTTCCTTGGATGAAGATACTGTTCAGAAAGAGGAGCTCGCCCAAAACATGGAATATCTATCGCAGAACCTCTTCACTTATTTGGAGAGCATTTTGGATAACGGAGAATTATCATGAGCAATGTGTCTATCATCTTCACTCCAGAACCAGATCAGTGGGGGCTTCGGGGCGACCCTTTCCTGTGGCAGCTTCTGAAGGAGCGGTATCAGGCGGTGGAACTGCCGTATCCCCCCAATGTTCTCCGAGAGGAAATCCTCCACATCTTTGCGGATTTGACCGGAGAGCTGCCGGAGCCGGGCAAACACTACTATGTAGATCAATTTGCCAAAACTCATGTAGGAATGTCCACTGGTTGGATAAGCGGAGATTTTTGGCAGGTTACGGCAATTCCACTGTTGATGGAACGGCTGGAGCAGGCCAATCGTTCATAAAGGGACGCCAGGAAAGGAGGTGCGGCGATGAGACAGAACAGTAATCAGACAAAGCATCTGCCCACACTTCTGGTTCAGCAGATCCGCCTGCAATGGTATAAAGACTGCCGGGGCGGAAATGCGGCCGTACAGCGGAACCAGTATCCCAGAGCCATGCGGCTGCCGAAAGACTTCTTCTCCTATTATCCTTTTGGTCTGCCTACTCACTTTGCATCTATCATACAGAGGCCCGATGGATTTCAGATCGATAGGGACTGTCGTAGGCTGATGGAATGGAAGCCGAATGGCACAATGCGGCTTCACCCTTTTGAACTGATTCAGCAGGAGCCCGGAATCCATGTGCGCTACCGCAATGATTGGCACATCGGTGCGATGCCGGAGCGATATACCTACGATAAGACCGGGCAGAAACAGCCTCTCAATGAGCTGGCATTGGATTTGGCTCCCGGTGAATATGGGCGAGCTGTCTGCAATGGGCGGTTCCGGGACTGGGACACCGGAATCTGGTATTATGCGCTGGACATTTTGAATGTGATGCCGCTGGCGGAGCCGACCCGCTCACGGACCAGTTTTACGGACAGAGAACCGAATAAGATATATACCCAGATCGACCAGCTGTGGTGACGAAAGACAGGAGGATACTACCATGACGAAAGAACGCATCCCCATTTCCGGCGATCTCAAAAGCAAGGTCAAGCAGCTGATGGAGTACGCCGGATGGCGGGAAGGGCGAAAAGTGGACATCTCCATTGCGGAAAAGTATTACGCTGAGCATGGTGCCCCAATGATGAAGACCACCCAGCGGTTTTACCGCAAGTATTTCGGCCTGTGCTGTGAGTGGTACCTGGAGCAGGAAAAACTGAATTGGGCGGCTGACTTCCAATTCGCTTTGTTCCCTTTCCTGGTCAACGGAATCAAAAGCCATTTGGAAGATGCCTATTTTCGGGATATGTCCGGCTGTGAACTGGCAGAGATTGAACATGCTGCCGGTGAAAAATGCCAGCCCATTGGTCATATCGGCTACTACTACCCGGCAGAGGTCTGGATCTCCGAGTACGGGAAACTGTATGCGAAATATGAGTATCAGGATGAGATCGAGTGCTTTCCGGATGTGTTTGCCCTGATCGAACGGGATCTGCGGCAGTGTAAATTTGATTCCGCTGCCATGAAAACGGTTGAGGCACTGGATGGAAAACTATGAAACAGGACTTTACTATTTGGCGCAATCAAATATTGCAGAATCCGCGGGACATTTCACCGCTGAAATTCGGAATATCGCAGGATGAGGTCATAGAAATCTTCGGGAATCCCGATGCTGTTTCCACCATGAGAAGCGACGGGAAACCTTTGATCCTCAAATATCATGACATTGAACTGCATTTCGATAGAAAGGCCCCTCATGGGCTCTACTTAGTTTATAGCGACGACGAAATCGAACTGAGCATAACAGATCATCACGAAGAACTGCTGCAGCCGATCACAAACATAGAGCCGGTGGACAACGAATTTTTCCTTCGGGATGGAGCCGTTTATTTCTCTGGCCTATATGAAAACGGCTTGTTGAAGGGTGTTTCGCCCAAAGACTTCTGCTGTTGGCATTACTGGGGCAAATCCTCTACGGCCTGCTTTCTCGGCGGGATTCGCCTGCGTGGAGCAGACCCGGCATCGTTTCGGGTGTTAAACTATGCCTACGCGATGGACAAAACAGCCGTCTACACTACCAGCGGGAGAATCCCAGATGTAGAGCTGGCAACCTTCCAGGTGTTGGACAATGGCCAGAACGATTCGGGCGCGCCACAGGGATATGCAAAGGACAGCCGGCAGGTCTACTTCCACAACGGAGACGGCAAGGTGAAGATCATCAAAGGCGCGGAAGTTTCCTCTTTCCTCTCGTTGGGCGACACCTATTTTGCCAGGGATGAGAAACGAATCTATGCTTACGGTAAGCAGCTTCCCAAGGCGGATCTGCCCTCATGGGAATTGCTCAGTCACTGGTATTCCCGCGATGCCAAGCGGGTGTACTACCTCAACCGGGAGATTAAGGGGGCGGATTGTGACAGTTTTGCGGTATGCACCCCGCTGGACGCACCTCCGCTTGCCGATCATCTGGCCCGTGACAAGGAACATTTTTACCAAAACGATGAGATGATTGAAGAACCGCTGTGGCTGGAAAGGCTGCATGAGTTAACACCAGAACAGTAGACGGAGGAAAACGGCTATGGATTATTTGAAAGCACTGCGTGATGACCCTGATCTGGCAGAGGAGTTTGATTCCCTTTTTGACTTCTTCCTGCTGGATGAGTTGTCTCCGAGGGATGAGGCGGATGGTCGATCAACCTTCACACTGCCCGGTATGGCTTTTGCCAGAGATGGCTCCGGCGGAGAATACCACCTGTTGGAAGATGGCTCCATCGGCTATTACAGCAGCGAAGGTGAGGCAGGCCGTCTGGCTGAGAGCATGGATGACCTTTTTTCACTGATTGTGAGCTGTATCTGCTGGCACGACTGCTGTGACGCAAAGGAGTATGCGGACTCCAAAACACTGGAGGAAT
This sequence comes from Flavonifractor sp. An306, assembly GCF_002159455.1. GTDB lineage: Bacteria > Bacillota > Clostridia > Oscillospirales > Oscillospiraceae > Flavonifractor. The sequence continues at coordinate 4,628 of NZ_NFIQ01000079.1, forward strand.
ACGGACAGAGGCAGCGCAACATCAACTTGGAAGATATGGATATGGACAGCTGGCGGCGGGTAGCTGATGCGCTCGGCATCCCTACCGATGAGCCGCTGGCACCGGTTCTGGAGCGATTCCGCAAAGCAACACAGCGCCAGCCTCTGTATCAGTGTATTTTCCATGAGGATGATGGCAGCCTGACCGAATCATACGGCCTGATGTTTGAATGAGAAAGGAGCAATCCCTATGAAAGCATTTGATCCCAACTACAAACTGCTGGACGAGATGTATCAAGACGATTACTATCCTGCCTTTCTGGTGGACAAGGTAAAGGACGAACTTCAGAAGGTCATCGACCTGCTGGAAAGCGGTGAAACCGACACTGAAGTAATACAGGAAACGCTGGATGAGGCGGTCTGCGGCATCAATGATCTCCAGGAGGAGTTTGACGAGAACGACAGCGAAATCGAAACGGTGGCCCGGGATTGTATTGGAGTCACTGTGGCCTACATTCTGGAGTGGTTCGGCATTCCGATTGATATTGAGGAGGCCATCCGAGAAAGGGACTGGTGAAAACAATGTCCATTGAAAATAAGTTTGGCGACCTGGATAAGATCGACATTCTGGCAGAAACCAAAACAGGAGAAGTGGTAATGGTTTTGGTCTGCAATGGCTTTATTGACGGCTCCCCGGAAACGCAGAAGGCCCTGCTCGACAAGATGGAGGGCTATCTGAACCACACCCAGAGTGAGGAGTTTCAAAAGGAATATGGTGGCTGGCCCGTAATCTTGCGTGTGGCCCTTGGCCGGGAGCCGGATGAGCACATCCTGGCCCTGCTCAGCAAGTGCCCTGCTTGGGCGGCGGACTATGGCGTAAAGCTGGAATTTGAAATTGGAGGAAAACAGGTTCGTATTGTAGAGAGCTGACCTATGCTCAAACTGAAGAAGTCAGCTGTAAAGAGCAGGCGTAAGGAGGGAAACAGCGATGGAATGGCCGAAACGGGCGCGGACGGCGGACTGGGAAAACGGTGTCCTGACCTTGGACAGGGAGAAACAGTTTGAAGTCCCGGAGCTGACCATGGAACTCATGGAGCGGCTGGCTGGATACACCCTGGTGGGGTTCCATGTGAAGGGCTATCCGGTGACCGATGAACTGCTTGCCCCCTTTGCCGGACATAAAAGCATGGCCAACTTCGGCGTGGAGGACGGGGTGCTCACCGACGCCTGCTTCCCCGTCTTTTCCGCCATGCCCAAGCTGCGTTACCTGTTGCTGGACGGCAACGCCGGAATTAACGGCAGCGGCCTGTCCGCCCTGCGCGAGTGTAAAATAGACCTGCTGACGCTCAACCGCACCGGGCTGGACGATGCCGGACTGCTCCAGGCGGCCTCCATCCCCAGGCTCTCCCACATCCAGATCGACCATACCGCCGTTACCTATGAGGGCCTGCTGGCCATCGCCGGCAACAGCCGCATCGAACCAGTGGCCCATGTGCAGTTCACCCAGGAGCAGATGGAGCACTTCTCCCAGCTCCAGCGGGAAAAGGCAAAAAAGCCAGCCCAGCTGGATGAACAGGCTGCGGCGGAATGCCGCAGGGTGTTGTCCTCTTTCTTTGCAGAAATGACGGAATGGGAGCAGTACATGGAGCAGGCTGGGTTTGAAGACACCGAGGCTGTGCCCCGCCTGCTGGCGATCTGGGAGAAGTATGTGAGCGAAAAGCCCCGTCCGGGCTACCGGCCCCTGGGCCTCTCGTACAGCGCCCAGGGCACCTACAAGGGGGAAGAATTTCTTGACGCAGAGCAGATCACCAAGAACAAGCTCTACATCTACACCAGGGAGAAAAACACCAGCTTTGACCGCCGCTTTCTCATGAAGCGTGTGGGTGAAGGATGGATGATCGACGCCGTGCAGGAACGGCTGGACGGCTGGCAGCGCACGGGATTGTGAAGTTCATGAGAATCAGATTGGAGGTACAGGAAGATGGGTTCATGGGGTGTAAAAGCATTGGAAAGTGATAATGGCTTAGACCTAATTTCCCTTTTGAAAACAGATTATTTACCCAAACATAAGAAACTGACTTTAGGTGGATTGATCGGCTTTCTGAAAGAGGAAGGTTTTCTTGGAGAAACAGTGAGCGAAATTGACTTTCTCTATGATAATACCGCCATCGCTCTCGCAGAACTTTATTCTGAATGGCGGGAAACAGGAAAGCTAAACTACGATGATGAGGATTCTAATGTTTGGTCAGCAATAACGAATTTCTCAGCTTCAGCTACTGCTCGAAAAGACCTTCTTAGGCGATTGAGGAGTATTAAAAATCAAGTTCCTGATGAAGATGGCGAAAGAGAAATCGTAGAACTTTGGAAAGAAAGTAATAACTGGGAATCGTGGGATAAGCATTTGGATTCTTTGATAGAACTCTTGCAGCAGGAATAAAATTGTTGCTTTGTAGGTAAGTGCGTTGAATTGTGAGGCATCACATGGCTTGGGAATATGAAACTTTTGGCCCAGACGGTCAATGCAAATTGTTTGGTGTGAACATCTTTGACTACGACTGGCAAACCACCGGCAAGCGAGTAAAAGTCAAAGACCCGATCTATCACCAAGACCATACCTTCGAGGTCTGGCAGGTAGAGATTGACGGACAGATCCACCGCTTTGCTGCTGGAGAGTTCTCCAACTGCGTATGGGGATTCTATCTGGAAAAGAACTGATGAGGGGAGCGTGGTGCCATGAAAGCCAGCGCCGGAGAGGTCTATACAGTCTATAACCAATATCTGAAACGCTACACCGCCTGCCAGGTGGCCTATATTGCGCCGCCGGACACGGTGAGCAAAGAATCTTGGGCAGTGGTCCTCTCTCTGGATTGGGTGGGCGACGCCCCTCTGACTGCGGAGGAACTGCCCCATCTCCGCCCGCTCTACAAGGACTTCATGTACTGGTCCCGCGACCTCCACCTGCTGCGGGTGCCGTTGGAGGTCCCGCCCCAGTATAAACTGGTGGGTACACTTCCGTCCTTCACCGACCAGTCCTGCCGCTCCTATGGAGGCTGGAGTGACGGCTATGATGTGTACCTCCAGATCCGGTGGCAGGCCATCCCGGAGGAACGGCGGCAGGCCTTCAAGGAGGCCATGGAGAGCGAAGAGAAAACGGAGATCGGCGGTATCCCGGTGAAGGTCAGCAGCCATCGGGTGACGGACCAGTACGAACCATTCGATTCGGCGCTGGAACTAAAGGCGCTGCCCTGCCTCTCCACCCTCATCTGCGAGCGGTGGCACCCGGATCTGCTGGAGTTTTTGCGGGAAACTCCCTTTGTTGATGAAGTGACTTTGCTGAACCACGGTCAGAGGACACTTGATCTGCGGGGCACCAGCATTAGAAAACTGATGCTGGACATGACCGGGCTGGAGGAACTGTGGTTGTGTGAGGGAACGGAGCAGCTCCTGTTCCAGAACAAGGGGCCGGACGCCTGTGCAATCCATGCCCCCGAAGATGGCAGCGGTTTGACCCTCCAATTTATCGGGGAATACCGCCCGCACACGGAACTGCCGAACCTACGGGGGCTGCATGGCATCGAGCTGAAAGACTTTGATCTGACCGGGCTGGATGCTGTCCATCCCCACCTGAAGGAACTGCGGCTCTGGGGCGCGCCGGGAAACCTGGGGAACTTCTCCGCCGTGGGAGGGTTCCGGGAACTGACGAACCTCTCCACCTTCGACCTGTTCGGCTTCGGCGCAGCTGACATCCCCACCCCGGAGCAGGTGCCGGAGCTTCGCTGGTTCTGGATGACCAGCCTGCCGGAGACGGCGGCAAAAGCGGCAAAGCAGCTCTGGAAAAGCAAGCCGGGAATGGATCTGCGGATCACCAAGCCCCGGAAACCGGAGTGGCTGGCGCAAAACCTGGATAATCCATTCCGAGGCTGGGACGGTGCGGAGCATATCCCCGCCGCTGCTGCGAAAAAGGCAGCCAATCAATACCGCAAGACCCGTTCCCAGCTGATGAAGCTGGCCGCTGAGCCGGGCGAGGACGCCCAGGCCCAGGCTCTGGATGCGGTGGCAGCCTATACCCAGACCTTCAACAAGATGGGCTTTATCGAAACCGAGGAACGGGATGAAATCTATATGGCCCTGCGGGATATCCTGGATGCCCTGCCAGGCGATATGCTCCAGAAAGATGCCCTGATTGCGAAGTTCGATGAGCTTCATGATTTTTGATGCGGCATTGTCTTTATGGAGGTGTCTTTTTCACCGGAATGAGTTCAGCATTGGCATCAAATACGGCCATTAAGGGAGGACAAACCTCATGAAAGGTAACGAACAAGTCAGGCGACTTACATTTTGTTTAATGGTAGTTCATAGGTACAGCTGTAAAAAGTGCAAGAATGTGTTTGTTCAGGCTGTATCTACATCGGATACCGATATGGTGCCAATATTTCTTAGCAGTGTTTATGCGCCGCAGTCATCAACCCTTGTGATTATGGAGCTTACCGAAAATGAGCTCCGCTTTGGGTGGAATGACAGCATGCCAAAGCGGGCGGAGAAAATTTTTAGCGGCAATGCATTTTTCTACATTGACTCCACTCAAGTTTGCCCGATCTGTGGCGAGTCATTGGAACAGAAACAGATTTCCGGATTGAGTGACTATATCAAAGAACATCCAAAGGTATATCTTGTCTATTTCGGCAGGAAGGACGAGGAAGAAATCGTTGTGCATCTTTAGTTCAGTCGTAGAGAAAGGAATGTGCGGTCGCATGAGCCGAATCGTTGATGAACCCTATTTCATCCACAGTGCCTACAGCGCCTTCACCACCGGCATCCAGGTAAAATGCCCCAAGTGCCATGGCGCGGGTGTGGTGACAGCGGACGATGATAACGCCTATTTCCGCTGCTTGTGCTGCGGCCATCAGGAGACACGCGACCGGACGATCTACCGCTATGATGTCCATAACCAGTGCAAAAACTGCGACAGGTACTATCGGGTGGATATTGAAGATGAGGCAAGGCAGCATTTTCCCGTCCTCCATGTGGCCTGCCCCTATTGCGGAACAACCATGCCGGGCGAGGTACATAAGACGGCGGAGGCTTTCTCCTATGGTGCGGAGATTCAGGGCGACAAGGACCCCTGGTTCGGCCTGGAACTGTGGTTTTTGACCTCATTCCAGGGTAAGCCGGTCTGGGCCCTCAACCGGGAGCACCTTGCCTATCTGATCGACTATCTCAGCGCCGACCTGCGGGAAAAGCCATCGGGAAGCCAGAAAAAGACTCAGGCCGACCATCTCCCCACTTTCATGAAAACCGCAAAGAACCGGGAGCGGATCGTGAAGCTGCTGAAGAAGCTGCAAGAGAAATGAGGAAAACAATATGGCACTACAAGATAAGAAAATAATGCCTCCCCCTTGGCTGGCCCACCGGGAGATCGAGCGATACTCCATTGGCTGGCGCATGGGCTATGGGGAGGATTACATAGACCGATTTGGCGATTGGCTGGACACCCTCTCCCCGGAGGAGCGGACGGAATACCGCACTCTCTTTCCCGAGCCGGTGACCTGGAAGGGCTGGTGGGATGACGAGGACAGCAGCGAGGTACTGGAGCATGGTGACTTCTTGGTGGATGCGTGGCAGCCGGAAGGCCAGCCAAAGTACACCCGCCAGTGGCTCCAGCAGGAGTTTGCCGCCGGGCGGAAGCGGGAGCTGTGCCTGTTCTGGGGCCATCAGCCTTCCGAGGACGGCCAGCTGACAAAAAGCTGCCTCAGCCAGTGGTGGATGGAGGACTTCTATACGACGGCTGACTCCTACCTCTGCATGGAGCAGTATATGATGGCTGCTAAGGCCGAGCTGTTCGGCGACAAAGAGATCCGGGACCAGATTTTGAAATGCAGCGACCAAAAGCAGATCAAGGCCCTGGGCCGCAAGGTGCGGGGCTTTGATCAGAAGGTATGGGACAAGTTCAAGTACGCCATTGTGCTGCTTGGCAACTGGCACAAATTCAGCCAGAACTGCGAACTGCGGGAGTTTCTCCTTTCCACCGGGGACAGCGTGCTGGTGGAGGCCAGCCCCTATGATGCCATCTGGGGCATCCGCCTCGCGGCCAGCTCCCCGGAGGCTCAGGACCCCATGAAGTGGCGGGGACAAAATCTGCTGGGCTTTGCGCTGATGGAAGTGCGGGACGAGCTGCGCCGGGTGACACAGAATGAAATGCTTTGCGATTGGAGTATGGTATGGCAACAATGAAACTCTATGAACTGGTCAACCACTACCACATCGGCACGGAACTGACCTGCGCCGAGGCGATGTTCATGGCCTGCAATGAATATTACCATCTGAATTTGTCCGAGGAGACCCGGAAAATGTTCTCCGTCATGGGCCTTGGGATGCAGACCGAGCAGTCCTGCTGCGGCGCCTTTACCGTGGCGGTGGGGATCATTGGGCTGATGACCGCAAAAGAAGGTCAGACAGATGTGAGCAACATGGAGGGCTACCAGATGATCGCCGAATTGACGGACTTCATGCTGAGCTTCTACGGCACGCTCCACTGTGTCGAGCTGCAAAGGCTGGAGATCGTGGGCTACGAAAACCCCTGCCACGCCATTGTGGAGGCGCTGGCCAAAAAGCTGGAGGAACTGTTGGCGAACCGCAGGATCTTTTGCCCGGCAAACGGAGGACAACTCGGTTCCTGATATGCTGGAAAGGGGTGATTCCATGTCCAAACTATCACAGGAAGAAGTACAATCCCTTCGCAGCAGGATTGATCGCGGAGAGCCGGAGCTGATTGCCTCCCTGACGCGGGAGCAGTTCTTTGCCCTGCTGTCTCACGACTATGATACCAGCTTCGCGGCTGGCAAGGCCTCCGCGCAGAAGGAGATTCTCTGTATGCTGGCGGCGGACGGGATGCCCCCGGAGAAGATCGCCCTCCTGCTGCGGATGGAGGCGGAGACGGTGCGGGAGATCATGGCCGCCAAGCGGTCCCACATTGAGAAATGCAAAAAGAGACTGGAACAGGCGGTGAAGCCATGAAAGACCTTTTTCAATACGGAAACCGGCGGGAGGACGAATGGGAGATTCTGCCCTGGATTTCCGACCCGCGCCCGCCTTTCAAAATATGGGTCAGGCCGGAGCAGATCGCGCCATTCTTCCTCATTCCCCACCACCCCTACGCGATCTCCCTGCTGCTGAGGATCAGCGACGGATTCCGGGCGGAGGAATTCCGCCGGCTGGGGCTGACCGGCTGCAGCAAGGACTGGGAGCGGCTGGCCCGGGGCGTGATCCGGGAGTTTGAGGAAAACAACAGCGGTGAGGAGCTGTTTCACTTCGACTCTGACGAGGATGTGTTCTGTGTGTACTCCCAGTACATCGACGATTTGATGATGCTGGCCAAAATGATCCGGGCGGCCTGTGCCGATGAAACAACGATGGGGATGTATCTGAACATGAGCGAGGCAGCGGAACCATGAAAGAGCTGACCACACAAACAGGAATTATCGTAAAATGCAGGAAAACGGCCATTGAATTTTTCCAAAATACTCAGTCAGTGGATGCCTTTTCTGTGCTGAAGATCCCAGAGAGCTTCCAAGACATAGCAGTTGAGTTTTATGATTTGGTTATGGAAAACGGTCACCCCACGGCCCTGCTGGGCTGTCGCGGTGATTACGATATTGCGATCCAGATTGATGAGGCCACCGGCGTCATGACCGGGTGGCATTGGTTCAAATGAGGGAAATGGAATGATCGAGTACATCAGGCTCTTTTGGGATGACGCACCAGAGGGAGAGCCGACCATCATCCTCTATGAAGTGGATACCGAAAATGCGCGGCTGGCCCTCCGCTCCATCGACGTCTTCGCGGACGGCAGCACCCGCAATATCCCTGACCTCTATGATGGTGCCATCGAAATCACGCCGATCCCCACCGTGGAGGAGTTGAACGCCCATGTCTGGGGCGAGGAATTCCATGCCTGCATCATAGAGCAGGCGGAATTTGAGGCCATCTGGGAAAGCCGATTTTATAGCGTAGCGTTTTGAAAAGCGAGGAATGACAATGGTTGAAATCAATCGTGTCTGGCTCAATGTGGATACAGACACCAATAAAATCACACTACTCCATGCACCTGCACCACTTCGAAAGCCCGGAGGATGAGGACAAGCCCTTCGATATGGAGGAGCCCAACTTCTTCGGCCTGTCCATTGCCTATGACCCCTATATGCGGGAGGTCGTGAAGGCCGAGCAGTTTACCACTTGCGGCGGTGATGGCGGGCGCAGCATCTGCGGCGGACTTGGAATCTTCCTCGGTTTCCTGCCCTGTTCGCCGCACTGCAAGCCGGAAGTGCAGGAGGAGAAGAAACTGAACGGCGACTATGACTTCTACCGACCTATTATCCGGGTGGATGTGAACTGATAGAATGGAGAACAACAAATGAAGGATGAAACTCTGGCCTCCCCAATCTACCATGGCTTCTTGCCGCCCAAGAGCCGGGAAAGGCAGATCGACCTCACTCCCCGCCTATACACCCAGAGTGGCGAGAAGATCCACATGGCCTTCCTGCCCCTTCGTCCAGACTGTGGGAATGACCCGCAGTGGGAGGACTGGAACTGCTACCGCTCCATCCTCACCATTGGCTGGCCGGACTGTGAACAACTGCTGATCCCCACGCTGAAACAAATCTTTCCGGTTAAGGACCCCACCAATGGAGAAGTACAGGAGGAATTTGACCTTTGCTTTGATAACTGGATTGGGAAAGAGGACTGGAAACGCTGGATACTCCTTGTCCGGGATTGTTTGCCAAGTTTATCAGAAAAGGAATCAGCCTTTCTTTTCTCAGTCTTGGAATGGATTGAAACAGCATTGACCTATACCACCGTTATGGTTGTAGAAAGTAATTTGTAGCCGGAGAGATGAAGATGGACAGCAAGAAGTTGTATTGCCCCTCCTGTGGTCAACTGGCGGCACAGATGAAGGAAGACAGCAGCATCTCCTGCCGCCAATATGACCAGCTTCTCCAGAAACTCATGGAACTGGAGCGGCAGGGTGACATGGAACTGTACGCCGGTGACTGCCCACTGGAGGATACTGGCGCAGTGCTGGACGCTGAGCAGCACTATACCGTCTGCCACTATATGCAGTGCCGCAACTGTGGAGCCCTCTATTTTGTGGGAGCCTGCATCCGGGGTGCGCCGGTTTTTCGGCAGGTGGCAGACATCAGAAAGGAAAACCTGGACACCCGGCTGTGGGGCCAGTGTGGAACCTACTACTTACAGAAAAAAGATTGAAGGAGGCGTCAACATGGATGTCGTGAAACTTCCCAAGAAAGTCCGCATGGTCTGCTATGAGATCATGGATGGCAAAGAAGGAGCCTTGGACACGCTGGAATCCTTTGCTGATAAATACCCCCATCAGGTAGCGGCGGTCAAGGCCGAGGTCGCATATTTCAACCTGGACTATGAAAAGGCGCTGGCTTTGGATCTGACCATCCTTCCCTGGCTGGAGGAGTGGCATTACAGCAATGTGAGCGATGAACACATGACTGCCATGACGGTGGCCGCCATCCAGCTCCACCGGGAGCAGGAGGTAATCGAGGCGCTGACGAAGGAACAGGCGCGCATCCGGGCAGAGAACGGCCTCCCCCAGCGGGATCGGTTCTGTGGCATCATGATCGACTGCCTCACGCGGGGTGTAATGCCTTTTGCGGAGGGAAACAAGAATGCTCCCTACTGTGAGCCGGAGGAGCCGCAGACGAGGGAGCAGCTCTGGGAGCAGATCAAATCAAAAAACAAAAAGTTGACGCCGGACGATCCCAAAGGGAAAGCCAAGCTGTTCTACTTATGCTGTCTGTACGGCAGCGCGAAGGATGTGGTGGCGCTGTTTGAGGAACTGCGAGGGACCCCGCTTGGGCAGGCCGCTTACGAAGATGTGATTGCCCGCTACCTCTACTTGGGTGATCGGGAAAAAGCCCTGGAAATCACAGAAGAATTGGCCACCTCAAGGCTGTGGGCCGCAGCCGCACCGACTCAAGTACGGCCCATGAACTTTTTTGAAAACCCGAACCTGCGGGAGTTTTTGCTGGAGCCGGAATCCCTCCGGCGCATCCGGGAGGCTGCCTTCATTGATAACGGAACTTTGACTCGCAAGTGAGGAGGATGGTCATGTATATCAAAAAATACTGGGGCAACTTTATCGGAGGCTCGGACGACAGCCTGAACCTTGTGGCCTTTTTAGAAGACCAGAAGAAAGAGGAAATCCCCCTCAGCGAAATCTTCACCAAGATCGGTCTGGACAAGCAGAACTGGGACTTCCGCCAGACCGTGGAGTATCTGGAGTTTACACACTCCGATGGCGTGGAGATGGACTTCCACTTCGCTATTGATGTGGTCACTGATCTGGCCGCCATCCTGCTGGAGTGCAGCGTCAGCGGCAGTGTAAACCTTCAGGATCTGGACGAGTACAACACCCCTGCCCGCCGCATCCGCATCACCGTCACGCCAGAGGAGCATGACGCCATGAACAAGGCACTGGCGGATTTTGCCCAGAATCCGCTGGAATATGACCTCAGTGAGATGATGGA
>NZ_NFIQ01000008.1 GCF_002159455.1 Flavonifractor sp. An306
GCGCACTCCCTCTCATCTACACAGGACTCTCCAGCGGCCTGCGGCAATGTGAACTCATCACCTTGTCGTGGGCCGATTTTCATATCCGCTGCCGGTACATCCTCAAGGGCCAGCGCCTGCTGACCCTCAACAGCAGGGCAGAGCATCTCTTGGAGCGGATACCGGAAACCGGCTGTTATGTGTTCCTCAATCCCAAGACTGGAGCGCCGTATCAGCTCCATGAGTTCTACTACCTCCACAAGCGGATACTCAAACAGGCGGGCCTGCCGTGGGTGGCCTTCCGGAACCTGCAGCGCCAGTGCAGGGAGGTGGGGATATGACGCTGAGAGAGTACATTCTCCGCTGGCAGGAGGTCTATGACAAGAACCATAGCCGTCCGACCACATACGCAGCTCATGGCTACATCTTCAAGAACCACATCCTCCCCGGCCTGGGGAAGATCCCGATCTCTGAATTGACCGCAGAACAGGTGGGAGACTTTCTGGAGGAGCGACGGCGATTTGGCGGCCACCGTCCGGAAAGCCCTGAATACCCAAGGCTGGGGGAGCATACCATGCGGCACATCCACCGACTGCTCCAGCAATGCCTGGATCAAGCGATGCGGGATGGCTTAATAGCGGAAAATCCTGCCCGATCGTTTCGCTACCCCAAGCCCAAGAAGGTCAGCGCCAATGTACTGACGCCAGCAGAAGTGGAGGACTAACGTGAAAAAGACCAACGGCAAGGTATCGCTGGTGCAGAAGCTGTGGGAGCTGGAGGATGACCCATGGCAAGACTGATCGTCAAAAGCCCGTATATCAAATGCGGCGGCGGACAGAGCGCGGGCGGATACATGAAGTACATCGCCACGCGGGAGCGGGTGGAGATCATCCCGGATGATCGTCTGCCCACACGCAAGCAGGAGCAGCTCATCACAAAACTGGTAAAAGATTTTCCTGACACAAAAGATTTGCTAGAGTATGAAAGCTATACGCAGCACCCCACCAAAGCCAGCGCCTCGTCCCTCATCACGCTGGCCCTGGAGGAGAACTGGTCCCAGGTTCAATCCTCGGAGGGATATGCCAGGTACATCGCGACCCGTCCCCGGGCAGAACGTCTGGGTGACCACGGGCTGTTCGGTGACGAGGACAGTGTGGATCTGGACAAGGCAATGTCGGAGCTGGAGCACTACACCGGAAATGTGTGGACGCACATCATCTCCCTCCACCGGGAGGATGCTGAGCGCCTGGGCTATGACAATGCCCAGGCGTGGCGTTCTCTCCTGCGCACACACCGCAACGACATCGCTGCCGCTATGAATATCAACCCCCAGGACTTCCGGTGGTACGCTGCCTTCCACGATGAAGGGGAGCATCCTCACGTGCACATGATGGCGTGGTCAGCAAATCCCAAGCAGGCATATCTGTCCAGAGATGGTATCCGGCAGATCAAGTCTACGCTCACCAATCAGATCTTCAAACAGGAGATGCTCCACCTCTATGAGCAGAAGTCTGAAAGCCGGGACGAACTGGTGCGGGAGACCCGGAAGGCCATGCTGGAGCTGTCCCGGCAGATGAGCGAGTCGGTCTGTGAGCATCCTGAAGCAGAGCGGATGATGCTAAATCTTTCCCAGCAACTTGGCGATGTAAAGGGCAAGAAGTCCTATGGCTATCTTCCAAAGCAGATAAAGCGACAGGTCGATGAGATCGTAAACCAGATGGAACACCTGCCTGTTGTGGACAGGTGCTATCAGAAGTGGTGGGAGCTGCAATGCAAAGTGAATGACTTCTACTCCGAGAGAGCGCGGCAGCGCCCGCCGCTCTCCGAACGGAAAGAGTTCCGTGCCGTCAAGAATGCGGTGATTCAGGAGGCCGAGCACATCCGGCTGAACCATATCTCTTTCGAGGACAGAGATATGGAGGACTACGGTGACTGGGTGGATGAGGGGACGCTCACCTGGACATGCCGGGAGCTGCGGAGAATCATTGAAAATGAGGCGTTCCCGTTGGAAGAACGGGACGAGGCCGCCGAAAGACTGGAGCTGCTGGCGGAGATGGGTGATCCCTATGCCCAAACCTTCCTGGGGCAGATGTACCGGGATGGCGGTTTGCTGATTCCTGATGCGGAGAAGGCCAGGCACTGGCTGGAGCAGGCGGCGAAGCGTGAACTGCCTCAGGCTCAGTATGCGCTTGGAAAACTGCTTCTCTCCGACGACCCAGATGTACACGATCCCAGCGAAGGCATCCGGTGGCTGAACGCGGCGGCGCAAAACGGGAACGACTACGCCGCCTACGCCCTGGGCAAGGAGCATCTGAGGGGTGAGCACGTACTTAAAAATGCGGATAGGGCGGCGGAGTATTTCCGGCAGGCTGCAGAGGCACAGAACCCCTGGGCGCAGTATCTGCTGGGCAAGCTGTACCTGATGGGGGAGGGGGTGGAACAGGATCAGGAGGTTGCCTATGGATGGTTCCAAGCTGCGGCAATGCAGGGGCACACCTATGCACAGTTTTTCAAGGAACGCATGGAACAGGGCCAGCCTGGGCCGCCCGGCCTTCTGCTTTCTGCCACACAGCTCCTCCACCACATGGGCAACATCTTCCGGGACAATGTGCCGGAGGATTCCACAAGCACGGGGCTGCACATTGACCACAAGCGGCTTCAGGCGCTCCAGGAAAAGCGGATTGCCCTGGGCCACAGGCCGGATGACCATGTGGAGGAGCAAAATATGGGTGGTATGACCATGTAAGCGGCGCAGAAAATGAGCCGCAAAACAAAGAATAAAATCCCTTCCACGAGAAGGGTAGAAAGGAATTTGATGAAACGATCCAAGTACAACTCTTTTAACGAACTTCCCCTGATGCTGACCGTGCAGGATGTGGCCGATGTGCTGGGTATCGGGCTGGCCCATGCCTACGAGGTGGCTCACCGGCAGGATTTCCCCACCATCACCCTGGGCAGCCGGATCATCGTCCCACGTGATAAGTTCATGGCGTGGATTGAGGAGCAGTCGGCCAAAAAGACGGAAATATTTTAGTGGCTATTTCAAAGATTCTGTGGTATTTGTTTGTGTTGCAAAAGGAGGGATGAGCAATGGCAAAGAAACGGGCAAACGGCGAGGGCAGCATCCGCAGAAAGCCCAACGGCCGCTGGGAGGGCCGATACACCTTGGGGATTGATCCCGCCACCGGCCGGGCCATCCAGAAAAGCGTATCCGCCAAGACACGGGCCGAGTGCAAGGAGAAGCTGGACCGGGCCATCCGGGACAACCGGGGCATCCCGGTGAACCACAACGAGGACTATACGGTGGCGGAGTGGTGCCGGCTGTGGTTTGAAACCTACAGCAAGCCCGTGATCCGCCCCAACACCGCCAAGACCTATGTGAACAGCATCGAGAACCACATTATCCCGGCCATCGGAGGGGTCAAGCTCAAGCGGCTCGCCGCCATCCAGATCCAGAAGATGTACAACGATTCCAAGACCAGCGGGCGGGTGCAGCGGTTCGAGGCGCAGACCAACACAGAATTGTCCGGCAGCACGGTGCGGCGCATCCACATGGTGCTTTCCTCGGCGCTGAAGCAGGCAGTCAAGGAGCGGATCATTCCCTACAACCCCTGCGACAACTGCCGCATCCCGCCTAAGGAGAAAAAGGAGATGGCCATCATCCCGCCGGAGAAACTGGGGGTATATCTCAGCGAGGCGGAGAAGTACGGCGTCCTGCCCATGTTCTTCCTGGAACTGTCCAGCGGCCTGCGGCGGGGGGAACTACTGGCACTCCGGTGGGACGACCTGAATGTGAAGGATCGTATCCTCTCGGTGAGCAAGCAGGTCACCCGGATTGACGGGGAGCTGGTGGTGACGGAGCCGAAAACCAAAAACTCCGTCCGCAAGGTGGCGCTGTCCCAGCAGGCCGTGGATATGCTGGTGAAGGAGCATGAACAGCACCCGGACAACCCCCTCCTGTTCCCGTCGCCCCGCACCGGCGGCTACTGGAGCCCGGACGCGGTGTCCAGGATTAACCGGAAGCTGCTGGCAAAGGCGGGCATTGAGGAGCGTGTTCGCTTCCATGATCTGCGCCATACTTTCGCCACGATGGCCCTCTCCAGCGGCGTGGATGTGAAGACCCTGTCCAGTATGCTGGGCCACTACAGCGCCGGGTTCACCCTCGATACCTATACGCACATCACCAACGACATGCAGCGAGGCGCGGCGGAGAAGATCGGCGGCTTCATGGAGACGGCCACAGCCAAACCGGAACCGGAGCCGCCCGACCCGCCGGAGGGGAGCCGGTGTAAGGTGATACCGTTTGAGAAAGTGGGGTAAAATAAATGAAGCCCAGGGGACGATACCTCGTCCCTTGGGCTTTATAATTTGAGGGTTAGCCATAAATCAAATGATTAAAGAGTTGTGGAACATTCAAAGTCATCTGCTACAATCTCGACTGCATCATCAGCGGAATCTTGATCGCAAGAGAAGTCTCCTTCAAAAAACCATTTGTACGCTCGAACACTTATGGCTTTGGTTTCTACTAAATCAAGGCCACCGCCGATAACAGCCCCAACACCGGGGACAAGCTTTCCCAAATTGATAATACCCTTACTTCCAAATTTCGTAATAAATCTAAATCCTACTTTTTGGTTGATTTTGGTCAAAACTTTCCCGGGAATTTTCTTTATCAATCCGTTAGCAAACTTAACTCCGAACTTGATTCCCGCCTGTTTAACCAATTTGTTTACGGATACACCAGCAAGGCAGGCATATACAAATGTCTGTGTTTGGTCACTATTCAGTTCAAAGCCAGCCATATATGCTGTGCAGGCGATCATGCGCATTTGCACATATAAAACACTGCCGATATTGGCAGGCAAGGTAACAGGCATTGTAATAACTCCACCAAATCCGGTAATGAAGCCAGAGGTAGTGCATTTGATAATTTGATTATTGATCATGGCCTTGCATGCCTGCTGCTTAGTGGGATATTTATCTAAATAGTTGTTGGCCAATTTCTCTACGGATGGGCTCACATAGGGAACGCCATTCAGACATTTTTCGTAGCAAGTATCAAGAAGAGCCATGATATCTTCTTGAGAAATACCTTTCTTGTCTTTGCTCATAAACACTCCACCTCAAGGCTGATTCCCTGAACTCAGAATGCGCCCGTTCTGTTTTCAAAGTTATTATATGGGAAATAGATAAAAAACTCAAGAATTTGTCGTATCCACAACGAGAAAACAGCGGTCACACCAATTAGGGATGGGTTAGGGATTTGGCGGTTTCGGCGGCTATCCTTGCTCGTGCTCTCGCCGCTTTTTTGCTCCTAAAACCGTCGCTGAACAGCAATCGTCCAAATCACAAAAGCAAAACAAAAAACGCAGGAAAACCGCCTAAAACGGCGGTTTTTCTGCGAAAGATGGTCGGAGTGCGGGGACTCGAACCCCGGGCCTCCTGCTCCCAAATGTGTGTCTGAACCTTCATCCGCCACTTTTCCGCCCTCTTTGGCCCTTTCCTCTGCTTGGGCAGTTCCTCTTTAGAACTCTTTTGCCCTGCTTGTTTCAAGAAACCCTTTCGTCTTTTGGGATTTGTGTGGGATTGGATTCTGTGTATTAAAAGATGTTCCGCCCGGTTTGAGGGGGAGATGACAGGCCAATCACCTCAAAACAGTGACGCAGGAATTGCGCCGCATAAACAAAGAATAAGCCCCTGGTGCGGGACACGTTCTCCCAAAAAACGAAAAATATGTATTCAGGCCCAACAACTCGCTCATAAAATGTGCAGAAGAAAAGAAAACTCGCTCATTTTTTTGCGATTTCGATTGATTTCTCCATCGGGTATCGGTATAATAGTGGCGAAGGAGGTGGGTGAAATGCTCTATTTAAAACGAAAGATCGATGCATTCCTGGCCGAATGGAAGGCGAACCCTGACAGAAAGCCGTTGATCGTCAAGGGGCCCCGACAGGTGGGGAAAACCGAGTCGATCAAGCGGTTTGGAGAGATGAATTACCAGAGTGTGATCACCATCAACTTCGTGGAAGAACCAAAGTATAAAATGATCACAGCGGACGGATATAGGGCAGATGACATCATCAAGAATATCTCCAGAATGGACCCATCCAAACGGTTTATTGAGGGCGAAACACTGATATTCTTTGATGAGCTGCAAGAGTTTCCGGAAATTGCAACAGCGCTGAAGTTCTTCAAAATCGACGGCAGATTCGATGTGATCTGCAGCGGCTCCATGCTGGGCATCAATTACCGGAAAATCGAGAGCAACAGCGTGGGCTACAAGTCTGACTACGAGATGTTCTCGTTGGATTTCGAGGAATTCCTGTGGGCCAAAGGCTATGACGATACCTTCATCGAAGATATGCTGGAGCATATGCGAAATCTCACGCCCTTCAACGAGGTACAGATGTCGGTGTGCAGCTCCCTCTTCCTTGACTACTGCATCCTGGGAGGAATGCCCGCTGTTGTTCGTGAATTCATTGTAAAAGGTACCTTTGAAGGGTCGCTTGAGATACAGAGACAGTTGATTGCGGACTACAAGGAGGACATTCGCAAATATGCCGAGGGCATCGACCAGACCAGGATCTTGAATGTATTCAACCACATTCCCGTGCAGCTTGCCAAGGACAACAAGAAGTTTCAAATCTCCAAAGTTGCCTCCGGCGCTCGCTTCCGTGACTATAGAGGATGTGTGGAATGGCTGGATGATGCGGGAATGGTCAATATCTGCTACTGCCTGAATTTCCCGGAACTGCCGCTGCAGGGCAACTATGACGATACCAAGTATAAAATCTACTTTGCCGACAGCGGCCTGCTTGTGGCCATGCTGGACGAAGAAGCGCAGGAGGATCTGCGGACCAACAAAAATCTCGGCGTCTATAAGGGCGCGCTTTACGAAAATGTGGTTGGCGAAGCACTGGTCAAGGCGGGATACAAACTCTATTACTATAAACGGGACGATTCTACGCTGGAACAGGATTTCTTCGTCCGAACGGCAAGCGCCCTGATCCCTGTTGAGGTGAAGGCCAAAAACGGGACTGCCAAGTCCATGAGGACCCTGATCAGCAGTGAGAAGTATGCGGATATTCACTGCGGCATTAAGTTCACCGGCGGAAACATCGGATATAGTGATAACATCTATACCTTCCCCTACTTCTGCGCTTTCCTGCTGAAACGCTATTTGGCTGGAGCCAATATCTGATCCCGAATCGAATTCTTGTCATATGATAAGTATATGACAAGAAAGTCAACAAGCGGCATCGTTCGGGAGCGGTCATTCTTCTGCAAACATTAAACATTCCACTCTTTCCAGTGGCTATTTCTCTCTTTCTGTGGTATTGTTCGGTTGCCAAAAGGAGGCGACGATATGCAGAAAGAACCTAACCTCACGGTGGGCCAGTGGTGCGACCGCTGGTTCTGCGAGAACCAGGGCAGATGGAGCGGCAGCACCGTGGGCGGATACCGCAACCTGATCTACCGCCACATTCTCCCCGGAATCGGGGGTATCCCGCTGGTGGAACTGTCAGAATGCACCGTCACCAGCTTCTATGACAGCCTGCGGAGCCAGGGACTCAGCGCCAGAAGCGTCTGGTGCGTCCATCTGCTCCTGCGGCGCTGTATGGATGAAGCGGCCCGCGACCAGCGCATCCCTTACAACCCGGTGCGGCTCTGTCAGGAGCCACAAGCAGAAGCGTATCAAACAACTCCCTTGCGCCTGGGACAGCTCCAACGGTACCTGAACGCAGCGGAACAACTGGGCGCACTCCCTCTCATCTACACAGGACTCTCCAGCGGCCTGCGGCAATGTGAACTCATCACCTTGTCGTGGGCCGATTTTCATATCCGCTGCCGGTACATCCTCAAGGGACAACGCCTGCTGACCCTCAACAGCAGGGCGGAGCATCTGCTGGAACGGGTACCGGAAACCGGCCGCTATGTGTTCCTCAACCCCAAGACCGGAGCACCGTACCAGCTCCACGAGTTCTACTACCTCCACAAGCAGATTCTGAAACAAGCGGGGCTTCCGCGGGTGGCCTTCCGGAACCTGCAGCGCCAGTGCATGGAGGTGGGGATATGACGCTGCGAGAGTATGTCCTCCGCTGGCAGAAAGCCTATGACAAGCCCCAGAGCCGTCCGACCACATACGCAGCTCATGGCTACATCTTTAAGAACCACATTCTCCCCGGACTGGGGGAGATCCCGCTCTCTGAATTGACCGCGGAGCAGGTGGGAGATTTTCTGGAGGAGCGCAGGCGCTTTGGCGGTCACCGCCCGGAAAGTCCCGAATACCCAGGACTGGGGGAGCATACCATGCGGCACATCCACCGGCTGCTCCAGCAATGTCTGGACCAGGCGATGCGGGATGGCCTGATAACGGAAAATCCCGCTCGAGCGTTTCACTACCCAAAGCCCAAGAAGGTCAGCGCCAATGTGCTGACGCCCGCAGAAGTAGAGGACTATCTGGACGCGGCGGAGCGGTTAGGGTACCTCCCCATGTTCCTGCTGGCGCTGACGGCGGGACTTCGGCAGGGAGAGCTGATCGCACTGAAGTGGAGCGACCTGGATGTAAAAGAGCGGACGCTGACCATCGCCGAGAAACGCTCCGTGGAACGGCGGGAGCTGGTGGAGTATGAAGGCGGCACCAGGATCGTCAGTCTGACAACGGAGGCGGTTGAACTCCTGCGCCTGGAGCACGCCAAACACCCAAGAAGTCCGCTCATGTTCATGCACCCAGCCACCCAGAGGCCCTACTCGCCCCAGATGGTGCGCCGGCTACACAATGAGATCATCCAAGAGGCCGGGCTGGATCACATTCGGTTCGCGGATCTCCGGCACACCTGCGCCGCCCTGTCTCTGCAAAATGGCATGGACACGAAAGAGGTTTCTCAGATGCTGGGCCACTTCAGGACCGCAATGACCCGGCAGAACTATGCCCCCTATCTGGCCTGCCCAGTTGCCAAGGACGAGAACAAACCCGCCGAAGCGTCTCAGGAGGAGCTGCGGCAAGCGGCAGATATTCTGGATCACCTCCTGAAATTCTGATGGATATTCTGCGGGAGGTGTGGTATAGGTTTGTGTCGCAAGGAGGCGATGACAATGGAAAACGAACTGCTCAAGGGGCTGTATGACTGCTTCTATACCCCTCCGGAGCTTTCCGAACAGTAGAACGGGCGCTCGTTTCGTATCTGAGGAACCGGAATGAAAGAACGAATTGCCACAGCAGCGGCGATTACCGCCAGTTTTGCCCTGTGGGCCGCTGTGTCGTTCTAAACTACAGTGCCACCCGCAAAAAATGCACCGCATAATCAAAGAATACGCCTGTTTATGGGACAACAAGATTTCTATACTCTTATACGAAAAAATATCTTGTCTATATTCAGATAACAGAATATAATATCTGGTAGAAATTTGCGTATAGAGGGATGCTCTATGGAATTTTTGACGACGAAACAGGCGGCAAAGTTATGGGGGATTTCACCTCGTCGGGTGGCCTTGCTCTGCGCTCAGGGGCGAATCCCGGGGACGGTCAAGGCAGGAAAGACCTGGCTGTTGCCGCCGGATGCGAAAAAGCCCCCTGATCCGCGGTTCCCGAAAGAGGAGAAAGGAAGTCGCTGATCCGATGCGCATCAAAATAAATTTTGGAGGACACCACTGTGGCTGATATCAGGAAAGAGCAGGAGCGGGACGAGCTGCACCGGGCGATCTGGGCCATCGCGGATGAGCTGCGGGGCGCGGTAGACGGCTGGGATTTCAAGAACTACGTGCTGGGCACCATGTTCTACCGCTACATCTCGGAAAACCTCTGCAATTACATCAACGCCGGCGAGATTGAGGCCGGGAATGCCGATTTTGACTACGCCAAGCTGTCCGACGAGGAGGCCGAGGAGGCCCGGGAGGGGCTGGTGCAGGAAAAGGGCTTCTTCATCCTGCCCAGTGAGCTGTTCTGTAACGTTCGCGCCAGGGCGGCCGGGGACGAGAACCTGAACGAGACGCTGGAAACGGTTTTCCGTCACATTGAAGGCTCCGCCCAGGGCAGCGAGTCCGAGGGCAGCTTTGCCGGGCTGTTTGACGACTATGACGTGAACAGCAACAAGCTGGGTGCCACCGTGGCCAAGCGGAACGAGAAGCTGGTGAAGCTCCTGAACGGTGTGGCCGATATGAAACTGGGCGACGTGAAGGACCACCAGATCGACGCTTTTGGTGACGCCTATGAGTACCTGATGACCATGTACGCCAGCAACGCCGGCAAATCCGGCGGCGAGTTCTTCACTCCGGCGGACGTGTCCGAGCTGCTGACCCGCCTGGGCACCGTGGGCAAGACCGAGGTCAACAAGGTCTACGACCCCGCCTGCGGTTCCGGCTCTCTGCTGCTGAAGGCGGTGAAGGTGCTGGGCCGTGACGCCGTCCGCAACGGCTTTTACGGCCAGGAGATCAATATCACCACCTACAACCTGTGCCGTATCAACATGTTCCTCCACGACATCGGCTTTGACAAATTCGACATCGCCTGCGAGGACACCCTGACCAATCCCCAGCACTGGGACGATGAGCCCTTTGAGCTGATCGTCTCCAATCCCCCCTACTCCATCAAGTGGGCCGGGGACGACAATCCCCTGTTGATCAACGACCCCCGCTTTGCCCCCGCCGGGGTGCTGGCCCCCAAGAGCAAGGCGGATCTGGCCTTTATCATGCACAGCCTCAGCTGGCTGGCATCCAACGGCACCGCCGCCATCGTCTGTTTCCCCGGCATCCTGTACCGGGGCGGGGCGGAGAAGAAGATCCGCCAGTACTTGATCGACAACAACTTCATCGACTGCATCATCCAGCTACCCAGCAACCTGTTCTTCGGCACCAGCATCGCCACCTGCATCATGGTGCTGAAAAAGAACAAGGCGGACAGCAAAACCCTGTTTATCGACGCCTCCGGCGAGTGCATCAAGGTGACCAACAACAATAGGCTGACCCCGGAGAACATCGACCGCATCGTGGACACCTTCGCCGGCCGCGCCGAGGTCGCCCACTTCTCCCACCTGGCCGCCTATGAGGAGATCCGGGAGCAGGAGTACAACCTGTCCGTCTCCACCTATGTGGAGCAGGAGGACACCCGGGAGGTCATCGACATCACCGCGCTGAATGCCGAGATCGAGAAGATCGTGGCCCGGGAGCAGGTGCTGCGGGAGGAGATCGACAAGATCATTGGAGAGATCGAGGTGGACGCATGAGCAAGAATTTTCAGGGTTTTTACAATGAGAAACTGGATGCAAAAGTGGTCGCTTCCAAAGTGGAAATAACCACGCCCCACGGCGCCATGGAGGGAAAGACCCAGACCCGGGAGGTGCGGTTCTGTAAATGATGGACTATATCAAAGACCCGGACACCTGGCTGTCGCTCCTCGCTGTTGTCATCTCTATAATCGCCCTGTGGCAGACCCACCGGCAGATCAAGCTCAGCAACAAGCAGCAGCTATTTGACCGGCGATTGTCTGATTACCTGATCGCCAAGGGACTCCTGGACTTATACCGTGAGCACCGGGACAATTTGGGGATAGAGGATAATGGTAAACCATTGTTCTGCGTAAGTCTAACCTACGCATATCTGACCAATAACTCTTATTTGGAGGAAGCAGGGGACGCGCCGAAACCGCCGCTGGACAATCCGGCCCGAAAGGTCTTGCTTTTGAAAATCGAGGACCTTCACCGGATCGCCGCTGAAATGGAGTTGATTTTCCCGAAAGATATTTTAGAGCCACTGAACACCTTTACATTGGCATACGGAAAGATGCTGAAAGCGCTGTATGGATATGGAGTAATCTGGAATCAGATGTCCAGCGACATGTTCCCGGAAATGAAAAACTGGACTTTGGGAGAAAAGGCTGATCACCTGGGAGAAGAACGGTATCGGAAAGAGGTTTTCTCTGCATTGGAGCAGTTGGAGCGGGCATACCAGGCAGTCGTGTCACAGCGGTCAGAGGAAAAAATCAGAGAACTGATCAGGCTATAGAGAGAGTTGAGAATATGAGTAGATTGCAAGAACTGATCCAGCAGCTTTGCCCGGATGGGGTGGAGTATAAATACTTAGGCGATGTATGTTCCTATGCCACGGAGCGGATTGATGTGGCAGAAGTAAATGCGGACAATTATGTTGGCGTTGAAAATTTGTTGCCAGATAAGCAAGGGAAAACAGTTGCCAGTTATGTGCCAAGCGACGGGCGTTGGATTCATTTCAGAAAAGACGATATCCTGATTGGCAATATCCGGCCTTATTTGAAAAAGATTTGGCTTGCCACACATGATGGCGGCACAAATGGGGATGTTCTGGTCATACAGATAAAGAACAAAAATATTCTGCGGCCGCAATTTCTATACTACATTCTTTCGTCTGATTCTTTCTTCAACTATGATATGCAGAATGCAAAAGGCGCAAAAATGCCGCGAGGGGATAAAAGTGCAGTGTTGCGATACTCCATCCCTCTCCCCCCGCTCCCTGTCCAGCAGGAGATCGTCCGCATCCTGGATTCCTTTACGGAACTCACGGCGGAACTGAACGAAAAACTCATAGCGGAACTAACGGCGAGGAAGAAGCAGTATGAGTATTATCGAGATCTGCTGTTGACTTTCAACAACGCAGGCGCGACAATCCTTGACAGACAGACAGACAGACAGACAGACAGACAGACAGACAGACAGACAAGGATAGCTGACTTCCGCCGGGCTGTCAAGTGGTTTGCACTGGGAGATTTGTGCAATTTGAAAGCTGGAAAAGCAATCCCCTCTACAGATATATTTGATATGCAATCGGATGAACATCCTTATCCATGCTATGGAGGAAACGGATTGCGCGGATATACCGCCACATATAACCAAAATGGGAGTTTTTCTGTGGTTGGTAGGCAAGGTGCTTTATGCGGAAATGTTTGCTATGTGACGGGGAAATTTTATGCCACTGAACATGCCGTTGTAGTTTCCCAGCAGGGCAGTTATAATGAGCGGTTTCTGTACTACCTTTTGGATGTGGCAAAATTAAATCAGTATAAGACGGCAGGAGCTCAGCCGGGTTTGTCAATTGCCAGACTCGAAAAAGTGCGGGTACCCGTCCCCGCCTTAGATGAACAAGAGAGCATCGTCTCTATTCTCGACCGCTTCGACACCCTCTGCAACGACCTGACTCAGGGCCTGCCTGCTGAAATCGAGGCCCGGAAAAAGCAGTATGAATACTACCGGGACAAGTTGCTGAGTTTTCAGGAAAAGCAGTGATAGTGATACGGAAGGAATCGCCTTACCATGGATATCAACAGGTTTATTGAGTTATATTGGAATTACTATTTGCAGTTGGAGAACGAGGTTTTTGCCACTGAGCCGTTCTGTGCCATTGACAAAATCAATGACACCGCCTACTCAACAAAATATCTGCAGTTGATCCTGTCAGTCTGCGGAGAGATCGACACGATCTGCAAACAGTTATGCAAATCTTTTTCGCCCGATTTTAATATAGACCAGGTCGGTATCAATGATTATAGAGATATCCTGATGCAGCACCGCCCCCAAATTGCTGATGAAGTATTGACAATCGAGCAGCACGCATATCGGGATATACAGCCATGGCAAGCATGGAAGCACCACCACAACCCACATTGGTGGGATGTCTACAACAAAGTAAAGCATCACAGAGACGAAATGTGGAACGGGAAAGCGGCATTTAAGCATGCCAATCAAAAGGCTGCAATCGAATCGCTATGCGCATTGTATGTCCTGATAGAGTATCTGGGCGTACAGTATTTCGTGATGAATACCCAGAAAAAGAATGTTCTTGAAATGCTTTCCATAAAATCCAAGCGGATTACAATGGGGCACTGGTATAGGTTCTATACTTCTTTCATGGGAGTCTATTTCTTTGAAACGGCACCATGCAAGGCGTATTTCAACTGCCGTTCTGCGGAGGATGGTCCAACATGACTTCTTTCAATATTATTGCCGCCACAACGGAAAACACCGTGGTCACCTCCTACGAGCCGGTGAAAAAACGCTCCGACAGCTACCAGAGCGAGGCGGCGCTGGAGCGTGAGTTCATCCAGCTGCTCACCCAGCAGGGCTATATGTATCTGCCAATCCACCAGGAGGCCGACCTGATCGCCAACCTGCGCCGTCAGCTGGAGGCCCTGAACGATTACCAGTTTACCGACAGCGAGTGGGAGCAGTTTTTCCAGAATGCCATTGCCAACCCCAACGAGCACATCGTCGAGAAGACCCGGAAGATCCAGGAGGACTTCGTGCAGGTGCTCCGGCGGGACGACGGCACCTCCAAGAACATTTCCCTCATCGACAAGAAGAACATCCACAACAACCGTCTCCAGGTCATCAACCAGTATGAGGTAAGCCAGGAGCAGGGGGCCAAGCATGACAACCGCTACGATGTGACGGTGCTGGTCAACGGCCTGCCCCTGGTACATATCGAGCTCAAGCGCCGGGGCGTGGCCATCCGGGAAGCCTTCAACCAGATCAACCGCTACCAGCGGGACTCCTTCTGGGCGGGGTGCGGCCTGTTCGAGTATGTACAGATCTTTGTCATCTCCAACGGCACCAACACCAAGTACTACTCCAACTCCACCCGGTTCAACGCCATCCGGGAGGCGTCCTCCGGCAAGGCCAAAAAGCAGAAGACCAGCAACAGCTTTGAGTTCACCTCCTTCTGGGCGGACGCCAACAACAAGGTGATCCCCGACCTCATCGACTTCACCCGCACCTTCTTCGCCAGGCACACCCTTCTAAATGTGCTGACCCGGTACTGTATTTTTACCTCTGAAAATATGCTGATGGTCATGCGGCCCTATCAGATCACCGCCACCGAGCGGATCTTGAACCGCATCGAGATCGCCAATAACTACAAGAAGTACGGGACCATCCAGGGCGGCGGCTACATCTGGCACACCACCGGCAGCGGTAAGACGCTGACCTCCTTCAAGACGGCCCGGCTGGCCTCCCAGCTGAATTATATCGACAAGGTGCTGTTTGTGGTGGACCGGAAGGATCTGGACTACCAGACCATGAAGGAATATGACCGCTTTGAAAAGGGGGCCGCCAACAGCAACACCTCCACCGCCATCCTGAAAAAGCAGTTGGAGGACGACAACGCCCATATCATCATCACCACCATCCAGAAACTGTCCACCTTCATCAAGAAATACCCGGCCCACGAGGTCTATCAGAAGCATGTGGTCATCATCTTCGACGAGTGCCACCGCAGTCAATTCGGAGATATGCACACGGCCATCGTGAAGAATTTTAAGAAATACCATCTGTTCGGCTTCACCGGCACCCCTATCTTTGCCGCCAATGCCCGGGCCGCCGGCGGGGCGCAGTTCTTCACCACCGCCCAGACCTTCGGCGACCAGCTCCACACGTACACCATCGTGGACGCCATCAATGACAAAAATGTGCTGCCCTTCCGGGTGGACTACATCCAGACCATGGACGCCGAGCCAGACATTGACGACAAGGCGGTCTGGGACATCGACCGGGAAAAGGCTTTCATGGCGCCAGAGCGCATCGAGCTGGTGACCCGGTACATCCTGGAACACTTCGACCAGAAGACCTACAGAGGGGACAAGACCTATCTGTTCAATACCCTCACCAACATCGCGGAGGTGGCCTCCGGCAAAAACGGCGCGGTAGAGGAGATCAAGCAGAAACAGCGCCTCAGCGGCTTCAACTCCATCTTCGCGGTGGCCTCGGTGGACATGGCCAAGCTTTACTATCAGGAGTTCAAAAAGCAGATGGCCGCCGACCCGGCAAAGCGGCTGCGGGTGGCGACGATCTACAGCTACGGGGCCAACGAGGAGGAAGCGGACGGCATCCTGGACGAGGAGAACAGCGAGGACACCAGCGCCCTGGATCAGAACAGCCGGGACTTTCTGGAGGCCGCTATCCGGGACTACAACGAAACGTTCCACACCAACTACTCCACCGACAGCGATAAGTTCCAAAACTACTACAAGGACGTCTCCCTGCGGATGAAGAACAAGGAGCTGGATCTGCTGATCGTGGTGAATATGTTCCTCACCGGGTTCGATGCCACCACTCTGAACACCCTCTGGGTGGACAAGAACCTGAAGATGCACGGTCTCATCCAGGCTTTCAGCCGCACCAACCGTATCCTGAATTCCATCAAGACCTTCGGCAACATCGTCTGCTTCCGCAATCTGCAAAAGCGGGTGGATTCTGCTATTGCACTGTTTGGCGATCGGGAGGCCGGCGGCATCGTCCTGCTGCACAAGTTCGATGATTACTACTACGGCTACACCACTCAGGACGGGAAGGACAAGCCGGGCTATGTGGACATGATCAACGAACTGACAGAAAAGTTCCCACTGTCCGAGCCCAGGATCGAGGGGGAACAGAATCAGAAGGATTTCATTGCCCTCTTTGGGGCCATCCTTCGGATGCGGAACCTTCTGCTGTCCTTTGACGACTTCAAAGGCAGGGAAATGATCTCCGAGCGGGATCTGCAGGACTATCTGGGCCGCTATCAGGATCTGCGGGACGAGTGGGTAAGCGGTGCAAAAGGCGAGAAAGAGGACATTACCGATGATATCGTCTTTGAGATCGAGCTGATCCGCCAGATCGAGATCAACATTGATTATATCCTGATGCTGGTGAAGAAGTACCACGATTCCCACTGTGATGACAAGGAGATCCTTGTTACCATCCAGAAGGCGGTGGATGCCAGCCCCGAACTGCGGAGCAAGAAGCAGCTCATTGAGACGTTTATCGCCGGTATCAACGACGTGGATGATGTGATGGCGGAGTGGCAGAGCTTTGTGGCAGCAGAGCGGGAGAAAGAACTGGTCCAGATCATTCAGGAAGAAAAACTCAAGGAGCCGGAGACGCGAAAGTTTCTGGAGAATGCCTTCCGGGACGGTGAGATCAAAACCACCGGGACGGACATTGATAAGCTGATGCCGCCGGTATCCCGGTTCGGCGGAGGCGGCGCCAGAGCCAAAAAGAAGCAGGGGGTGATTGAGAAGTTGCAAAAATTCTTTGAGAAGTTCTTTGGGCTGGGGAAAGGATAGCAATCGTCTATTGAATGCCCCCCCTGCGCTTGACAGGCAAGAACATTTGTTCTATACTAAGTATAGGCGAAAGCCGAAAACTCGCAGCTTTCCGGTGAGGTCCACACCCCGGTGGGACCTCAGACATTCATGGGCCTCGTAGGGCACCACAACCACCCTGAACGAAGGGAACTCCATGAAGGTCTTCAGTATTTGGCGCTGTGCCGGCAGCGCGGGTGTGCGCCTTTCCGTGGAAAGCGGAAAGGATGCAAATGAACGACTCTGTCGTGATTACCTATAGTGGCCAGCAAGTATCAGTGCCAAAGGAGGTCGCAGACTTCCTGGAGCAGGATCGGAAGCGGGAACAGGCGCAGGACAAGCGGGACCAAAGGCATCTGAGTAAAAGTGAGTTTGAAACGGTGCTGTTCTGTTCAGACTGTGTCAGGCGTCCCGTGGAGGATACTGTACTCCGGAACCTCCAGCTGGAATGTCTGCGGAAAGCCGTCGATGGCCTGGGAACCCAGGGCCGCGAACTTATCGAACTCCGATATGGACAGGGATTGACTATGGAGGAGATCGGGACGATCTACGGCGTGTCCAAGGCGGCGGTATCGAAGCGGCTGAAAAAGCTCCACGAACAGCTGAGGGGCTCTGTCAAATGACAGAGCCCCTCAACTTTTTTTATTTTTCTGGTTTACAAACTGCCTCTGAGTGTCCTGATAAGTAGAGGGTGATTTTCCGGTACTCGGAAACCTGACCTTGGCCGTAGTCAGGAAAGCCCAGATCAAAGTACACAGGAGGCGCGATGACGATGAATTTATTTGGTGCAAGGCAAAAACAACTGCTTAGTTTCCTGACCGCCAATGCGGAGAGAGAAACACTGGACTATGTTCTTCAGGGAATGCGGGAAATCCTGGGTGAGGAGATGCCGGAGGAGGACGCGGTGCGGGCCTATCTGCAAGGCCCAGAAAAAGCAACGACACTCAGTGCAGAGCAGCAGATCGTGGCGATGGATAAGCTGCTGGAGTGCGCGGAGGTCAATCTCCGAATGCTCTGCGACCTGATCCGTTACCAGCAACTGAAGGACGCCGGGGTGGTCGGCTCCGTGGAGGAGTTCCTGTATCTGGTTCGCCCAGGCGATATCTGTGATGACCAAGAGGAGGATGCCGATTGAAAGAATCCAAATACAGATCCTATGATGACCTGCCGCTGTTCCTGAACTCGGCAACAGTGGCGAAAATGCTGGGCGTGTCGCCGTCCAGCGGCTACGAGCTGATGCATGAACCGGGGTTCCCGGTGTTGCGCGTCGGCAACCGGATGGTGGTACCCAAGGAGCAGTTCATCCAGTGGGTAAAGGAGCACACGGGAGGTGCTATATGAAGTTTCAACCGTGGCCCAAACGAGATCCCGACAAAAACTATTTCAAGGTTCCCAACGAAGTATTTCACATCGGCCTCAGTTACCCGGAGATCTCCATCTACTGCTATCTGCTGAGCATCGAGGACAGAGAAACCTTCCAGTGCTACCCCAGCTACAAGACCATCGGCAAGGCGCTGGGTATGAGCGAGAACACTGTGAGCAAGTATGTGCGCAGCCTGGAGGAGAAAGGTCTCATCCGCACCGAGCCGACGATGGTGCGGAGCAAAGACGGCAGACCCCTCAACGGGAATCTGCTCTACACCATCCGTCCGATCCAGGCGGCAATCGAATTGTTCTACGAGCGGCAGTTCCGGCAGCTGGAGGAGGACACCGCCCGCCAGAGGGCGGCGGAACGCCTCGCAGAATTGGCCCGTGAAAGCCCTCAGAACGCCCTGTGTGCGCCTTCCGGAGAGGAAGCGAGTCCCACTTCCGGTCCGGGGGTGGTGGCCCAATTTGGCCCGCTTTCGGAGGCGCTTCTGGGGACGAAAGAAAAAGCAGGATAAAAGCCGGGGGCGCCGGTGGCTCCTCCGGCCGGTCACATCTGCCCGCAGTGCGGGCAGTTACGGGGGTTTGGGGTGTATCAAAAGTGGGATCAAAAACAGGCGGCGGGGATCACGTTTGTGGTCACAATCCCCGAACTCCTACTGCCATAACGAAAAAATAGGGGTCACGCCCCGGAAAGGAGCAGTTTATGGGCAAAAAAGAGAGATTCGCCTTCTATCTCACCCCGGAAAAGAAAGCTATTCTGGAGCGCCGGTTTCAGGAGGACGGAAGCCGGAGCATGACCGCCTTCATTGAGCGGGCGGTGGACTTCTACCTGGACTATCTCAGCGCCAACAATTCCGGGCTTTTCCTGCCAACGTCTATCAAGTCCTACCTGGACGGGCGGCTGGGGCAGTTGGAGGAGCGGCTGTCCTCCCTGGCCTTCCGACAGGCGGTAGAGCAGGACATGGTGGCCGGTATCCTGGCCGACGCCTATCAGTTCAGCGATGAGGATCTCCGCCGTCGACGGGCGGAGAGCGTGCAGAACGTGAAGAAAACCAATGGCCGCGTCTCACTGGAGCAGCGGGTGCGGAGAGCTTGGGAGGAGGGCGATGAGTGGCAAGACTGATCCTGAAAAGTCCCTACCTGAAGTGTGACGGCGGAAACTCTGTCGGCGGTTATCTGCGGTACATTGGGACGCGGGAGCGGGTGGAACTGCTCCCGGATGACCGCCCGCCCACCAGAAAACAGGAGCAGCTGATTAGAAAACTGGTGAAGGATTTCCCTTCATCCAAGGAGTTGGGCGAGTATTTGGACTACGAAGCAAAGCCCACCAAAGCCCATGCCTCAGTATTTATCACCCGAGCATTGGAAGAAAACTGGGCGGCAGTACAGCAGTCAGAGGGATATATGAAGTACATTGCGACTCGCCCCAGAGCAGAACGGCTGGGTGATCACGGCCTGTTTAGTGATGAGGACGGCGTGAACTTGGAGCAGGCCATACTGGAGTTGGAGCAGTACACCGGCAACGTGTGGACGCACATCCTCTCCCTGAAGCGGGAGGATGCCGCCCGCCTCGGTTACGACAATGCCAAGGCGTGGATGAATCTGCTCCGAGCAAACCGCAACGATATCGCCGCCGCCATGAATATCCCGCCAAATCACTTCCGCTGGTACGCCGCCTTCCACGATGAAGGGGATCATCCCCACGTCCACATGATGGCATGGTCTACGCAGCCCAGCGAGGCATACCTGACGCGGGATGGAATCCGCAAAATCAAGTCTCAGTTAACCAATCAGATCTTCCGACAGGAGATGCTCCATACCTACGAGCAGAAGTCGCAGTCACGGGACGAGTTGGTGCGTGAGGCGCGGCGGGCCATCCGAAAACTCACGCAGAAGATGGTCCGGAGCATCTGCACAGAACCTGCCATCGAGCAAAAGATGTCGCAGTTGGCTGAACAGTTGGAAACGGTCAAGGGCAAAAAGTCCTACGGATACCTGCCCAAGTCTGCCAAGAAAACCGTGGATGAAGTGGTGGACAGGCTGGCGGAGCTTTCGGTGGTCCGTGAGTGCTACGCCCAATGGTGCGCCCTCCAAAGCGAGGTGGAGAGCTACTACCACGACAAGCCCAGAGAGAAGAAAAAGCTGTCTCAGGAGAAAGAATTCCGGCGGATCAAGAACGCCGTCATTCAGGAGGCGGAGCGAATACGGCTGGGGGAGATCACCTTCGAGGACGCTGACCTGGCTGGGCATGACGAACCGGAGCAAGTGCAAGGTGAATCCTATGATTGCTGGGAACTGCGTCAAATCATCCGGGATGACACCCTCTCCCTGACCGACCGTGATCGGGTAGCGGAGGAGTTGGAGCAGCTGGCGGAGCGCGGCGACGCCCATGCCCAGTACCTGATGGGACAGCTTTACCGGGACGGCCCTCTGCTGATTCCGGACAGCCGGAAAGCAAAGCACTGGCTTACCCAAGCGGCGAAACAGGGGCTGCCGGAGGCCCAGTACGCCCTTGGTAAACTGCTTCTCTCCAACGATTGGGAGGTGCGGGACCCGGACGAGGGTATCTGTTGGCTGAAGGAAGCGGCGGAAAACGGAAACCAGTGGGCCGCCTACCGGCTGGGGAAAGAATATCTGACCGGCGAGGCAGTGACCAAGGATACCTCCAAGGCAGCGGAGTGGTTTACCCGGTCGGCGGAGGCGGGCAACCAGTACGCCCAGTACATGCTGGGCAAGCTGTGCCTGACGGGACAGGGAGTAGCCCAAGAGCAGGCCCAGGCAATGGTGTGGTTCGGTCGCTCCGCCGCCCAGGGAAACCAGTACGCACAATTCTTCCTGGAACGGCAGAGTGACCTCCGTCCACCCTCCGTCATGCTGGCGGTCACCCGCCTGCTCTACCACATGAGCCGGATCTTCGAGGATCACTCCCTGCCCCGCTTCAGCACCGGCCTCCAGGTGGACAGCAAACTGAGAAGAAAAATCCAGGCAAAGAAAATCGCTATGGGCCACAAGCCGGATGACCACGAGGAGGAACAGAACCAGGGCGGCATGGTCATGGGCGGGATGTGAACCCCTCCAGAAATTGCGCCGCAAAACAAAGAATAAAATCCCTTCCGCCAGGAGGGTAGAAAGGAATCCGATGAAACGATCCAAGTACAGCTCGTTCAACGAACTGCCCCTGATGCTGACCGTGCAGGATGTGGCTGATGTGCTGGGCATCGGGCTGGCCCACGCCTATGAGGTGGCCCACCGGCAGGATTTCCCCACCATCACCCTGGGCAGCCGGATCATCGTCCCCCGTGACAAGTTCATGGCGTGGATCGACGAACAGGCGGCCCAAAAGACGGAAATATTTTAGTGGCTATTTCAAAGATTCTGTGGTATTTGTTTGTGTTGCAATAAGCGCCCGCAGGCGCAATGCATGCGAGCAACCGAGCGAAGCGAGGCGCTTAGCGAGCCGTAAAGGAGGAATGAACGATGGCGAAGAAACGAGCAAACGGCGAGGGCAGCATCCGGAAAAAGCCCAATGGCCGCTGGGAGGGCAGATACACCCAGGGCATTGACCCCAGCACCGGCCGCGCCATCCAGAAAAGCGTATCCGCCCGAACACAGGCCGAATGCAAGGAAAAGCTGGCGAAAGTCATCCGAGACAACCGGGGCATCCCGGTCAACCACAACGAGGACTACACCGTGGCGGAGTGGTGCAGGCTGTGGTTTGAAACCTACAGCAAGCCCGTGATCCGGCACAACACCGCAAAGACCTATGAGAACATGATCGAAAACCACATCGTACCAGCTATTGGAGGAATCAAACTCAAGCGGCTCACCGCCATCCAGATCCAGAAGATGTACAACGATTCCAAAACCAGCGGGCGGGTGCAGCG
Organism: Flavonifractor sp. An306; assembly: GCF_002159455.1. Lineage (GTDB taxonomy): Bacteria > Bacillota > Clostridia > Oscillospirales > Oscillospiraceae > Flavonifractor. The sequence goes on from NZ_NFIQ01000008.1 coordinate 22,315, forward strand.
CTTTGAGAAAAAGACCGACACGGCCCTGTCTGGAAGCACAGTACGGCGCATCCACATGGTGCTCTCCTCGGCGCTGAAGCAGGCGGTCAAGGAGCGGCTCATTCCCTACAACCCCTGCGACAACTGCCGTATCCCGCCCAAGGAGAAAAAGGAGATGGCTATCATCCCGCCGGAAAAGCTGGGTGTATACCTCAGCGAGGCGGAGAAGTACGGCGTCCTGCCCATGTTCTATCTGGAGCTGTCCAGTGGCCTGCGGCGGGGAGAGCTGCTGGCCCTCCGGTGGGATGACCTGAATGTGAAGGATCGCATCCTCTCGGTGAGCAAGCAGGTCACCCGGATTGACGGGGAGCTGGTGGTGACGGAGCCGAAAACCAAGAACTCCGTCCGCAAGGTGGCGCTGTCCCAGCAGACCGTGGATATGCTGGTGAAGGAGCATGAACAGCATCCAGACAGCCCCCTCCTGTTCCCGTCGCCCCGCACCGGCGGGTACTGGAGTCCGGATGCGGTGTCCAGGATCAACCGGAAACTGCTGGCGCAGGCCGGCATCGAGGAGCGCGTTCGCTTCCATGATCTGCGCCATACTTTCGCCACGATGGCCCTCTCCAGCGGCGTGGATGTGAAGACCCTGTCCAGTATGCTGGGTCACTACAGCGCCGGGTTCACCCTCGATACCTATACGCACATCACCAACGATATGCAGAGAGGTGCGGCTGAGAAAATCGGCGGCTTCATGGAAACAGCCACAGCCAAGCCAGAACCGGAACCGCCCGACCCGCCGGAGGAGAGCCGGTGTAAGGTGATACCGTTCGAGAGGGTGGAGTAAAAGAAATGATGCCAAAGGGGCGAAATATCGTCCCTTTGGCACTTGCTTATCATGCGAAAAGAAACTCCTTCATTTTGTGCAGACAACGCAAAAACTCGCTCAGATTTTGTACAGCAAAGTTATTTTCATAATTTATTATCTGACTTTTTTCTCCTCAGTATTTCCGTAATGGGGGAATTCTCTTTGCCTGTAGGGATAATAGGATCATCGCCTGGTATAATAGCACACACCGACAAAAAATCATTTTTCAATATATCACTGGCGTTACAGATGATAATACTTTCCCGATTCATTTTGATTGCTAATTCCGTATAGACGAATGGTTCTGCTGTTCTATCTTGCATATAGGCAGGGCACAAAAAGAATTCCTGATATTTTTCAAATTCGCTCTCGAACATTTTCAGATTTGTATCACTGGATGGTTGCATTGTGTGGAGCCGCACAGGTAAAGAAGCAATAAACAAATCCTCTCCAGAATCGCTCGAAAAGCTATTTGGCCCAATAGCAACACGATACCAATTTGGATGCTTGCGGTCAATGCCCTTAATGATGCGAATCCCAAGCTGATTATTAATATTATGATCGCCCATTAGTTTGCGCCAATCTTCCCAAATTGCTTTGCCATGGCCTGTTTCGAAGATAAAAGAAAGTACAGGAGGTACGCAATATCCTTTATATGCCATAAACATAACACCCTTCCATTGTGCTTGGTTCCAGGCAGGGATATTTATGATTGAGGAAGTGTACATGTTGGCATTGCTTATTTTGGCAAAATCTGCGTCGGGAGGTATGTCAAAAACCACATTCTTTGGCAGTACCACAGGTTCTGCAGCTTCTTGCCTTGGAGCGCTTGTTATCGGAGATTTTCGGGTTCTTATCATCTCCAGACAAGGATAATCATGTACTAACGCGGGATAATAGAAAGTTTCTTTTCCGAGAACTTCCATATCAAAAAATATGCTATTTGCAAAAACTCCTGAGCGCTCAAATGCGGCATCATTTCGAACCATTTTCTCTATTTTCGCCAATTCAGAAGGAACCGGAAACATAATAGAAATGACTTCAGCTAACAAACTGTTCATGAAATCTGAGAAAAGGTCTTGTTCATGAACAATATTTTGAGAATCATAATCTCTGAAAGCAACCTCAATGCTTGAAGGCTTTTCGGCGGAATGTAAAATCCGAACCAATTCTTGAGTCGAGTTGTCGTAGCGGAGATTGATTTCTATCTCTCCGTGTAGAGAAATAAGCTTATTAGGCAACCCTGATCCAAGGAAGCTTTCGATGGTGGCAAGTATAGTCGCTGCAAACTCAAATTCTCCATGATTATAAGGGGTAGAAAAATTCACATTAAAGGAGCATCCAAGTACTTTAGAGTGAAGTGAACAGGTGTCTTCAAAGCCATACCAAGGGGCATTGACCATTTGCTTCAATGCCGGTTGATCTTTCCACTTCCCAATTACATCATCAAATACTTCAGTACTGCCGCCTAATTCGGCAAGCATTTCCTCATCGTAGTGTCCAAGTTCATATTTCATCGCAGCCCTTGAAAAAATCAAACCCTGCTCGTCCAAAAAGGCCGGAAATTCCCCAAGTCTTTTTGCTGTTTCGTATGGTGTGCGAAGTAATTGAAGCGCCAACACATAATCAAAACTATCGCCCTTATCAGCGTTTGAGCGAATCTCGCCAGGGTATATGTGTTCAGCGATAAGTGAAAACCTGTGAAATACAATTGCGTTAAGAACATGCCCGAGCCTTAATTCAAGGTTTTTCAGAGAATATGCACTCATGAAAAGTACAGGTGAGACATCGCCATATTTGAAGTACTGATTTAAGTAGAGAATAAAATCATAGTAATAAAAATTCCTGGCAGCCCAATACAGGCCGATGCTTTGGAAAATGTCTGCCATATCCAAAATCACAAAAGACAGAAGTTCTTTGCTTTCTTCGTTGTAGAGCTTACTCAACGTGCGGCTGAAATAAATCAATGCCTCGTATGGCTTCTCATCTTTTAACTTGCGACCACGGTTCATAAGAAGTTTAGCGGCCTCGATATTTCTCTTCTGCTCGCTCATGATATCGACGGAACGCTCAAACATCTCGGGAAAGCGCTTGGTATTTTCGAATACAGGAAACTCTTGGATAGCACGACAAAGAGGGCGAATATCCAAATCAAGATGCCCAGAACTTGCCTCCAAAATCAGGATGATATCATCAGCTATTGTATCTGGATCATCCCCCAGGAAGAAGCGCATTAATTGAAATGCAGCCTTAGCTTCAATAGCGGTATTTGGCTTAGAAGGGTCACTCGTATAGCGAGCATACTCGTTTTTTAGAATCTGAGTATGTTCATCTATAGAAAATGTGTTGTCGCTCAAGGACAGTGAAAACAAATTAATCCAAAGAGTGATTAGATCGATAAAAAGATGTACATTTTGACTTTCCACCACAAGTTTTTCATAATCTTTATAAAAACGATAGTAGTGGTTTTTATCCTCATACCACCAATATACAGTCCAGGCTGCATCGCGTACAGCATTGGCGTGGTCAATGGTACTCCCCTTTTCTGCTGAAAGACTAATGCTGCGATCAATAAGCCCTAATAGCTGATGCAAAGGATATTCAAGTTCTCTTGCTAAAATAACATTTCTTTGTGCAAGAAACACGAGTTCTGACTGCTTGGTTTGCTGGGAAACAAGTTTTTGTTCATTTTCTTCAAATTCTTGTTTCCGCTTTAAATCCTGCGATCCTATTCTTACCTCATCGCGAAAGCTGTCAGAGAAGCCAAAAACAGATATTGCCATATCAATGTTTTGATGTGAGGAAAAGACCTTATCGAGGATCCAACTCCGGTCTAAAATCCGGATATCCACACCGTGCAAGTTTCGCAATTCATCTTCTGCTTGTGCTCTTTTCTTGTCTGGGACATACTGGTTGGACATAAAGAAAACCTTAGTGTATCCGCGCCCCTCTTGTTGATTTACTGAGACAATTTTGGCAACATCGGATTTCACCTTTGACTTCCAGTCCTTTTTTGCGCTTATAGCGAACGCCCATCGTTCTGAAGCGGCGGCGTTTCCGAAGTACCATCGATCCGATATTTCTTTTGAAACAGGATATGTTTCGCTGTCAACCTTGCTATCACCGCCTCCGGTTGGGCCGGTTTGTGGTAATAGATTTGGACATACTTCTGATTCAGCAAGTTTTCTGCAAAATTCCTCAAAGGCTTTCTCGAGATTCTTACTTGTAAGAGATTCAAGGTAATAATCGAACATATCTCGGTCTAAGTTTCCCTTTTTTACTAATATTGAATCCGAGAATTGTTCAGGATGTGTCTTTTTGTAGAATTCATTCTGACGTCCCATTTGAATCCCTCACTGTTCGGACATTATTTTGAATGCATTACAGATAAAATAAGCCGCATGGGAATACACCCACACGGCTGCCTTGGTGGCGCAAAGGCTCACCGTAGAACTATTATAGTGGATAAGGCTGGAAAACTCAAGAATTTGTCGTATCCACAACGAGAAAACAGCAGTCACGCCAATTAGGGATGGGTTAGGGATTTGGCGGTTTCGGCAACTATCCTCGCTCATGCTCCCGCCGCTTTTCTGCCCCTTGAACCACTGCTGAACAGCAATTGTCCGATCCTTAAAAACAAAATAAAAAACGCAGAAAAACCGCCTTTTCAGGCGGTTTTTCTGCGAAAGGTGGTCGGAGTGCGGGGACTCGAACCCCGGGCCTCCTGCTCCCAAAGCAGGCGCGCTACCAACTGCGCAACACCCCGATATGAAGTTGTGGGACTGCTGGGCGGTTTCTCCCAAAGCAAGCGCGCTACCAACTGCGCTACACCCGGATATGAAGTTTTCCAATTGTGGTCAAACATGTGGTCAACGCCGATTTTTGACCAGTTACCGGCGACGGGGAAAGTGCTGTCAGCCCAACTGTCCCAAGGCTTTCCGGGTTTTCCAAGGCCTGTGGCTCGAACCCGAGCCTCACGCTCCCAAAGCAGGCGCGCTACCAACTGCGCTACACCCCGATATGGAGTTATTTAGAGGAATAAGCACTGCAACGTGAATAAGATTATAATATATTTAATCGGGGATTGCAAGAGGGCAATTGGATATGATATGATGGCATTTACGAGGTGAACGTGAGATGCGAATGAGAAAAAAGCCGAATCTGGTACCGCGGATGGAGCGCTGCGCCCGGGTATTGATTAAGGATCCGGAAAGCCACCGGGGCCATTGGAAAGAGCTGATGCCGGAGGCAAAAGCGGTCCACATCGAGCTGGGATGTGGAAAGGGCAGATTTACGGCCGAAACCGCAGCGCAGATGCCGGATACTCTGCTGATTGCGGTAGAGCGGGTGCCGGACGCTATGGTAATTGCGATGGAGCGGGTGTGCGCGCAGGAGCTGCAAAATGTGTTTTTCATAGACGGGGATGCGGCAAAACTTCCCGCTTATTTTGCTCCGGGCGAAGTGGAGCGGATCTATATTAACTTCTGCGACCCGTGGCCGGGCAGCCGCCATGCCAAGCGGCGCCTGACACATCCCAACTTTCTGAACCTATACCGGCAGGTATTGACGGAAGGCGGGGCGATCCATTTTAAGACCGACAACCGGGATCTGTTTGAGTGGTCTCTGCTGCAGTTTCCCCAGGCGAGTTTTTCGCTGGAGGCGGTCACCCGGGACTTGCATGCCAATGGGATTTGCGGTGTGATGACCGATTATGAGGAAAAATTCCACAATCTGGGCACGCCTATTAACCGGTGCGAGGCAACCATGGAGCCGGAGAAAACGGAAGAATAAAAATCTGCTCCCATTTCTAAAAATGGGAGCAGATTTTTTGTTACAGCCGGGCGACAACCAGATACATCAGCATAAAGTGGAAAAAGGAACCCAGCAGAATAAACAGATGGAAAATTTCATGGCAGCCAAAGCGGGGATTGTACCGGCCGGGCCACTTGACGGCATAGAGCACGCCACCGATAGTGTAGAGAATACCGCCGCCCAGCACCCAGAAGAAGCCGTCGGAAGGCAGGCAGCGCATCAAGGGCAGAATCGCCGCCAGAGCCAGCCAACCCATAAAGATATAGATGCCGGAGGTAACCCAGCGGGGCGATGTGATCCAGAAAAGGGTCAGTACCAGCCCGGCCAGAGCCAGCCCCCAGATTACGCCGAAGAGTCCCCAGCCCCAGGCTCCATACTCCCGCAGAACCACCAGGCACACGGGGGTGTAGGTGCCGGCGATCAGGAAATAAATGGAGGCGTGGTCGTATTTGCGCAGAGCGATCCGTCCCTTTACGCTGACGTTGCGGCAGTGATACAGCGTACTGGCGGTATACAATCCCACCATGCTCAAGCCATAGATCAGGAAGGAGACCACGTGCCAAACGCTCAGTCCGAGCAGGGCACAGCGCACCAGCAGCAGGACTGTGCCCACCGCGGCCAGCACCGCGCCGGCGCCGTGGGTAATGGCAGACCAAGGACGCAGCCCGTCATAGGGATCCCGGTCTTTCTCCCGCACCTTGCGGCGGACGGGGAGCGGGCGGGGGAGAGAGATAGATTGATAGGGAATTGCACGTTCGGAATTCATAAGATCACCTTACCTTGACTGTAGTATAGCACAGATTGCATAATAAAATCAATAACATATTGAAATATAATTTTGAAAATTATATTCAAATCTTGTGACGGATTTCGGTGCGGATACCGTCAGTCTGCCCCAAAGGGCAGAAAAAAACCGCTTTGCCGGAGTTTCATACTCCGGCAAAGCGGTTTTTTGTTCATTATCCTCGATAGGGGCGATAGCCGCTGCGCCAGCTGCCTCTGCGCCGTTTCCGGGTGACGATGCGGTAAATCAGGAGGACAACCAGCAGGATCACCACCAGCAGAACCGCCAGGGCGATACCGCCGATGAGATTGAGGCCCTTCAGCAGACTGATGGGATTCCAGGAGCGCTCCTCCACCTTGCGCCCTTCCGGAGCGGAGTACCGGGCGTCTACCGTACCCATGGACTGGAGGTAGGAGGCCAGAGCGTACCACTCCTTGACCTCGCTTCCGTCCGGGTTGTAGATGATGTGATCCTCAAAGTTTGTGATGACATTGCCATTTGCATCCTTTGGCGTAATGGTGAGGATGCCAAAGGACTGGCTGTTTACCGTGCCCAGCATCTGCCCGGAGTAGAGGCCGGTGACCACCCGGTACAGCTTGTCATTTTCCAGGGGGACGGTGGTACCGGCCGGCAGGACCTGGGCACAGCTGTTCACCTTATTGAAGATGATCCGATGGGGATTCCAGGTCCAGGTCATGCCGGAGCCATAGAGCTGGGCGGCGGACATGATGGGGGTGACGGAGGCGTCCACCTCAAAGGCGTCCTTCAGCTCCTTGCCGGTGATCCAAACGGAGATCAGGGGATAGCCCGGCGTGCCGTCGGCCCCGGAACCCAGGGAGGAGACGTTGAAGGCGTCCGAGGTGGTGATCTCTCCGGCGGCAAAGGAGCCCCGGATCACGCCGGAGGCCACCACCGCGAAATCCACCGGTACGTAGTTCTCCCCCTCGGCCTGCTGTACGGCGTAGATATAGGAGTCGGCGATGAGATTGCCCAGGGTATCCTCCCGCTGCTCGGTGGCAAACTGGCTGATGGGGGTAAAGGAAAACTCGGTAGTGGCCAGCACCTGGTTAAACTTCAGCCCGTACTGGGCCAGATATTCGCTTTCCACCAGGGGCTGAAACCGGTTTGTCAGCTGCTCCATGCCGGGATCAGCGGCCACCGTTTCATCCACCGGAATGAGCCTGTAGTCCTGGATGGTCTTTTGGCCGTCCTCCGACCAGGAGAGGGTGAGCGAGCCCAGGTAGCTGGTGTATTCGCCGGCGGAGACGATCAGCGTGTCGCCCACCTGAAGGGGTTCTTCCAAAACTGTGTGGGTATGGCCGGAAATAATCAGGTCAATGCCGTCCACAGCCTTGGCCAGCTCATAATCCTCCCCCTTGCCCTTGCCGTCGGTGCCGCTGTGGGAGAGGCAGATGATCAGAGAGGGGTTGGAGCTCTGTTCCAGTTCGGCCTGGATGGCGGCCACGGTGCGCTGGGCCGCCTCGACGGTGGGTTCAAACTCCATGCCGGACATGGGGGCGTTGCTGTCCGCCTCCTCGCCCATCAGGCCAAAGATGCCGTAGCTGATCCCGCCCCGCTCCAGAATAATATAGTCCTGGATGCCGTAGCGCTCCCAGGCCTCCCAAGAGTCGGTATCCGATTCAGGGGGCTTATAATTGGCCTGGACGATGGCGGGCAGGGGAGAGCCGCTGTCCACCGCGGCGTTGAGCATGTCGGCCAGCCCCTGAGCCCGGTAGTCAAACTCATGGTTGCCCAGGGTGGTGACGTCGTATCCCATGGCGCCCAAAGCCTGCAGCTCAGGAGCATGGGTGGCGTAAATGGTTTGGAACAGGCTGCCCATGGAAAAATCGCCGGCATCCAGGGTGAGGGCGTCGGGGTGAGCCTCCCGCTCCTGCTTCAGCAGCGTGGCCAGACGGGTATAGCCGCCATATTCGCCGCCCTCTTCATCCGGCATGGGCAGAAAGTGGTCGTGGGTGTCGTGGGTAAAGAGTATGGTGCTCTCATAGACTGGTGACGTGGACGCGGCGGAGGCCGTCAGGGGAAGACCGGCGGCCAGCAGGCAGAGCGCAAGGCAAAGCGCAGATAATCTGTTCCACATAGAATGGCGCATTTGATTCCCTCCTCGTCTCTAGTTTGCCATATTTGCACGAAAAAAGAAAGACCTAACCGGACAGATTTTATCAACAGCGGAAAATAACATGGCGGAAGGAGGATTTCTCCTTGACAGTGAGCTTTCACTCTGCTATACTATCCGAGTAAAAAGAAAGCAGGAACGGTACCCCCGTCCTCACCTCCAGCCCAGGGCAAAGAGGTTAATCCGGTTATGTGCGCGTCCCCAAGGAGGCGCGGACTGGTTGTGTGATGCGGGTACCGGAACGGTAGCCGTATTTTTTACGCCTTTATGCAATGTGAAACGGAGGTGCTTTCGTATCAGCAAGCAGGGTCATCAGATCAACGAGGAGATCCGCGACAAGGAAGTCCGCTTGGTCTCAGATACGGGAGAGCAGCTTGGGATCATGTCCGCCCGGGAGGCGCTGGAGCGCGCCATCGAGCAGAACCTGGACCTGGTGAAGATTTCTCCCACCGCCAATCCTCCCGTGTGCAAGCTCATGGACTATGGCAAGTACAAGTTTGAGCAGACCAAGCGGGAGAAGGAAGCGCGGAAAAATCAGCACGTGGTGGAGATCAAGGAAGTCCGCATGTCTCCGAGCATCGACGTGAACGACTTCAATGTGAAGCTCCGCAACGCCCAGAAATTCCTGGCCGAGGGCAACCGGGTCAAAGTCACGGTCCGTTTCCGGGGCCGTGAGATGGCCCATACCGACATCGGCAAGGATCTGCTGCTGAAGTTTGCGGAGCAGTGCAGCGAGGTGGCCGCGTTGGATAAGGACCCCAAGCTGGACGGACGGCATATGTCCATTTTCCTCTCTCCCAAGGTTGCCAAGGAAGGGAAAAAATCCTGAAAGAGTCCCACAGACTCGAATTGAACAGAAAAGGAGTAAACCACCATGCCTAAACTGAAGACGCATTCCGGTGCGAAGAAGAGATTCAGCCTGACCAAGTCCGGCAAGGTCAAGCGCGCCCACGCTTTCAAGTCTCACCTGCTCAACGGCCACGGCAAGGACACCAAGCGCAAGAGAGGCCTCCGCGCCGGCGCTTACGCGGACAAGACCAACGAGCCCGCCATCAAGCGCTTGATCCCCTACAAATAAGATAAGAACAATTTTACCTTAATATAGGAGGCTTTTTACAATGGCTAGAGTGAAAGGCGCGATGATGACGCGCAAGAGAAGAAATAAGATCCTCAAGCTGGCCAAGGGCTATTGGGGCGCCAAGAGCAAGCACTTCAAGATGGCCAACGAGCAGGTCATGAAGTCCCTGACCTACGCTTACACCGGCCGTCGGCTGAAGAAGCGTGATTTCCGTCAGCTGTGGATCACCCGTATCTCCGCTGCCTGCAAGAGCAACGGGATGAACTACTCCACCTTCATGAACGGCCTGAAGAAGGCTGGCGTGGCCATCAACCGCAAGATGCTGGCCGAGCTGGCTGTCAACGACAAGGCCGCCTTTACCGCCCTGACCGAGATGGCCAAGGCCCAGCTGGCCTGAAAAAGGTAAAAAAAGAACGTCTGTCCCAGGACAGACGTTCTTTTTTGTTGCCTGCAGAATAGCGGCTATGCGTCTCCGCCGCTGCTCTCGGCGCCTGAGCCGCCGGATGCCCCACCGTCTGACGACATTTCGGAGGACCCTTCACAGTCGGGAGAAGCCGATACGCTGTCGGTTTCTCCTGATGCGTACTCAGCCGCCTGGGTATGCTCCTGCTTTTCTTTTGGAATCGCGCTGTCCCATTTCTTGGGGTCCTCTTTTGGCCTTCGTGCAGCCATAGCCAACAGATAAGCCCGCATGTCGTGCTTCATCAAATAGCGTAAGTCCTTCAATGGAACACGATCCCCGGCCCGTATTCTCGCGGCAATCTTGCTGCAGGCTTTCATGGTCTTCATCGCTTTCCGCATACTCTCCAAGGCCTGGGCTTCCGGAGAATTTTTGGCGTTTTCATTTGCCTGCTCAATCGCTCTGAGCCTGTTCTGCATTTGAACGACTGCAAGCACTTGCTTGGACAGTGTTACCTGATCGCTGTTTGCGCGGCCTGCCAAGGGGGATGAAACTCCGGCTTTCTTTCCGCCAGCTCCCGAAGTGCGGTAGCCGGAAAACAAACCGCCGGCCGCATTGATTTTCATTACCTTCACCTCCCGATATTATTTCAATGTCCGCAATTTACAGTGCTTTTTTCAGCATTACAAACGAAGTGACAGAAAAGGAAAGAGCCTTTTATAGTATTATTCGACAAAAATCTGAAAAAGCTTAGCGTGCGGAAGAATAAATTCGGAAAAAGAAGGGAGCCTAAGGGTTTTCCTTAGACTCCCATGTACATTTTGTGGGACAAATGGCCCCTTTTGGATGTAAGGCCATCAGAACTACTTTTCCGCCAGGAGCTTGTTCAGCTCCGCCATAAAGGTGCTGATATCCTTGAACTGCCGATAAACGGAGGCAAAGCGGACATAGGCGACCTCATCGACGCTTTTCAGCCGGTCCATCACCAACTCGCCGATTTTGGCGGAGGGAATTTCCCGGTCCATATCGTTCTGCAGGCTCTGCTCGATCTCGTTGGCAATGGCCTCCAGGGTGCTGAAGGCGACGGGCCGCTTTTCACAGGCCCGGATCATGCCGTTGAGCAGCTTGCTCTTATCAAAGCTCTGCCGGCTGCCGTCTTTTTTGATGACCATAAGCGGCAGGCTCTCCATCGTCTCGTAGGTGGTAAACCGTTTATGGCAGGCCAGGCACTCCCTCCGACGGCGGATGCTGGCTCCCTCGTCAGAGGGGCGGGAGTCAACGACCTTGCTTTCCAGGTGGGCACAATAAGGACATCTCATGGAGGATCTCCTTCCCTATGTGGATTTGTTGAAATTATACCATAGAAGCAGGCCGGATGGTATCCCCATACAAAAATTTTTCCGTATAATTCCTGCTTGCCTGGGCACACTGAGAGCGGCGAAAGCGAGGTGAGCGCAATGCAGAACCAGGGCAATGGGCAGAATATGAAGTCCAGAAACCAGAATCCCAATCCTCAGACCGAGCCTCAGGCCGGCCAGAACCAGCATAAGAAGAAAAATCAGGGCCAGGAAAAGAACCAGCAGACCGAACGGTTCTGAACCAATGGCAAGGGTCAAAGCATTGCTTTGGCCCTTTGTCATTTTCAAAAGAAGAGGGACCTGAAATGATTGACAAGGGCAGGGAAATATAGTAATATAATATTCGCGCTTGATTTTGTACAGGATATGCTGGAATAGCTCAGTCGGTAGAGCAGCTGATTCGTAATCAGCAGGTCGTTGGTTGTGGCTAAGGGTGGTAAATTAGGAAGGGCCGATTTTTGGCCGAGGAACAAACAGAGTACGGTGAGGAGCCGGGATCTCATAGAGGTATGCTGGAATAGCTCAGTCGGTAGAGCAGCTGATTCGTAATCAGCAGGTCGCGTGTTCAAGTCACGTTTCCAGCTCCAAAATGCTCCTTATCGAGGGATAAGGAGCATTTTTATGTACAAAAACGAAGAAAAGGATTATACTGTATCCATGGAAAATGCTGAGGCATCTGTCCGCATGGAGGGATATACTGTTACCCCTAAAATGCGGGAACAGTGTAAGCGTGTGCTGCGGGGCGAGGCCACAATGGAGGAATGCCTGAAGCGTTTTCTGAAGTCCCGACAGAAGGATGATTCATTATGGCATACAGTTTAGAGCCTGTTTCCCAGGACTGTTATCCTGGCACCACGGTGCTGGTCAATAAGCTGAATATTCGGGATGAGGCTACGCTGAATGAGGCGGAGGCCCTTATCACCTACATTAACGCCTCCAAGCTGGAGTATTGCCCGCTGGAAGGCGTTTTTGATTTTACCCATTACAAGGCGATTCACCATTTTCTCTTTTCTGAGTTGTATGATTGGGCAGGACAAGTCCGTAAAGTGAATATTAGTAAAAAGGCAACTTGTTTCTGCCGGCCAGAGAGAATTGAAACCCAAGCGCAGCTGATTTTCCAGCGACTGAAAGAGCGAGACTGTTTTAAAGGACTCTCCCATCATGACTTTGTGGATGAAATCGTGGATTTTTACTGTGTCACAAATATGCTGCATCCTTTCCGGGAGGGCAATGGCCGCACGCAAAGAGCCTTCCTGGCACAACTGATTCGCAATGCTGGATATGATATCAACTGGGCCGAGGTAGATGGTGATTTGCTGATGATTGCCACCATTCAAGCGGCACAGGGAGTAACGGATCTGCTTCGGAGTGTATTTCAAGAAAGTGTACGAGAGGGGGTATTTTGATCATTAACGCTGGATATGATGGTATTTCTGTGGTATTGTGTCTTGCTGCAAGGAGGCGAGGCATATGAACGAAACTCTGAGATTGCTGTACGATAGATTTTATACCCCTCTGCCCATGGTGAAATCCGAACAGGAAGTGGAAACCTGCCACCGGCAGCTTATTGAGCGGTTGGACAAGCCGGAGCGGAAGTTGGTTTTGCGGATCATCGACGCCCAGAACCTGATTGCGGAGGAACGCTCGATAGATAGCTTTATCTGCGGCTTTCGTCTGGCGTGGGAAATGGCAAACGAACTGAATTATGATAAAGAGAACAGGTATCCGTTGTCAGCTGAAGAAGCTGAGACGGATGCCTGTTCTATGCTATAGAATGAAATTTCCGGGTATAGGCAAGGCATTACGGAAACAGGTCAATGACCGTATCCTCAAACCGCTTCTCATGAAATACCATCCGCCACTCTACCTGTTCCACAGGCTCAAAATGCAGCGAAGAACAGGCCGCGTGGAGCTTGCCCTGCTTGTCGTCCGAACTGTAAAGAATTGTTGCAGGACTGTCCGAACCGCCGATGATCCCCATGACCATGGCACATGCGGTGGATACGGGTTGGCCGGGAGCGGGAGGGGCTTGCCTGGGCCGGTCGCCATCGTCACAGTCCACAATGGTCAAAACACCGTCAGGTAGCTCCGGGGTGACAGTATAGCTCATGGCCACATAGTGGCTGGGGTTCTCCAGCCCAGTGTCCGGCATACGGCTCCAGTCCATAGTCTGGGCTTCATATTCCTGCACGGTCAGGATATGCTCCTCGCCGCCATAGGAAAAGACAGCGGCATCCCCTGGACATCTTACCTGAACATGTGGACCGGGGATAGAGACTGGACCCTGGATGATTGTCAGGGAAAGACTGCGAATCTCCGGCTTGCGCTTTGTCGCCCAGGGGTAAGTGGAGCGCCAGATCATCCACCCGAAATTTGGGTCCAGGCCGTAGTGTTCCACGGCCAGTCTGGCCTCGTCTCCCACGGAATACTCGGTCGGCAGACAGGGGTTGTAGGCGGTTCCACAGCCATTGTCTGGGTTCAGATCTTTCCCGTTCAGGCGCGGGATGACGTGAAAATCCAGATTCATCGGGTTATCCAAATCGATCTGCATACGTTGTTCCTGGGTAAATTCCCGGAGGGATTCGGTCTCCTGGTGCAGATCCCATTTCTCCATGAACGCTCGAATATCAGATGGCGCTATCTGCATGCAGAAATCTACTACCAACCCTTTGCCGCATAGGTAGACGGAAGGGATGAGCCAATGGCGGCCCGCCCAGTCAAATTCCTTACGGATGGTCACTTCTTTTCCGGCCCTTCCGTGGCCGAAATGCCCCCAGAAATTTCCGTCATAGAAGACCTTCCACTCTGGAGGCTGCTGAGGTGCGTCCGGATTCAGATCCAAGTCATAGAAATCCTCTGTGTATTTAATTTTGCTGTAATCAAATGTGTCCTGTAGTTCATGGAGATACTGCCACGGCTCCTCCATGGGAGAGAGGCCGGTCTGACTGGCAATCTGTGACAGCACAGGTTTCTGCTCCTCTGTGGGCGGATGATCCGCCAGAAACGCCTGAAACTGCTCGAAGTTCCATTGCCACGCCTGTTCCAGTGCCGCGCTATCGCCGCAGGCAAGAAGCAGACGCAGGAAATCAGGAAAATTGCGCGCCAGAGGGTGGACATAGTGGGGCGCAATATTCATAGGGCTGACGGAAAACACTATTTCGCCAAACCCGCGGATCAAGCAAAAGTGAATCCCATCCACTCCAGCCCAGCCAATGATTTTGGCACCCTTGGGGGTGCAAAAATAGGTCTCGTCCCCGGCACTCCGTTCCAGCCCCAGAGGAGCCAAATCGATGCCATACTTTAAAAATTCCAAATAGGTAAGTTTCAATGGAAGCTCCTCCCGGTAAGTAGGGTTTCGTCAAATGCCATTCAGCTCGGTGCCGTAATGCTCCGACCAAAAGCCGTTGTCCAACGCAATGGTAAAAAACGGCGTCATTTTGTTATAGATCTCCGTATCGGTGGGCTTAGGTAAGCCCAATAAAAAAGAAGTAAATTCCGGTGTTACCTTACCTTCAATGATTTTTCCGTATTGCCAGGTGCTTTCTTTGCATGTTCCAAACGAAAGCGCCATGTTGATCTCCTCTGTTTCCTCTGTCCAACAGTGAATTTCAAAAGTGGAAGCAGTTTTCAGCTTTTCCGCCATGATCTCCTTCCAGCGGTGATTGGTGGGCTCATTATCATCAAAAGCAGCATATTCCATAGAGAAACCTCCTCGTAAAATACAGAAAAATGCCGACATACAGAAAGAAACGAGCGATGTACTCTGGTGTACAGATCGGTTGCGTTACGGCCTGTTTGTCTCCCATGCTTCATGGAGGACACAATACACAGCTGACAATACCGCGGTTTTACACAAAAAGCCATGAACCAGCTTCTGTTCATCCATCCATGTAGCCTGAGGTGAACTGTACGCCTTTACCTCGCAGACCTCCCGGCGAGCGTTTTGAATCGCCTTCTGAATAGAGTTCCACTGGCCGTATGTGCCACCAGTTAGGTGCTTCCTCAATTTCCGAATGGCGCTTTTGTAGGCTTTTTCCGCACCGCTGGGCCCGTTGTGGTTGAGCCGGATGGCCAGCTCCTGAAAGGTCATGCCCTGCTCGTTGGGCTGGCCGATTCCGAGATAACAGCGTACCAAGTTCAGTTCTCTGGGGCTCAGCACCTCTTTCATGCGCTGGAGAAGCAGCGTTCGGCGTATAAAGTGGTCATAAGCCCTGGCAGGATCGCCGCCATATCCAAGATCAAAGACACGCTCACCCAACGATTCAATTTGAAACACGGTGCGGTATTTTTCCATCAAACGCTTGGCCACTTTGGTGGAGACTGCCAACTTTTCTTGAATGGTGGTCAGAAGATCTATTCCAGTGTTCTGCTCGTGTGTGGCGCAGAGAAAAGCAACCTGACGCAGCTGGTAATAGCGGTCCAGTGGGAGGGACAGAGAAAAAGAATTTTGGGCGGTGCAGTCCCGCATGGTCGTCTCAATGGCGGGAGTGGCGTAGGTTAGCAGCCTGGTTCCCATAGATGGATCAAACCGCCGTGCCGCGTCCAGCAATGCAAGCGCCCCCTCCTGCTTGAGATCGTCCACCAGGGAATGCTGGAAAAACTGTTCACAGTAGCTTCTGGCCAGTATGGTCAGGTATCCCTCGTTCTGGGAAAGCAGGAGCGGTGCGGCCTGCACATCACCGTCCTGTATCCGTAGGGCAAGCTCCTCGTTACTCAGACAGAGATCTTCACAGCGGTACATGCTCATGGCCTGTCCTCCCGGGCAAGGCGTGCTCTCGCCTGAGCATAAAGCGTTTCCTGCTCCATGTCGTGTGCATAGCCGTTGGCGGCATAGTGGTTATCCATGAGCGCCTTATCCCGCAGGCACTCCGCTACATACAGTGCTTCATTGCGCAGCTCGCCGGAGATTTTTCCTCTCTGGTGGTGCTTGCGAATGGTGTTGGTGCGGGTGGTGAACAGGCGGTAGACAGGGTGCTGTTTGTTTTGCTCCTTCTGCCGCATCATGGCGCCGTACTGCCGGCAGGTCATGCGGGGATCCTGAGGCGCAATCCCATCGCAGTATTTTGGCATGTGGCCGTTGGTGGTGAGAAAGTATGTGCCGCAGCCGCAGCACCGGCTGGGCGCATGGCCGTGCTGCAGTCCGTTCATCAGGTCAAAGATGTAGAAGCTGATGGCACGGTCAAAGAAATACCGGTTCACAAATACGGTTTCCTTTTCCTGTTTTGGGTGTCTGGCAAAGACATAGGAGGATCTAAGCTCCGGTGTAATGGTGAAGGGCTCAATATCCGGTACCGGCAAATCCTGCATCATACTCCAGAACCATTCACTGTTGAAGCAGTCGTGGGCGGCCATGGCGAAGTAGGTCTCCGTCCGCTTCTTCAGCCGCCGCAGATAGCCCTCCTCAAAATATCGTGCAGCCACAGCGAAGTGCTGGATGCCCAAAGGGATGCTGAAGCCAGCGACCAGATAGCGGAAGAAAAATTCCCGAGCAGGCGAAGCCGGCTTCAGCAGATCGTTGTGGGAAGCCGAGGAAAACATCACCTCCAGTGTGTGCTGCTCCTGCCCTTTGTCCATCAGGCTGTACGGTGGACATTGCCACAGGGCATCCAGCAACTTTTCCAGAGAGGCGCGGGTTCCGTCCAGCAGGTTGATAAATTCACCTCGCCCGGCCAATGCCAGGGCCTCCACCTGATGGCTGATGGCCCCGCCGTGGGTGACCAATTCCTGCATGGTCTCATCGGGGACATTCAACAGTTCGGAGGCAAAGTGGCCAGCCGGGTAGACGGTCTCATGGAAAAAGATCTGATCCTGCCAGATATCCACGGTCAGGTGCAGAAGATTGTTGTTTTGCCTGATCCCCAGTGGCATAGGTCCACCCCCTCTGTCCTATATCTGTTTTTCGTCTGTCTTACGATATTCTCATTTTATCAAAATCCCCCCAATAATCAAGTGAAAGGACAAGAGCCACGATGGCCGCGTGGTCTCTGTCCTTATCTTCTTACAAGGGGATGATCCTAATGAGTAAAACAAAACGACTGCAAACCATCGACGGCGAGAGCCTGATGAGCCTGCCGCTGATGCCGATCAACTTCGTGGTGGACACGCTGATCTCTCAGGGCCTGCACATCCTTGCCGGTTCTCCCAAGGTGGGGAAATCATGGCTGGCCCTGTGGCTGTCTGTCATGGTGGCCAAGGGCGAACCCGTCTGGGGGATGTCCGTGAAGCAAGGCACCACCCTCTACCTCTGCCTGGAGGATTCCGTTCTCCGTATCCAGAATCGGCTCTTCGAGATCACCGAGGACGCGCCGGACAGCGTCCACTTCTGCACAGAGTGCGCCCTCATCGGTCAGGGACTGGAGGAACAGGTAGAAACATTCCTCACCGCTCATCCGGACACCGTGCTGGTCATCATCGATACCCTGCAGATGGTCCGTCCGATCCACGACGCTACCTATGCCAATGACTACCGGGATCTGTCTGTACTCAAACGGCTGGCAGACAAGCACGGCATCGCTATCCTGCTCATCCATCATCTGCGCAAAGAAAAGGCGGAAGATGTGTTCCACCGGATCTCCGGGACCACTGCCATCAGCGGTGCAGTGGATTCCAGCTTCACGCTGGTGGAAGAAAAGCGTGGCAACGGCAGGGCCAGACTGACCTGCGTGGGCCGGGACATCGAATACCGGGAGCTGGAGCTTCGACGCGGCGAGGAAAATGTGTGGGAACTGGTTTCGGACAGCAGAGAAGAGCCCGTACTGTGCGAGGATCGGATTGTCATTCTCCTCTCTGCATTTATGAGCACCAGAACCATATTTATCGGCACTCCCACGGAGCTCTCCGAAAAGATCGACCCTGATAAGACCGAAGGGGTAACGCCAAAAAAGATTTCAAGGCTGATCCTGCAAAGCGTTGAGGCCCTAAGGAAAAACGGAATTGCTGCAGTGGTCCGCCGAAGCAACGGCAAGCGTGTGATCGAGCTGAATCGTGCCGATAGTGTCGATTTGGAAGGTGCCGGAGAAATCGTCCCTATCGACCCTGCTGCCGTTGACCAACCGTCTGGAGAGGGCGCGGCGGGGGCCGTGGAGACGGATTCCTCCCTTCGGGGAGGGCAAGCATCGCGCTCGGCTATACGCCATGCACAGTTTCGGGGCGCTGCCCCGTACCCGGCCCCTGAAGGGGAAAAGGGGGAGCAATGCAGAGAGTAAAAAAGACGGAGATCATCACCCTTCGGGTGACACCCAGAGTCAAAAAAACCATTCAGGAACGGGCCAAAGCCGCTGGCCTGACGGTCACCGACTACCTGTGTTACAGCGGGTTGGGAAAAGAGATCGTGCGAGTAGAAGGACTGGAGCAGGTACTGTCCGAACTGAAAGCCCAGGGGCGAAACCTGAATCAGCTCACCACCCTGGCCAACATGGGGAGGCTGACAGTTGTGAAGGGTGACGCGCTGGCAGAGAATCACAGAAAGATCTATGAACAGCTTCGGGAACTCCTACGGGAGGTGACCTGATGGCGACCTTCACCGCAATTAAAAATCGTGGCGGCGGCAGAGGTGCTCTGGGCGGTGTGCTGAGATATGTCCAGCAGGGGGAGAAAACCACATGGGAAGATCGACAGCTTGTCTCCGGATGGAACTGCACCGCTCAAAGCGTCTGCTCCGAGATGCAGCTCACAAAAGAACACTTCCATAAAACAGAAGGCCGTCAGTACTACCACTTCGTGCAGTCCTTTGACAAGCAGGATGACCTGTCCCCACAGGAGATTCACGCGATAGGGCTGGAGTTGGCCCAGCGGGAGTTTCCCAACTTCGAAGTGTTGGTTGCCACCCATGTGGATACAGAGCATCTCCACAATCACCTGGTGGTGAACAGTGTGAGCTTTCAGAATGGTAAGAAGCTCCACCAAAGTGCCGCCGACCTGCAGGCCCATCGGATGGCCAACGATGAAATATGCGTTGCCCATGGCTTGGAGATCCTTCCGCCGCCGCAGAAGCAGGTCAAACAAAAGCGGATGGGCACCAGAGAGTACCGATCCGCCGCGAAGGGCGCGAGTTGGAAGTTCCGGCTCATGAACACCATTGACCAGTGTATGCGGTATGCCTCCACCAAGGAAGAGTTTATTTCTCTGATGAAAAGTGAGGGCTATGAAGTACGCTGGACGGATAGCAGAAAGAACATCACCTACACCACGCCCAAGGGAATGAAGTGCCGGGATGATCGGCTCCACGAGGAAAAGTACACAAAGGAGGTCATGGAATATGAGTTCAGAATCCGGGCAGCGCTTGCCTATGGAGGAATTGAAGCGGAGGAATGCTCCGCAGGCTATGATGCCGCAGAACTGTCCCAGCAAGGAGGAGTGGCAGGAGCTGCTCCAACGGCTGGACGAGCTGGAGCGGCACACAGCGGCCCACACAGCCCTTCTGCGGGAGGTTTCCAGCCGGAGGGAGCCGTGCCCCACTCAGGCACAGATGGAGGAACTGGCGCGGGACATGGCAGAGATACAGGCGCTGCTGCGACAGGCTGGGAAGAAGAAAGAATTTTCTATTTCTCCGCCCAGCCTGAGAACGGCGATGTCAGTCATGGTATGGCTGGCCCTGATTTTGCTGGGGACCATGGTGGGTATGGTGGTCTTGCAGGTGATCTGGTCCGGCTTGGCCGCTCTCTGGAGCGTGATCAAGATGCTGATTCCATAAGGGATGCCACCACCATGCACCAGCACACCGACCGGAAAACGCTCCGCCAGGAGCAGCAAAAGAAAATCGCCCTCGGTCACAAGGAGGACGATCATGAAGACGAACAAAACTGGCAGCAGACCATGTGAAATATGGAGGAAATACAATGTTTTTATTTAAAGGCGATACGCTGAAGCATGAGACGGAGATCCGCGGGGTCAAGTACATCACCGTCAGCCACTACAATGGAGATCGGGATATCTTTGAAAAAATCGGAGGGCTGATTGCAGAGTCCTTTTCTTCATCAGAAGTAGACAAATTTACGAAGGAATCTTCATTGGGTTCTGATATGGATACGGAGGAGGATTAACGGTATTGTGTGTTGCTAAGGAGGCGAACGCTATGAAAGAAAAAGAAACGGCGGCGATCTACTGCCGTCTTAGTCAGGACGATGGAAGCGTGGGTGAGTCCGGGAGTATTCAGACACAGAAAACCCTGCTGACTCAGTATTGCAAGGAGCATCAAATCGAAATAGGTGGCTACTACTGCGACGACGGATGGAGCGGCACCAACTTCGAACGTCCGGAGTTTAAACGGATGCTGGAGGACATCGAGAGTGAAAAGATCAACCTGATCATCGTCAAAGACCTCTCACGGTTCGGACGGGAATACGCGCAGATGGGTCTGTACATCGAACACTATTTTGAGGAAAAGGGCGTCCGCTTCATCTCGGTGGCAGAAAACATTGATTCCAAAAACGGGATCGACAATCTGGTGCTGCCCTTCACCAATGTGATCAACTCCTTCTACGCCCGCCAGGCCTCCACCAAGACGAAAGCGGCGCACCGTGCCAGAGTGAAAAGCGGCATGTTCATCGGGAGCCGGGCGCCCTTCGGCTATCAGAAAGATCCCAACGACCGCCATCACCTGATCGTCGATCCGCCTGCCGCCGATGTGGTGCGGGACATCTTCCAGATGTTCGCCGATGGGATCGGCTATGTGCGGATGACCAAAATACTGCGGGAACGGGGCGTCTTGAATCCACAGGCCTATTTCAATCAGAACAATCCGGACTACTACAAGAACAGCGACTACTGGCGCAAGCCCTTTGATTGGCACGCCACCTCTGTTCGGGCCATCCTCAATAATCCGGTCTACCTGGGTAAGGTGGTCTTTGGCCGGAGTAAGACCAAGGGCTTCTTTGACAAGCGCCGGGTGGAGGCCGCCGAGGAGGAGTGGGTGGTGGCGGAGAATACCCACGAGCCGCTGATTACCCAGGAACTCTGGGACACGGTGCATCAGATGATGAAAGCCCGGCGGCGGGAGAACGGAAAGGGGGAGGTGCAGCCCTTCGCAGGGCTGGTGAAGTGCGCCGACTGCGGCTCCTCTCTGAATGTGAGCTACGATAAAAAGCACGGAAGATATACGGGGTTCTCCTGCTGGGTCTACAAGAATTACGGCAAGGAGCGCTGTACCTCCCACGCCATCGGCTGGAAAACACTCAACCAGCTGGTGTTGGAGGACATCCGGCGCAATGCCATCATAGCCCGCACCAACACGGGAGAATATATGGACATGCTTATCGCCGCAAAGACGGAAAAGAAGAAGACGGAGACAGACCGGTGCAGGCGGGAGCTGAAAAAGGTGGATAAGCGGATTGCGGAACTGTCCAAGATCCTGACCAAGCTCTATGAGGATGCGGCCCTGGAGAAAATCAGCGAGGAGCGATACCAGGCCATGGCGCCGGGCTATGAGCGGGAGCAGGTGGTGTTGAAGGAGAAACGGGAGGAACTGACTACGGAGATTGCCCACAGTGAGGAGATCTACGAAAATATTGAGGCCTTCCTGCCGGTGATCTGGAAGTATACCAATATCACCGAACTCACACCCCACATTCTCAACGAGCTGATTGAGAAGATTGTGGTGCATGAGAAGGTAGTGGCGGAGGATGGGAGCAAGAGCCAGCAGGTGGATATCCACTACAAGTTCATCGGCTGTGTCAACTGGAAACGGGAGCCCGCCAGTTACGAAACGATAGAAGCAGCCGTGCTGCAGGAACATCAGACGCTCAGTGAGCAGACCGCTTAAAGACGACCGGGGAGAGTCGCACATATGCGGCTCTCCCCGGAATTTTTTGTTTATAGCTGGTGTACGAGAAGCCATGCAAGCAGGTCCTCGTAGCCTTTTTCTCCGGCGGCCACCTGGAGAATGATATCGGCTAACTCTTGCTGCGTATAGGACAGCTCCACGCCGTTGACCGCCAGAAAAACCAGCATGGCGTGGGCACCGATCCGCTTGTTGCCATCTACGAACGGATGATTTTTCACCAGACCGTAACAGAGCCGGGCGGCCTTCTGCTGGAGGGAGGGATAGGCGCTGGTGGTGCCGAACCCCTGAAATGGCGAATTGAGGGCGGAGTCCAGCAGTCCCTCGTCCCGCAGTCCCGGACTGCCGCCAGTCTCATCTACCAGGTGCTGATGGAGCAGCAGTATCTGACGCTTGCTCAGGAACTTCATTTGGCCAGCTCCTCATAGGCCGCCCGGTTTTGTTGAATGAGCCTCGCCGAGACCTGCATGATATCTTCGTCCTCAACGGCCTGCATCTGCTCCGCCTGGCTGAACTCTACAATCAGGTAACGGGGCACATTATTTTTCAGAATGACGGCGGAACCCTGCTCATCCACCAGACGGGCCACTTTGGAGAAATTCTGATTGGCCTCGGTAATGGACACCAGGGTGTTGGAATTGATCATCATACAATCACGCTCCTTCTGCCTTTATTATACGCCAAAATAGGATAAATTCAACCTATAATTTTTAAATATAGGAAAAGTACCGCTTCCACAATGTACCCTTACCGACAACCAGCGGTCGCGTGTTCAAGTCACGTTTCCAGCTCCAAAAAGCTCCTTATCGAAAGATAAGGAGCTTTTTTGTGTCCCAAACCAGATTGAAAAGACGGCTGCCGCCGCCTTGACATGTCTGTGGGATAGATCAAATGAAATGGGAATTATTGTTCCAAAGCTTAATTATTTCTAGAAAATGGCGATATTATAATAAAAGGGAGGGGACTTGTATGGGATTGATCATCGGGCAATTGCCGAGATTACCGGACGAACTCGTCAATAACAGCTGGGTAAAAACCATAGAGATATCCAATCAGGGTGGAAGCCAGCAAGATGACGTTTTCGGTGAGAAGCTGGAAGGCTTAAAGCCGGGGCAGATCCTGGACCATGTTGACATTAGCGGCGCCATACCCCTTGACCCGCTGTTCGGAAAGAATATTGAGTATGATCTGGATAGCTCCTTTGTTGTAAAAGGGCGCCAGGATTTCGTCGCGTTTTCGGGTGGCAACGCTTCTGAAAAAGCGGAGGAACTGGCGGCGCAGATGACAGAATATCCCGTTGGCGTTACGTTTTCCCTGGATGGATTCAGCATGGAGCAGCTTGCTGAGCTGGTAGGCGGTATTGGGAAGGACCTGGACAGTGCCTTTGCCGCAGGGGAGATTTCGGAGCAGGAATATGACGCCTTGAACAAGGGTCTGGCTGCCTATACGGAATTTATGACCGAAAAGGCCGAAAAAGAAAAGGCCTCTTTTGCGGTTATGAAGCAGACGGCGGCAGAGACCCGCGCAGCGATCCAGAGCGGCGCATCGGAGAAAGAGATGTTTGATTACGCGGAACTGGTGCGTGAAAAATGGCAGGAGAAGATCGGCAAGTATCGGGAGGAAAATGGGTATGATCGGACAGCGTTGGATCAGATGATCGCAGCTGTTCGCAGCGGGAACATATCCTCTTTCCAGGCGATGGCATAAAGAAATCATTTGGAAATAATGAATACAAAAAGTGAAATTCAAAGGTGTGAATACAAATGGTGAATGGATTAAGCTCTATATATCCTGGCTCCATACTCAATGCTGCAAATTTCATGATGCCGGAAAAGCTGTCTGACGGCACATCCTTGCAGGATACCAGCATCCAGCAGCAGCCGGCAGGGCAAACACCTCGGTACGACACTCTGGAGTTGACATCGGACCAGTGTCAGGCCACGTTGGATGTTTCCAATGGGATCACAATGGAGGTTCCAAGAGCATGGACCATTGTAAGCGAAACATTTAAAAGCTTTGACGCACACCTTCAGTGGAGCCTGAATGAGGCCGACAGTCTGAACTTGTCCTTTGGCGGCCGGCTGACCTTTCTGAAGGAGGAGGGCCAGAAGTGGGTGGAGGATAAGCGGCAGAATGACCCGGAGATGTTTGCCACGTGGCTCAAACTCCACAAGGATTATATTCAGCGGGGCGAGGGCGATCTGGTGGGTCTGCCTTCCGATTTTACAATGGAAGATTATTATTCTTATGTAAAAGAACCTTTTTCCGTATTGGCCTGATAAAGGACGGCGGTTCTGAATTAAAAACACCCCTTATCGTTGGATAAGGGGTGTTTTTGCGCCTATGTGGAACCTCAAATCATTTCCTCCAGCGTGCGGTATTTGGTTTTGCCGGACTCGTTTTTCGGAATGGACGCCAGGGCCTGGACCTGGAACACCCGGGGCGGAAAGTGCATCTGGGCGCTGAGGTAATCGGTGGCATCCTGGGTGAGGGCGGGCTCCGGGCTGTCGTGGAAGATGCGCAGGCAGTCGTCCTTGCCTACACAGGCGAAGCCGGCCTGGGGGAAACGGGTGGAGAGCAGCCGCTCCACCTCGTCCAGGCTGACCCGGTTGCCGTAGAGCTTCACAAACCGCTTTTTCCGGCCCACAATGTAGTAGAAGCCGTCCTCGTCCCGTTTGGCCATGTCGCCGGTGTGGAGCTCGCCGTGCCACTGATCCCCCAAGCGCAGATCATCCGCCTGCTGGGCGTAGCCCATGGCCACATTGGGGCCCTGGTATACCAGCTCTCCCACCGTGTCCGCCGCCTGGATCACCCCGCCGTCCTCCTGGAGCAGCTGGAACCGGCCGCCGGGGACAGGGATCCCCATGCTGCCGCATTTGCGGATGGCCTCCTCCGGCGGCAGATAGCCCATCCGGGGGGAGGCCTCGGTCTGGCCGTACATGACGCAGAACCGCCGGCCGGTCTGCTCCGCCCAGGCGGCATACTCCCGGTGCAGGGCCTCGGGCAGCTTGCCGCCCGCCTGGGTCAGGGTGCGCAGGGCGGGCAGAGCCATGCTCTGCAGGCCCGCCCGCTGAAACATCCGGTAGGTGTAGGGCACGCCGGCCAGGGAGGTGACCCCCTCCCGCTCCATCAGTTCCCAGAAGGGCCGCTCCAGCACGCTGCGGCGGGTGAGGACGATAGTAGCCCCCGCCAGCAGATGGGTGTTGAGGATGGACATACCGTAGGAATAGCTCATGGCCAGATTGGTGACGGGCCGCTCTTCCTCGGTCAGGCCCAGGTACTCCACGATGGATTTGGTGTTGGACTCCAGATTGCGGGCGCTGATGCGCACCAGCTTGGGGCTTCCGGTGCTGCCGGAGGTGGTGAGCAGCAGGGCCAGCTCAGGGTGGAGCTCCGGGCCTTCCGTCCCCGGCCGGCGGAGCAGCTGGGCGTCCTCCAGGGTCAGATGGGGCTGGAAATCTTTCAGCACCTGCCTGGTTTCCTGGGGCAGATCCTCCGGGACGCAGACGAAGGCCGGCTTGTAGGCGGCCAGCAGGCCCTCCAGCAGCTCCGGCGAGATGTGGGCGTCCAGCAGCAGGGGGACCGCCCCGGTGTTCAGACAGGAGAAATAGCTCAGCAGCAGGCCGGGGGTGTTCTCGCACAGCAGAAAGACCAGCTTATGGCCTCCCACGGCCCGGCCCAGCCGCTCCGAGGCGGCGTTCAGGTCCCCAAGGTATACCGCCGTCCCTCCTCGGTCACCGCCAGCAGCCGTTCCGGCTCCCGGGCGCAGCGGGCAAACAGTTCCATATTAAACCTCCCCTCCGATCATGCGGGACAGGGCGGCGATCACGTCTTTCCCGTCCCAAATGGTGTCCAGCTCCAGGGCCTGCCCCGGAGCCACCACCCGATCCACCCCCCGGGCGCCATGCTCCGCCAGCAGGGCGGCTACTTCCCGGGGCACCACACCGGCGCACACCAGGGTCTGCACCTTGGGGGCGGTCAGCGGGGGCAGTTCCTCCAGGCTGGACAGCTCCCCCTGGAAGAAGAGCCCAAAGCCCCCCTTGAGCACCGGCAGGGGCGCGGTCAGCCCCGCCAGATTGACCACATACAGCAGGTTGCCGCCATACCGCTCCACCCCGGCAGCCGCCGGGGCCTCCATGGTCATGGCGGCGGTACACAGCCGCTCCAGCTTGCGGGCGGCCTGGAAGGGGCCGAAGGGGTAGCGCTCTTCCGCCTCGGCGGCCACCGTCTCCCACCACTGCCGCCGGCAGTCCGGGTCGCCGCCGTCCGCCAGCCACAGCACCAGCTGGGGGCTGGAGCAGGCGTTCTGATCCATCTGATAGGTGTCGTTGTAGAACCGGTGGGCCAGGGCCCTTCTGGCCTCGTCATCCAGAGCGGAGAAATACCGCTGGCTGAACAGGGCCAGGGACCAGCGATCCGGAAAGCACAGTTCCACGGCGTGGGGGGGCATGGGCATGGCCCGCAGAGCGGCCACCGTGGCGTCCCCACCCCACACCACTCTGCCGTCGCTGCGGGCGCAGAATTCCGCAGTGATGGTATCGTCCCGCTCATAGGAGAGCAGCGCGGTGCGGGCCTTGACCCCGGCGTGCTCCGGCCGGTCCAGCACCCGGACGATGGCCGCCACCAGGGGGGCCTCCTCCTCCGCCCGGCGGCTGGACAGCCGGACGATGTTGGCGTTTCCGGCCAGCAGGCCCAGGGCCATGGTATAGGCGAACATGGCCGGCACATTGGAGGGGGCCAGGTGGAAGATCAGCCCCCGGCCCAGCCGGGGAAGGGGGGAGGCATGGCGTCTGGCCAGGGCCTCCAGCCGGGGCCGGCGGCACCAGAAGCCGAAGGCGGCCGCCGCCTCCAGCCGCCGGGTATCCGGCGCGCCCAGCACCTCCGCCGACAGGTCGGAGAGAAAGTTCAGAGCCCTGGAGTCAAAGGGCGGCCAGGGCGTGGATTCCGGAGCGTCCACACCGGCCAACAGGGTGATATTATCCCTCATAGGTGTCGCTGCACCCCCTTACCTCGGCCCGGGGCGCCCGCCCCGTCACCTGAAAATACTTGCCTGCCCGTCCGCAGGGGCAGTCGTCCTCTCCCAGCAGCACGCCCAGGTCCTCGGTGAGCAGAGAATGTCCCGGATAGGAGTGGGGGAGAGGGGAGAGCACCTGGATCAGCCCCGGCTCCCCCACGTCGCAGGGGGAGTAGTCCCGCCAGCGGCGCACCACCACGTCGGACCAGATGCTGGCGTGCAGATGCCCCTGGGGGCATTCCAGATAGATGCAGCCGGTCTGCTCCGCCATGCCGTAATAATTGCGCACCTGTTCAATGCCGGTGACAGCGTGGATGCGGGCCTTGAACTCCTGGGGAGAGACCGCTTCGTTGGCCAGCTTTTTCCAGCCGCCTCCGTGGAGCAGAATCCCCTTGGGGATGGAGAGGGTTTCTCCACGCTCCTCCAGCACCCGGATCACGTGCCGCCAGATGATGTAGGTAAAGCCAAACAAAAAGATGGGCTCCCCCTGGTGGGCCTCCAAAAAGGCCCGCACGCCGTCCAGGTCCAGCTCCATGTGCTCGTCCAGGGCGTAGCAGGTCTTGGAGCCAAAGACGGAGAAGCCCAGCACCCCCGCCCCCCGTGCGGAGAACATGGCCCGGTCCCGCAGTACCCGCTTGCTGTCCAGCACCAGGTAGGGTAGCCGGTGCTCCCCCAGCAGGTCGGCCATGATCCCGCTCAGCGCCCGCTGCTGGACGGCGGAGGTGTCGGCGTCCAGGAAAATCTTGGATACCTGCTGTCCGGTGGTGCCGGAGGAGGTTACGGTTTTGAAGATCTCCTCCTCCGGTACGCTGAGCAGCTCCAGCTCCTTGAAGATGGACACCGGCAGCATGGGGGTGTTTTCCACAGTGCACTCCATATGCTCCGGACAGCCCAACGCCTGCAGCAGCCGGCCGTAGGCCGGACAGCGGGTCCGGTGGAACTGGGTTAGCTGGGTGAGGAGGGAGGCGTAGATAGCCTGCTTCTCCGGGCGGGGCAGGGAGTAGGCCCGGAATTGCAGCAAAGTGTTCAGGTCAATGGTCATGTCCGCTCCTTTCTGTCAGCGTGAACGGAGCTCCGTGGCCGGGACAGATCTGCAGTCCGGGGGCCAGGTTGTCCAGTAACGGCTTGGTATGGGCGTTGTAATCATCGGCGCTGCCGCCGGGCAGCCGGAGGATCACCTCTTCCCCCTGGATGAGATAATCCCCGGAGAAAAAGGTGGTTCCGTCCAGAAAAATACCGGCGCTGCCCGGCGTGTGGCCGGGCAGCGCCGTACACTGGAGCCGGTGCCCTCGCCACACTGTCTCCCAGGTATCCCCGTAAGTGCGGTCCGCCGGCCGGCAGACGAAGGGGGGATAGGACACGCCGGTCTTTCCCCGAAAGGTCAGATAGACCTCCATCAGCTGGGTCATGTTGAGCCGCTTGCTCTGGATGCCCGCGCTGCAGGCCTCGCTGGTTACCACCACCGCCTGGGGCCAGCGCTCTCGCAGGGATTCCAGCCCGGCCATGTGGTCGCAGTGCTCGTGGGTCAGCAGAATGAGCTCCGGCGTCCAGCCCAGCTCCTCCAGCCGGGCCGGTACGCGGACGGGATCGTTGGGGTCGATTATCACCGCGCCGCCGCCCTCCCCCAGCAGATAGCAGTTGCTCTCCGTCAGCGGATCGGTCTGTCGTTCCAGCTCCAGCATGGCTTACAGCTCCACACCGTATTTGGCCAGAACTTCCTTCCCCTTTTCATAGGAGGAAAAGTCCAGCACGTCCACGGTGCTCAGGCTGATCTGGAAGGTCTCCTCCAGATCCCCCATCAGATCCATGTGGCCCAGGGAATCCCACAGGGGAATGCCGCGGTATTTCAGGGTGGGCAGATCCTCCGGCTTCACCCGGAAGGCCCGCAGGAACAGCTGATCGTATTTCTCCAGATTGGTCATGGTGTGGTTTCCTTTCCATTTGCAGCGCGAGAGCGGCATGGGCCGGTCCGGTGGACCGGCCCAATGCCGCTGGGAGGCTGCTATATTATTCGTACTTGCAGTGGAAGCGCTTCTCGTACTCGGCCTTCAGCTCGTCCCGGAAGTCGGGATGGGCGATCTCAATGAGGTTGTGGGCCCGCTGACGGAGGGTGCGGCCCTTCAGGGCAGCCACGCCGTACTCGGTCACCACATAGTCCACGTCGTTGCGGCTGGTGGTGACGGCGGCGCCCTCATCCAGCAGGGGAACGATCTTGGAGATCTTGCCCTTGACGGTGGCGGGCATGGCCATGATGGACACGCCGCCCTTGCTGGCGGAGGCGCCGCGGACGAAGTCCACCTGGCCGCCCACGCCGGAGATCTGCTTGGGTCCGATGCTCTCGGAGGCCACCTGGCCCATCAGGTCCACCTGCACGCAGGAGTTGATGGAGATCAGGTTGTCGTTCTGCGCGATGATGAAGGGGTTATTGACGTAGTCCACCGGGCGCAGCTCCACATCGGGGTTGTGGTCCACGAAGTCGTACAGCCGGCGGGTGCCCATCAGGAAGGCCACCACGAACTTGCCGGGGTTGAGGGTCTTTTTGGCGTTGGTGATCACGCCGGCCTCGGCCAGCTCCACCACGCCGTCGGAGAACATCTCGGAGTGGATGCCCAGATCCTTCTTGCCCTTCAGGAACAGAAGCACCGCGTCGGGGATGGCGCCGATGCCCAGCTGGAGGGTGGCGCCGTCGGGGATGAGGGAGGCGCAGTTCTCGCCGATGGCCTTCTCGATGTCGCCAATCTTGGGGGGATTGAGCTCAATGAGGGGCGCCTCATGCTCCACGATGCAGTCCAGGTCCTCCACGGACACCAGGCTGTAGGGGCCGGTCCAGGGCATCTGGGGGTTGACCTGAGCGATGACGGTCTTGGCCTGCTTGACGGCCTCCTGGGTGTAGTCCACCGACACGCCCAGAGAGCACATGCCGTTCTCGTCAGGGGGGGTCACCATGACCATGGCCACGTCCACCGGCATGGTGGTGCTGAACTGGCGGGGCACCTCGAAGAAGAAGCTGGGGGTGAAGTCGCCCCGGCCCTCCTCGATGGCGGCACGGGTGGAGCCGCCCACGAAGAAGGCGTTGTGGCGGAAGTTGGCGGCGTACTCGGGCTTGCAGTATTCGCCCTTGCCCATGGCCACCATGTGGACGATCTCCACGTCCTTGTAGGCGCTGGCGTTGGCCACCATGGCGTCCAGCAGGTAGGAGGGTTCGCCGCAGGCGTGAGCCACCACCACCCGGTTGCCAGACTGGATGTGCTTCACCGCCTCCTCGGCGGACATCAGGTGCTGCTGATAATGCTCTTTCCAACTCATGGTATAATCACACTTCTTCCATTTAGAATTTGGCGCGTGGCTCAGCGGGCCAGCCACTCACGGCCCAGACGGTCGGCCTCCAGAATGGCGTCGTAGACCTCCTGGGCGGTGATATCTGCCCGCAGGTTTTTGGTGGACTGAGTGGGCACACAGGCGGCCTCCGCCACCTTGTGCAGGGTCTCGGGGACAACCTCGGCAACGCCCAGCTGAGCCAGGGTCATGGGCAGGCCGGTGTCCTTCAGGAAGGAGAGGACCTGCTCCAGCTCCTCCTGGGGGGCCTTTTCCAGCACCAGCTGGGTCAAAGTGCCGAAGGCCACCTTTTCGCCGTGGTACATGCCGTGGGCCTGGGGCTCCTGGGCAAAACCGTCGTTGATGGCGTGGGCGGCGGCCAGACCGCCGTTTTCAAAGCCCAGACCGCTGAGGTAAATGGTGGCCTCCACCACATCCTCCAGCTCGGGGGTCACCTCATGCCGCTCCACCGCGCTCAGGGCGGCCCGGCCCTTTTCCATCAGCAGATTGTAGCAGAGACGGGCCATCATCAAGCCGGTGTTGGACACGTTGCCCCGGGCCATGGTGCGGGCGCCGCTCTTGTGGCAGGCCCTGGCCTCAAACCAGGTGGACAGCGCGTCGCCCAGACCGACGGCGAAGAGCCGCTTGGGGGCGTTGGCGATGATGCTGGTGTCCACCAGGACCAGGTCGGGGTTGCGGCGCATGAGCACCGCCTTAATCACCACCCCGGCGTCGTTGTAGAGCACGGCCACGCCGGAGCAGGGGGCGTCGTTGGAGGCCACGGTGGGGAGAATGACGCAGGGCAGGCCCAGATTCTCCGCCACAGCCTTGGCGGTGTCCAGAGCCTTGCCGCCGCCCATGCCCACCACCACGTCGCAGCCCTGGGCCTTGCACTCGTCCATCTTGGCAAAGACCTCTTCCTTGGTGGCCTCGCCGTGGAAGGTGGTAAAGACCACCTGCTTCTCCTGGGCGGTCAGGCTCTCCTCCACCTGGGCGCCGAAGCGGGAGCGGTTGTTGTCCGAGCAGATGATCAGAAATTTGTCGCCCAGCTTTTTGGCGCTGCGGCCCAGGTTGGCCAGCTCCCCCGCGCCCTGAGCATAGCGGGCGGGGGCTTTGATTGCGTAAGTCATGTTTCTTGTCTCCTACTTGTTTGGATTAGCGAAAGGCCAGCCGGACCTCCAGGTCGGCGGCCAGAGTGCCGTCCACAAAGACCTGCCCCCGGCAGAAGGCAATGGCCCGGGAGGGCTTTTCCTCCAGGAGGGACACATGGATGTCCAGGGTCTCCCCCGGCAGGATCTTGCGGCGGAAAGTGGCCTCCCGCACCCCCATGAACAGGGGGAGGGTGCCCGCGTACCGCTGGGCGGACATCATCAGAATGTCCGCCGCCTGAGCCACCGCCTCGATGGTGTAGATGCCGGGAAGAACCGGCGAGCCGGGAAAGTGGCCGGCAAAGGCGGGCAGGTCGGGCCGGGCCAGGAAGGAAGCCACAACCTCCTCGCCGGGCACCAGGCGGCTCACTTCGTCGATAAACAGCATGGGAGGGCGGTGGGGCAGGATCTCCAGCACCTGCTGGTGGGTCAGCGTAAGTACCTCCTGCTCCTGCAGGGCAAGGGTGAGCTTTTCCTTGGCCGGCAGCAGATCCTCCCAGCCGTTGAGGGGGATGAGGCGGCCGGCCGGAACGGCCAGATCGCTGGTATTGGCGCAGCGGGAAGGACAGCCGCACACCACCAGCGCCGCCGGATAGGGAACGCCGGGAAGGGCGTTGACAAACTCCACCTCGGGGAAAAAGGAGCTCAGCCGCTTGACCAGGGCCACCCGGTCGTATCTGGAATTACAGCCTCCGCAATAGCGGATGGCTACCTGTCGCTTATCCGCCATGGAGCATTTTCAGAATGGTGCGAGCCTCGTTGAGCAGCTCATCGCTGATATCCTGAACCAGAATAGCCTGTTTGATCTGGGGTAGATGCTCCATCAGGGTGGTTTGGATCAACTCCTCAGTGGTCAGATCGGCGGCGGGGCAGCCGGCGCATTTGCCCTTGAGCTTGAAGCGGACCACACCGTCCTTTACCTCCACAATTTCCATGTCGCCGCCGTGGGTGCGCAAGAGGGGGCGCACGTGCTCGTCCAGCACGGCTTCAATCTCCTCATACATGGCGGATAACCTCCTTTGTTCAAAAACCGGGGGGACGGCGGAACACCGCCGCCCCCCCGGTCATCGGTATTGCTGTTGGGTTGGTCTTACTCCTGGATATGGGCGATGGCCTTGGCCAGGGCCTTCTTCTGAGCCAGGTTGCCCTGACGGGAGATCATGATGCGCTGAGCCTGGGGAGAGCCGGCGCCGTGCATGGACTCGGTGCGGTAGCCGACAGCGGCGGTGCCCAGGGACAGGTTCTCGATGAGGCGCAGGATGCGCAGACGGTTCTCGGTGGAGACGGTGGACACGCCGCGCAGGTACTTGTCGATGACGGGCCCCAGCTTCTCGTCGCGGAAGTCGGCCTCGCCGGGAGCGGTGACCATCAGGCCGCCGGCAATGTCCTCGGCCAGACGGACGATCTCATAGGGGAAGCGGGTGACGTTCTGCTTGCAGACGTTGGCCAGCAGCAGGTCGATCATGTAGTTGCCGCTCTCGGTGGGAGCGCCCTCGGCGGAGCAGGCGATGCCGCAGCAGTACAGGGTCTCGTTCAGGTGGGTCATCTCGATGAGCTTATCCTTGATGTGGGAGGCCTTGGCGGCGCCGTTGTAGTCGGCGGCCACGGCGGCGGCGCCGATGAGCACGTCGCCCACGCCGACCTTACAGCCGCCGTAGCTCTGGCGGTGATAGCCGGCGAAACGCTCCACCAGCATGCCGGCGAACTCGGTCTCGCCGTTCATGAAGATGCGGTCGTTGGGCACGAACACATGGTCAAACACGGTGAGGGCCTCCACGCCGCCGAACTCGGCGTTGCCCACGTCCATCTCGCTGCCCTCCAGCTTGCGGGTGTCGCAGCTCTGGCGGCCGATGATCATGAACAGACCCTTGGTGTCCAGAGGCACGGCGAAGGAGATGGCGTAGTCCTTGTCGTCGGGACCCATGGACTGGGTGGGCATCACGATGACCTCATGGCTGTTGATGATGCCGGTCTGGTGGGCCTTGGCGCCGCAGACCACAACGCCGTCCTCGCGGCGCTCCACCACATGCAGGAACATATCGGGATCGTCCTGGGCGTGGGGGGCCTTGGAGCGGTCGCCCTTAACGTCGGTCATGGCGCCGTCCACGGTCAGGTCGTTCTCCTGGCAGTAGAACATGAACTTCTTGAAGTTCTCATGATAGTTGGTGCCGTACTTCTTGTCGATCTCATAGGTGGTGGAGTACTCGGCGTTGAAGGCGTCCATGCCCACGCAGCGCTGGAAGCAGGCGGCGGTCTTCTGGCCCAGCAGGCGCTGCATCTTCACCTTGTTGCGCAGGTCCTCGGTGGAGCGGTGAATGTGGGTGAAACGGTTGATGCGCTCGCCGGTCTCGGGGGAGATGGCGGTCATCAGGTCCTGATACTCGGGCATCTGAGCCAGATCATAGGTCATGCGCACGCTGTTCAGAGAGGGGCGGAGGATGGGGTTATCGACGGGATTCTCCACCTTCTTGCCGAACATGTAGATCTCCATGGGGATCTTGCGGATGCTTTCGATGTACTGCTCACCAGTCATGAGTGCCATAAGTCAGAACTTCCTTTCTCATTTAAATTTCAGTTATGGCTGAACATTTCAGGACTAATCGCGATTGTTCTCGCTGGAGGCGGAGACGGCGGCCTGCTGAGACTGCTCCTTCTTCTTGCCCTCAAACAGCAGGAAGAACAGGATGAGACCAACGGCCAGACCCCAGGCAGCGCCCTGGATGGCCAGAACGGCGCCCATAACGCCGCAGATACCGCGCTCGATATCGGTGCGGCACATATTCATAGCCAGCTGGGTGCAGAT
Source organism: Flavonifractor sp. An306 (assembly GCF_002159455.1). Taxonomy (GTDB): domain Bacteria; phylum Bacillota; class Clostridia; order Oscillospirales; family Oscillospiraceae; genus Flavonifractor. The sequence continues at coordinate 56,782 of NZ_NFIQ01000008.1, forward strand.
GAAGCCCTGGACGATCAGGGTCAGGGACAGAGCCACAGGCAGCACGGGCTGCAGCAGGGAGGAGATGGGGATCAGAGCCACGCAGACGAAAGTGGACCAGCGGAAGGTGCCGGCGCCGCTGTAGATGGACTCCATGGCCTTGGGACCCTCTTTATACCGCTGAGACACAGCGGCGGTGACAGCCGCCCACAGGGGGCCGCAGGTCTGGGTGTAGGGGCAGCAGATAGCCATGGCCACGTTGCGGATACCGCTGATGACGTTGGAGCGGTTGGCGTTGAAGTCGATCTTCTCGTCCTGACGGATCTCGTCAGCGCTGGCAATGAGCTCCTCAGAGGTAACAAAGTCGCCGAAGGCGATGATGTACACCACGATAGCGGTGGGGATGGCGGCGAGCCAGGTGGTGGCGCTGGGCCAACCGATGGCGAAGGGAGAGAGCTGGTTCCAGATATTGCCAAACTCGGGGATCTTGAACAGGGGCCACCACTGCACGTCGGGGATGGCCAGCTCGCCCACGAGGGGGCCCAGCACGATGCCGATGATGATGGCGGGCAGCATGCCGAACTTGCCGATGACGTCAATGACCTTGTTCTGTCTGCGCATCTTGGCCCAGATGGGGCTGAACAGGCAGAAGTAAGCGATCAGCACGCCCACGGTGATGGAAATGGGATAGGTCCAGTAACGGCCCGTGGCGCTGATCTCGCCGATGATGGCGGACAGACCGCCGCCCATCAGCACGCCGGCCTTCACGGAGTTGGGTACCAGGTGGACCATCTTGCCGCCGATGCCGGTAATACCGAACACCAGGAAGATGACGCCCAGAATGAGCTGCATGGCGATCAACGCCTGCGTCCGTTCCGGTCCAATGGCGTACCCGTCTTCCAGGAAGGCGGTGATCAGGGGAATAGCGGGGGTAATCCAGCCGGGGACCACCGGGTCGCCCAGCAGTACATGCAAGTTATAGAAGAAGCCGTTAATGATAACCATGGAGAGCGCTACTTCGTAGCTGACGCCCAGCACTTCGGTCAGCACGGGGATAGCGCCCAGACAGGTAGCACACATAAAGACTGCCTGCACCATTTCAGGTATAGACCATGCGTAGTGGATGAACGGAAGACGGATCTTGAAAATACCGGCTTTCCAATAAGGCTGTTCCTCGCCGTATTTGCGGTAGCGGCTGACGAATTGTTCGTTTGCCATATGCGTTCCCTCTTTCTCACCCCAAAGCAGGAGTTTTTTCGTTCCCGTTACGACAGTTGGCCAACTGTTTCGTGACGGTCTTTAATTATTGCATAGCGCGTGCCAACTTATGAAAAAATGTCCAATCCATTGTGTCTCAATGGATTGGACATTTTTAGGGCAATACCGCACAGAAAAGTAGGCGCGATACTGCCAGAAGTGATATAATAAGACCATGGATAAACAGATGACAATGTCTGCGCTTAGTGATGAGTTGGCGCAGGTACGGACAAAGAAGAAAGAATTTCTAGCCCAGATCGAGCGGATCGTCCCGTGGAAGGAATGGCTTACGCTGATCCAGCCGTGCTATTACAAAGGAGAGCGCGGCAATAAACCCTATCCACTGGAGACCATGCTGCGGTTGTATCTGCTGCAAAATCTGTATGACCTGAGTGATGAAGCAACAGCGGCGGAGGCAATCGACAGCCGGGCATTTTCAGATTTCTGCGGCGTTGATTCCAGCAATCAGGTGCCGAACGGAGATACCATTGGCCGCTTTCGGAACCTGCTGGTGAAGAATGGACTGCAGGAGAAACTGTTTGCACAAGTTGTTACCGCGCTCACTGAACAGGGCCTTATCCTGAAAAAGGGAACGATCGTAGATTCCACCATTATTTCCGCGCCGTCTTCCACCAAGAACAAGGAGAAAAAGCGGTATCCGGATGCACATCAGGTCAAGAAGGGCAACACATGGCACTTTGGCTATAAAGCCCATGTTGGGGTGGATAAGGACAGCGGACTGGTACACACAATGGAGGCGACACCAGCCAATGTCCATGATGTGACGCAGACTTCATCCCTGCTGACCGGTGAGGAAGATGTCGTTTACGGCGACAGTGGCTATCTTGGAGCCGGGAACCGTGAGGACGCGATCGTTCGGAACAAATCCGGACGCAAGATCAAATACAAAATTAACCGACGTCCATCTCAATTAAAAAAGCTGAGCAAGAGCGGCCAGTATGCCGCAAAGAAAGTAGAACACGCAAAGTCTTCTGTTCGGGCAAAAGTAGAGCACGTATTCGGTGTCGTCAAGAAACAGCTGCAATTTCGAAAAACGCGATACCGAGGGCTCGAAAAGCAGCGAGCCAAATTCAATATCATGTTCGCATTGGCGAATCTGCTTCTGGCTGACAGGCCCTGCCTGGCGGCTTGAAGTTGTGCGCTCTCGCGAAGAAATGCGCCGGGAAGCCTATGGTTTCCTGCCTGATGGGTGATTCGACAGCGCTTGCCTCAGCAATTGTGCGGTGCTGCCCTAAGTTTTGCCATGCTTTTGCATAGCAAAACGGCCGCCCCCCGAGGGACGGCCGTTTTTGTGTGTGGGTGAGTGGTTTGGGCGGGGCTCAGAAGAAGGCGCCCCAGATCAGGAAGCCTCCGCAGGCCACCACGCCGGTGAAGATGGTGACGATCACCAGATAGCCCATGATGTTGCGGGCGGACAGGCCGGCGATGCCCAGTGCGGGCAGGGCCCAGAAGGGCTGGATCATATTGGTCCACTGGTCGCCCCAGGCGATGGCCATGGCGGAACGGCCGTACTCGATGCCCATCTCGGTGGCGGCGGGCATGACGATGGGGGCCTGCACCGCCCACTGGCCGCCGCCGGAGGGCACGAAGAAGTTGATCAGGCCGGCGGACAGGAAGGTGAGCACGGGGAAGGTGATCTCATTGGAGATGTTGGTGAAGAAGTTGGCGATGATGCCGGCCAGAGACACGCCGGTCTCGGGGTTCTGGGCCACCATCAGGCCCATGATGCCGGCATAGAAGGGGAACTGGAGCAGGATGCCTGCGGCGCCGGAGGCGGCGTCGGCAATGGCGTCCACATACTTGCGCAGATCTCCGTGGAGCAGGATGCCCAGGAACAGGAAGATCATGTTGACGATGTTCAGATCCAGGTTGAAGCCCTTCTGCACAAAGTAGTACACAATGTAGAAGAAGCCCAGCACCAGGGTGATCACCCACAGGATACGGCTGTGCTCAATCCGGTCGGCGGGGGTGTCGATCTTGTACTCCTTCTCCGCCTCGTCCACCAGCAGGGCGGGATCCACCACGATGGTGTGGGCGGCGTCGGGGTGCATGGCGTAGTTGACCAGGGGCATGAGCAGCAGGATCACGATCACCATACCCAGGTTCACGGGGTGGAAGATGGTGTCCATGGTGCCGGCGTAGTAGTTCACACCCAGGATCTCGGTGCCGCCCTGGGCGCCGATCTGCAGGGGGATGGAGCCGGACAGGCCCGCGTGCCAGATGACGAAGCCGGAGTAGGCGGAGGCGATGAGCAGCGGGTAGTCCACGTCCTTCACCCGCCGGGCCACGGCCCGGGCCAGCAGGGCGCCGGCGATCAGGCCGAAGCCCCAGTTGAGCCAGCAGCAGATGGTGGACACAAAGGTGGTCACCAGGATGGCGCTCTTCTTATCCTTCGCCAGGGTGGCAATCGCCGCCAGCGCACGCTTACATGCCTGCGCGGAGGCCATGGCGGAACCCAGCACCAACACCAGGGCCATCTGCATGGAGAAGGACAGCAGGCCCCAGAAGCCGTCGCCGGTGCCGCCTCTGCCGCCCCAGGCCCAGACCACCTCCAGGGGGCCCTGCTGGGTGCCCACCATGACGCCGATAAACACGATGATGGTCAGGATGATGGCGAACAGGAACGGATCCGGCAGCCACCGGTTCACGACCCGAACGCAGCCGTTGGTAAAGCGTTTGAACATAAACATCTCTCCCTCTTGTGATTTCTTCTTTACCCAACACAGGTTGTATTATAGTCACATTGGATCAAAATGTCAATCCGGCTCAGTTATTTTTGTGCATTTTTGATAGTTTCTTGTGTAAAATAGGCGTTCCCATTTCCTCCCCCCTCCCGCCGGAAAAGTCCGTCACGCCGGACCCGCCCAGCAGCAGGATGGTGGTGTCCAGAGCGGCCACCTTCTGGGCCTTGGCCATGACCTCCAGGGTGTGGGGGTCCTTGGCCACCATGGCGGATACGAATTTCTGGTTGCGCTGCAGGAAGTCCATCTCGGACCGGCGGCGGGTTTCGCTCTCCTGATAGCGCTCCCGCAGGCGGTAGATTTCCGTGATGTCCCGCACCATGGTGATGATCATGGTGATGTTGCCCGCCTCGTCAAAATGGGGCGTGCTGGTGATCAGCGCCCGCTTTCCTGTGCGGAAGGTCTGCTCCAGCGTGACCGGGCGGCGGCTTTTCAGCACGCACAGCGAGCCGGAGCGGTCGATAAGACCCGAGGCGACGATCTCCCGCATGTTTTTGCCCAGCACATTTTCCCGCCGCAGGCCGGAGACCTCCTCATACGCCTGGTTGATCAGGATGGTGTTGGCGTCTCCGTCTGTGATGTAAAGTCCGTCATAGATGCTGTTCAGAATGGCGAACAGCTGAAAGTTGATCTCCTTCTGACTGCCTCGCAGCAGCGTGGAGCTCTCGTCCAGAAAAATATGTCCGGATTCCTGCATCGGTCATCCCTCCGTTGTCGTACCGTCAGCCCTTGGGTACGTTCCCCTCCAGAACCACAAAGGGCATGCCGCATTTTTGGGTGATGAAGCCGTCAAAACGGTCCAGTTCCTCCGGGTTGGAAAAAGCGGAGACCGGAATGATATAGGCGCCCTGGGAGAAATAGAGGAACCGCCACTGGGGCAGGGCGGCCAGATGGGTCACCTCTTTGTAGCGGGCCGTGGCCGTGGTGTCGCCCACCTTGGCCCGGATCCGGTCGCCCTGGAACAGAAATTCCACCTGGGCGGGATAGTCGCCCTTACGCTTGGCGTCCCGGATGGCCTTACGGTAGGTTTTGTGCTGGGCCCGCATGGCGCCCAGGGGAATGACTGCGAACTGCAGTATGGCGAAGGCAATGCCGCCGATGCGGACGGGCAGTGGGGAGGTGTTCCAGTTGAATATCAGCAGAATTACGATGACCGCCGCGATGCTGAACAGGGCGGGGTAGGCCATGACCTCCATCCGGTGCTTCTGAAAGAGCTTCCACGTGGCTTTGGCCATGGCCCGATAGGCCGGTTCGTCATAGGTGCTTTTTATGAGAATGTCGGTTTCCGCGTGCATGGGATATCTCCTCCGATCTGTGCATGATGAAGGCATTGTACAGCGAAACAGGAAACTTATCAAGTCCGCAAATGAAACCAAGGGCCGAGAAAAATGGGTTGACAATGTTGTCTACATCATATAGACTGTAGGCGTCTACAAGATAGAGACAAGGAGGGAAAGACCATGAAGGCCTATCGTTTGGGGGCGGTGGAGGCCAGGTTCGCGGATCTGATCTGGGCCAACGCCCCGCTGACCACCGGGGAGCTGGTCAAGCTGTGTCAAAAGGAGCTGCAGTGGAAACGGACCACCACCTACACAGTGCTGAAACGGCTGTGCGAGCGGGAGATTTTTGAGACCAGGGACAGTGTGGTGACAGTAAAACTCTCCCGGGAGGCGTTTTACGCCTGCCAGAGCGAGGAATTTGTGGAGGAGTCCTTCGGCGGTTCTCTGCCCGCCTTTCTGGCGGCCTTTACCGCCAGAAAAAAGCTGTCCCGGGCTGATGTGGCGGAGCTTCGGAGGATGATTGATTCCTATGAAGAGGGGGAGTGAGCATGGAGGCCCTGTTTGAAAAGCTCCTGTCCATGAGCGCCGCCGCCGGATGGATGGTTCTGGCGGTGGTGGCGCTGCGGCTGGCGCTGTGCCGGGCCCCCAAGTGGACGCGCTGCTGGCTGTGGGCGCTGGTAGGAGTGCGGCTGGTACTGCCTGTGTCCCTGAAAAGCCCCCTGAGTCTGGTTCCCCGGTCCCCGGTTGAGGTGGGGGCCGTCCTGCCGGAGGCGCCGGCCGCCCTGCCCCAGCAGCTGCCGCAGGGAGTGGGCGGGTACCCGGCGGCGGCAGCCGATGCCCCGGCGGCAGGCCCGGAACTGACGGCGGTACTGAGCTGGCTCTGGCTGGCCGGGGTTTTGCTGCTGCTGGGGTATGCCCTGCTCAGCGTGATCCGTTTGCGGCGGCGGGTGGCGGAGGCGGTCCTGCTGGAGGGGCGGGTCTGGCAGTGCGACCGGGTGGATACCCCCTTTATTCTGGGTGTGCTCCGGCCTAAAATCTATTTGCCCTCCGATCTGCCCCCGGCGGCGCTGGAGCCGGTGCTGGCCCATGAGTCTGCCCATCTGGCCCGGAGGGACCACTGGTGGAAACCGCTGGGCTTTCTGCTGCTGGCGGTCTACTGGTTTCACCCGCTGGTGTGGCTGGCCTACGGGCTGTTCTGCCGGGACCTGGAGCTGGCCTGCGACGAGCGGGTGGTCCGGAGGCTGGACGGGGCGGGGCGGAAGGCCTATTCCCAGGCCCTGCTGACCTGCAGCGCGGAGCGGCGGGTTTTGGCGGCCTGTCCCCTGGCGTTTGGAGAGGGAAATGTAAAGGGCCGGATCAGGGCGGCGCTGCACTACCGCAAGCCCGCCTTCTGGCTGGTACTGGCGGCAGCGGTGGCCTGCATCATAGCGGCGGTGTGCTTTCTCACCGATCCGGTCCGACATCCCACTCTGGAGTGGGCCCAAAGCCTGACGGCGGAGCAGGTTGCCTCTGCGGAGCTGGTGGTGATGCCCCAGAGCCAGGACAAGCAGTATAAGCAGTTTTCCACGGAGGAGATCCCGGCGGTGGTGGCGCTGCTCAACGAGAGCCGGGGCCGCCCGGCGGGAGAACCTGAGAGCCTGAACGGGCAGAGCATCTGGTTTTACCTCACCCTCACCGACGGCACCCGGCATGAGGTGGGCAATATGGGGAACGTCTATCTGGTGATTGACGGGGACTATTACGATGGACCCTATGACTGGCTCTCCACCTGGGATGACAGTTACGGCGCGGGGGATTCCCCCCTGCCGGAGGGCTATTTTGCTCCTGCCCTTACTCTGGAGGATGTGCTCAAACTCTCAGAGAAAGGGGAGGGGCTGACCTGGGGGGATTTGGAAGGTTTCTCCTATACCGAGGCGGGCTCTGGTCTTTATATCCGGATTTACTTCATCGACAGCCAGTATACTCTGTGGGTGGGGGGCGCGGGGCCCTCGGGCTCGATTATGTACGCCAACCTGAACTGTGCGTACTTTGGAGAGAGTGTGGATATTCGTACCGGAAATGTGAAGGACTTTGTGGAAGAGCAGGAGGAGCGGTGGAACCGGACGGCAGAGCTGTTTGCCGCCATTGCGGCCTCTCCCGCTGTCTCCTCCAGTCCGGGCGATTATCTGAACGCCCATCCGGAGGAGCACCAGGCCCTGCTGGACGGCGGGACGGATACCATGTGCTATATCTTTACCCAATTCCTGGCGGGGGATCAGACCGGGCTGGAGGGCCACCTGATGCGTCTGGTGCTGGACGAGCTGGCCCCGGAGGCCCGGCTCAAGCTGGAGGCCGATACCGGGCAGGAATATTTCGACGCCTGGCGGGAGACGGCGGAGGGCGTTCTGGAGGAACACGGGGCGGAATGGATGGAAGAAAATCAGCCCGCTATGTGGCTCATGCTGCAAATGCAAAGGGCAGAACCTTAAGGTTCCGCCCTTTGCTTGTTGAAAAAGAGGGGCTATTCGCTTTTGATGGCCTCCAGGGCGGGAATCTGTACCGCCTTGTTGGCGGGGTAGTAGCCCGAGCCCAGGCCGATAAGCACCGAAAAGACGATGGCAAAGATCAGCAGCCAGGGGGGGATTACCGACACCCGGTTGATCCCTTCGCCCCCCAGAATAGCCGCAGGGATGTTTTCCGGGGACAGGCCGATGGATACCAGATTGATGATTACCGAGGCAATAAAGCTGATGATACAGCCGATGACCCCGCCGATAAGTCCGATGGCCCCCGCTTCGGACAGAAACATGATGCGCACGTCGGAGACGTAGCAGCCCAGGGCCTTCATAATGCCGATCTCACGGGTGCGCTCGGAGATGGACATGATCATGGTGTTGGTGATGCCCAGGGCGGCCACGAACAGGGAGATGGCCCCCAGGCCGCCCAGCATCATCTGCTTCTGCCGGGCCTCCTTCTCCATGGGCTTGCGGATGCTCTCCATGGACTCGGTGCCATATCCCATGGCCTTGATCTCCTGCTCGATGTCGGCCACCCGGTCGATGGCGCTCACCTTCACCAGCACGGAGTCGTAGGGAAGCTTCTTTTTGGCGGGTCCCTGCACCTTGTCCAGCAGCTTGCGCAGGTCGGTCAGGCTCATGATCATACCCTCTGAGGTCTCATAGCCCTTGGAGTAGTCCTCCTTTACCACCCCGGAGGGGGTGACCGGCAGCTTGATGGTGCCGGAGGAGGTGGCGATCTCCATGGTCAGGGCGGTTTTCATGGGGTCAAAGTAGGGGGGCGGCAGCTGGGTGGGCTGGCCGTTGTCGTCCAGCTCCCCCGCCCAGCGGTCGATCATGTTCCGCCCCTCCGGGCGCAGGGTGTCCTTGAAGCTGTAAGCCAGAAACTCCCCGACGACCACCTCGCCGTCCCGCTTGGGGGCCGAGCCGTTGAGAATCCGGTAGCCCAGCCGCTCCATCTCCCCGGTGTCCATGCCTACCACCGAGGTCCAATCGGCCACATAGCGGTTGCCGGTGCCGGCCAGCAGGCGGATGGACTCCACCTCCAGGGTCTGCTTGGGGGACACCCCCACCACGCCGTCCATATTGCGCAGCCGCTTCACCAGGGCGTCGTCCAGCTTGACCTTGCCCTTGCCCTTCTGGGGGGCGCTGACGGTGATGATGGTGAGATCCCCCATCTCCGAGAGCAGCTTTTCCTGGGTCTCCTTCATGCCGATGCCCAGGGATACCATGATGACGATGGAGCAGCACCCGATCAGCACCCCCAGCACCGTCAGAAAGGTGCGGGAGCGCCGCCGCATGAGGTTTTGCAGGCAGATGCGGAGCAGATCTTTCTTCCGCATGGCTTATTCCTCCCCGCTGCTGTCGGTGTCATCCCAGTCGTCCCAGCTGCCGCTGGTGGAGTTAAGCAGCTGCGCGGCTTTCTTCTTGCGGACGATGATCACCACCGTCAGCACGATCACCACGGCCCCCGCCGCCAGGACAATGGGCAGCACGGGGATGTGGGGGCCGACGTCCTCGTCCATGGCGCCATCCCCGTCGTCCACCGGGGGTACATACTCCTCCGCCGTCAGCTTGATGGGAAATTCCTTGGTCTGCACCTGCTGGTCGGCATTCTCATAGGAGATTTTCAGCACCACATTGATTTCTCCCGCCTTGTTGGGGGAGATGGCAAAGCCCACGTTGCCGTTGGTCCCGGCGGTGACGTTGCCCAGATACTGGGTGCGGGCGGGGGTGTCCACATCCTCTCCCACCACGGTGGCCTCCAGGTTGGAGATATCGTCCTTCCCCTTGTTCACGTAGGCCAGGGTGAGCTCGATTTCCTCGCCCACGGTGCCGAATTCGGGGACGGTGGGGGCATTGATCTGGAACCGGTCGGGCTGGTAGACGGGGACGGACAGCTTGATGTCGGAGGTGGCCTGGGTCCGCTTTTCCCCGTCTCTGTACTCGTATTTAAAGGAGATGCTGATGCTCTGGGCGCCGGTCTTGCTGGCGGGTACCACCCGCATGGGAACCTGCTGGTCCTTGCTGCCCCCGGCGGCCAGGGATTTGTAGAAATAGGTGTTGGTGCTGCCGTCCATGGTGAAGCACTCGCCGCCATCCACCGTCACCACCACGTTTTCCACCTTGGAAACGCCAGTGTTTTCAAAGGTGAAGTCCAGGGGGAACTTGGAGCCGGCGGCCACCGACTCCCCGCCGTAGGTAAAGCTGCGGATCACCAGGTTGGGAATGGAGGGATCAATCTTTACGGGGAGGTTGGCGGACAGGTTGAGCCGGTCGGTGGCGGTGGCCTGGGTGATGGTCTCGCCGTTGTCATAGCTGTATTTCAGCTCGGTGCTGAGGGACTGGCTGGTGGAGGTCAGGTCCTTGGCGGCCTGGACGCGCACGGAGATGGCGGCGCTCTGGCCGGGCTCTATCTCGGGCAGCAGGAAGGTGGAGGTGTCGCTGAGAATGGTCAGCCCGTCGGAGGGGGTGACCGACGCCGTGGGAGAGAGCAGTTTGGTGGTTCCGGCGTTCTGGAAGGTGAGGGTGATATCCGCGCTCTGGCCGGGGTCGAGAGGCTTTTCCATGGCCGAGCGGGTGACCAGCACCACCGGCTGGGGCACGCTCTCCTTGGCCAGGGTGGGGATGATCACCTTGTCGGAGGCGGTGACCTGGGCCATGGTGGCGCCGTTGTCGTAGCTGTATTTCAGCTCGGTGCTGAGGGACTGGCTGGAGGAATTGAGGCCTTTCAGGGCCTTGATCCGCACGGTGATGGCGGCGCTCTGCCCGCCCTCTATATCGGGCAGCAGGAAGGTGGAGGCGTCGTTGAGCACCACCAGGGACTCAGAGGGGGTAACGGTAACCGACGGGGTTACCAGCTTGTCCTTGCTGGTGTTGCGGAAGGTGATGGTGAGCTCCGCCTCCTCCCCGGGGCCGATGGGGGTGGCCAGCTGGGAGCGGGTGACCAGCACCACCGGCTGAGGCGTACTCTCCCGGGCAAGGGCGGGGATGGAGATTTTATCTGAAATCGTCCCCTGGGTCAGGGAGACGTTGTTGTAATAGTTGAATTTCAGCTCCACCCCCAGGGACTGGGCGGGAGAGGCGATGGTGGCGTTGGCCTTGAGCTTGAGGCTGACGGTGCCGGTCTTTTTGCCGCCGATGTCATCCAGCAGGAAGGAGGAGGAGCCGCCGGCGATGGTCAGCCCGTCGGAAGGGGTGAAGGTGGCAACGGGGGACTTCAGCGCGGCGTTGCCCAGGTTCTGGAAGGAGACGGTGATGGTAAACTCCTGTCCGGCCTCCACCGGCTGCCTGAGCTCGCTGCGAGAGACCAGCACCATGGGGGCGGGAATGGGCTCCGGCGGGGGAGGCCGGACAGGAGTTTACCATCACCGTCTCCTTCCAGAAC
>NZ_NFIQ01000080.1 GCF_002159455.1 Flavonifractor sp. An306
GGTGGAGCCATCCTTGGGATACCACCCTTGATTTGCTGGGTTTCTAACCTGCGGCCGTGAATCCGGTCGGGGGACACTGTTAGGTGGGCAGTTTGACTGGGGCGGTCGCCTCCTAAAAGGTAACGGAGGCGCTCAAAGGTTCGTTCAGCACGGACGGAAACCGTGCAGTGAGTGTAAACGCATAAACGAGCCTAACTGCGAGACCGACGGGTCGAGCAGTAACGAAAGTTGGAGTTAGTGATCCGGCGGTATGCAAGTGGAAGTGCCGTCGCTCAACGGATAAAAGCTACCCTGGGGATAACAGGCTGATCTCCCCCAAGCGTCCACAGCGACGGGGAGGTTTGGCACCTCGATGTCGGCTCGTCACATCCTGGGGCTGAATTCGGTCCCAAGGGTTCGGCTGTTCGCCGATTAAAGTGGCACGCGAGCTGGGTTCAGAACGTCGTGAGACAGTTCGGTCCCTATCTGTTGCGGGCGTAAGAGATTTGAAGGGAGCTGTCCTTAGTACGAGAGGACCGGGATGGACGTACCTCTGGTGCACCAGTTGTCCTGCCAAGGGCATAGCTGGGTAGCTATGTACGGACGAGATAAACGCTGAAGGCATCTAAGCGTGAAACTCTCCCTAAGATTAGATCTCTCATCCTTCGGGAGTAAGGCACGTCGTAGACTATGACGTTGATAGGTCGGAGGTGGAAGTGCGGTAACGCATGCAGCTGACCGATACTAATAAGCCGAGGGCTTGACCTTAACATGATGAATGCAGGCGCTTGCCTGGTACGGATTCTGCATTGTTCGGTTTTGAGGGTGCTGACAAAGCACTGATCCAGATGCGCCTTTAGCTCAGCTGGTAGAGCAACTGACTCTTAATCAGTGGGTCCCCGGTTCGAATCCGTGAAGGCGCACCACATGGCCCGTTGGTCAAGCGGTTAAGACGGCGGCCTCTCACGCCGCAAACATGGGTTCGATTCCCGTACGGGTCACCATTTTTCCTCTTGACAAGAGGAGCAAAAATGAATATAATAACTTACTGTTGAGAAGAACGGTAAGGAGAAGAAAGTTGTTAAAGTTTCTTTTGCTTACTTTTCTTTTCGAAGAAAAGTAAGTTGGTGTTGATTGCGGTGAGGGTCCACCCGTTTCCATCCCGAACACGGAAGTTAAGCTCACCTGCGCCGAAAATACTTGTCTGGAGACGGACCGGGAAGATAGGTAACGCCAACACAAAGCGAAAGGGTCTGGCCCGACCAGGCCGGGCCCTTTGATATTCCTCCTTAGCTCAGTCGGTAGAGCATGCGGCTGTTAACCGCAGGGTCGTTGGTTCGAGTCCAACAGGGGGAGCCAAAAATGTGGCTTGCCGCCACAAGAGTGACGGCAAGCCCCCTTTTTCAAATCAGTGGAACGGTGTATGGGCCTTTAGCTCAGTTGGTTAGAGCAGCCGGCTCATAACCGGCCGGTCCACGGTTCGAGCCCGTGAAGGCCCACCATTTAGGGGTATAGCTCAGCTGGTAGAGCATCGGTCTCCAAAACCGAGTGCCGAGGGTTCGAATCCTTCTGCCCCTGCCAGACGATTCCAGTTGTCAGACTGTTTGAGATAGTAGAAATGGCGCGGTAGTTCAGTTGGTTAGAACGCCGGCCTGTCACGCCGGAGGTCGAGGGTTCAAGTCCCTTCCGCGTCGCCATTATGCTGCTGTAGCTCAGTCGGTAGAGCGCATCCTTGGTAAGGATGAGGTCGGCGGTTCGAATCCGCCCAGCAGCTCCAGAAAACACCTGAAATCTGAGGATTTTAGGTGTTTTTTGTTACAAATTTTCGCTTTTCTATGTGGGTCAAAATGTGGGTCAGCGGCTTGACCCACACCGTGACCCACACGCGGAAAGGAAACAACGGACACAAGAGGGCCGGACAGGAAGCCTTGTGCTTCCTGCCCGGCTTTTTTCTCTCTGCCTTACATGATCTGCTCTATGAAGTTCCCCATGGTTTGGGCGGCTTCGTCCTGTTTCTGCCGGGTGGCGTGGGTGTAGGTACGCAGGGTGAACCCGGCATCGAAGTGGCCCAGCATGGAGGACACCGTCTTTACATCCACGCCATTTTGTAGGGCTGTAGTGGCAAAGGTGTGCCGGAGATCGTGGAACCTGAGATGTTCCAGCCCGGCATCTTTTAGGATTCTCTTGTGGAGATTTACCATACTGTCCGGGTGGTACATCTCCCCGGTGAGGGGCGAGGGGAACAGGTAGGGGCTGTCCGGGTGCTTGGCGTGTTCCTGAATCAGCAACTCCACTGCCGTCTGTGGAATAGACACCAGCCGCACGGAGTTCTCCGTCTTGGGCCGGGTCAGTTCCAGAGAGCCGTCCGGGTTGCGGACATACTGTTTGCTGACGGAGATCGTTCTCTGCTGAATATCTAAGTCATCCCACCGCAGGGCAACCAGCTCTCCCTTCCGCAGGCCGCTGACCAGCTCCAGGTAAAACATGGGGAGCAGGCCTCGGTGTTCCGCTGCCTCCAGATAGGCTTTCATGTGTTCCGGGGGCAGGATCTTCATCTCCAGCTTCCGGGGTTTTGGGACGATGCAGTCCTCACAGGGGTTCCGGGAGATCAGCCGCTCCTTCACCGCCCGCTCCAGAGCACAGTGGAGCATCAGGTGGACGCTGTGGACGGTAGTAGTGCTCAACCCTTTGTTCTGATTCTTTCCGATGTGTATTCTGCCGCTCTCCAATAACTCTTTGTAGAGCTTCTGCAGGTGCCGTGTGGTCAGCTTTTTCAGTTTAATGCTCCCGATACGGGGAACCGTATACTGCTCGATGATCAACTGGTAGCGGTTGGCTGTGGCAGTGCGGACATTGGGCTTGGCGTAGAGCTCGTACCAAGTGCGCAGCCATGCAGCTACAGTGTATTCTTCGGTGCGGCTCACATCCAGCCCCTGGCACTCCTCCAGAGCCTTTTTTAGCTTTTCCCTGACCTCCGCCTGGGTCTTGCCCAGCACATTCTTGGTGATCCGCTTGCCAGTCTTGGCATCATACCCGGCGGTGTATCGCCCTTCCCAACGTCCGTCCTTCCGCTTTCTGATACTGCCCTCTCCGTTAGCCCGTTTCTTTGCCACGAGGCTTCACCTCCTGTTCTGATGCCTTGCAGGCCCGCTGTTCTTGTTCGTAGTCGAAAGAGTACAGACCGTCTGTCTCCAGTTCTTTCGCAATGCCCCAGGCCAGCTTAAAGCCTGCCATAAAACTGGCCAGAGAGGTTTTCTCCCGCAGTAAGTTCTGTGCATCCACCAGTTGCATCAATTTACGCCTCTGCAGCTTGTCCAGACAGTCCCGCACCTCCTGGCGGGTCTGTTCCATTTCTTCCTCCAGCTCTGTGAAGTCCGGCTCCTGGAAGAACCGCTGGTATAAAGCGGTCATGTAGTCATTCATCGTGTGTCGCCTCCTTTGCAGCAACACACAATACCAGCTTTCTCGATGGATAGCCATAGGGAATGAGCAGAGTTATCAGAACAGTAACAATTGCCTGGCAGAAGGTTTTGCGGGTATCTTTGTTAACGGCGTACTATTTTCTCCACCCTTATTCTTTGATTAGCGATGTAGTTTTTAATACGCTTAGGGCTCCGCACTTGAGCGTGCAGAGCCCCTGCGTCACATCATCTGTTGTCCCTGCTCGTGGTCATCTTCCTTATGCCCCAGAGCAATCTTTTTCCTTTGTTCTTTCGCCAGTGCTTTTCGGTCTCCGCGGCTATGTCTGGTGGTAGCATCCAGAACATAGTCATCGTTACTTCCTTCCAGCCTGGAGAGCAGCCGAAGCACTTCATCCGTTATGTCAGCGTCTGCCACATCAGGATGCACACCGGCACAGCCGCCGCCGCAGAACTCATGATAATGAAAGGGATCCATTTGCGGAGCGAGGCAATTGCCTCCTGGGTATCCTTCTGAAAGGTTGTCCGGATCTCGGAGAGCTCCCTGGTAAACTCGTCTCTCTGCCTCCCATCCCGTTTGTGCTCCTCCCTCATTTCGGAGAGAATCTCTCCCATCGCCCGATGGGTTTTCTGATTGAGAGCCTGTGTCTGCTCCAGCCACTGATGGAGCTGTTCCGCCGTAGCCAGCGGCTCCAGGCTCTCTTTTGTGGCCAGAGCTGCCATAGATGCCTGAATCGTTTTCTGTAATGCCAAGGTCTGCTGCAGGACCTCCTCCAGCCGCTCCACGGTCTGTACTGGCATGGTGTACAACACATTGGGCTTCTGGTCCGTCAGAGCAGGCGGTGCTGCCCGCTGTTTGAGTGCGGTTAAGGCGCTGTTTTGCTGCCTGGTTTCGTATTCTAAACTCATGCTCCATATTCTCCTTTCTGAACTTTAGCTCGTGCAGCTTATCGTCTCTGCACTTCATTCCGGTAGGTGTGGTGTAGGTGATGTGCTTTCGATGTTCCTCCCAGCGCACCTGGTAGCCCCGTCGCTTCATCTCCTGTATGAATTCCTTCCGGCTGCCAGCTCGCCGCATGGCCGCCTCCACTGTGGTGATGAGCTGAAACTTCCAGCTCTCTCCCCGCATAGCGGCCCGGTATTCCCCGGCTCTTAGGCCACGGGTCCGGTGATCCTGTTGGTATGGTTTGAGAGTGGTCAAGCCGTGTTCTATGCAGATCTGGTCGCTGACCTTCCGCATCTGTTCCAGCGTTCTGGGAGTGAAATGGAGCTTCTTCCCGGTATCCGGATGGACGGAGTTGACCACCAGATGGGAGTGAAGGTGCTCCCGGTCCACATGAGTTGCCACCAGGACCTCACAGCCGGGGAAGAATCGCTCCGCCAATTCCAGCCCGATCTCATGGGCCTGGGCGGGAGTAAGCTCTTCTTCCGGGGAGAAGGACTGGGTGTACTGGTAGAAGAAGGTGCCTGTGTCTTTTCCGTAGAGGTGTTTGGTGGCCATGAAGCTCTGCATGGCCACATCTGCCACGCAGTTGACCCCCGTCAGGTAGCGGTTGCCCTTTTCGTCCATGGTTTTCTTTGGCTGGGATACATACTGGATCACCCGCCCCATGCTCCCAGCCGTCTGCTTGCGTTCCTTGATGAAGCTACAGGTTGCCGTGATGAATCACCGGACATTTCTCCGTCAGTGTGCTGACCGCCTCATAGGTCCTTCCCAGGGCCGCGGTAAGCTCCTGCAGATAGACAGTCTGAACTCGCCCCTGATGGGCCAGGGCAGTCAGCTGGTTCAGGTTTTTACCCCAGGCACGCAGTTCCGAGAGGATCGGCTTGAGCTCCTCCATCACATAGATGGGATGATGCAGGGCTGCATCCAGCAGATACTCCTGTTGGCTCAGCCCAGAGCGCTTGATCTTTGCGCTGATCTGCCTCCTCTCGGCTGGGGTTACCCGGAAGGCGATTACCTGGTTTCTGGTTCTGGTTGCCATACTCTTTCACCTCCGCATAAAAATTTGGTATGCTGCCGCTCCCTGTCCGGGAAAGACAACATACCAAAGATTTTTGTGGATAGCCAGGGCAAACGGGCAGAGTTAAGAGAAAGTTATCAATTACGGTGCTTGGGTGTAGCCCTCATTTTGTTTTCTGTGGCGCAGGTCTTGCGGTGCGGAGGAGAGGCACAGCTGCGGTCAGCGGAAAGTGGGTGCGGGCTTCTGCCCGCAAAAAGGCGTTTGGCAGCCGCTCGCGGCAAGCCAAATGCTCTGCTTGCCCCACCCAAGGGTGGGTAAAATTGCCTCCCCACCACTGCCAGCTTCTATCCGCACTGCAGGGAGATATAGTGTGATCTCTCCTGCCTTTTTTCGTTGCCTACCCTGCGGATTAATCTGAACCCACAATGGTCCAAGCCGTCGCAAATCTATGGAGAGACAGAGCCCTTATTCTTTGTTTAGCATATCAATTTTTGTTATACCCCTTCTTTTGGTTTAGACATTGACGAGAAGAAAAGGATTGTTTTCTGCCTCGCGCAGAGACGGTCCAAATTTGTGTTAAAGCTGTTGGGGGGAGGGATTGCTTGTCCAGCCTGGAAAGAGGCCGCACATCGGCTTACAAGGGGCAAGGCGGGTGGTTCAGAGGACTGTGGGCCTGGATCAGAAGGAATACTATTCGGCCCCAAAACCTGTATTTGGAAGTGAAGTGACTGGACCACTTCACAAGGAGTAGGGGAACGATTATAATGCAGACAAGATCTTGTTTCAGAAAGCCCGGATTATGGGACAGTTCATTTGCTATGATAGGAAAACACATAGGCGCAGAAGAGGATAGAGATGGAGGAAGTGCAGTGAGGATTTTATTTTGCAACATTGCGCGGATGAAATACTATAAGGGGATTGTGCCGGGGGTTGATGAGCCCAAATTTGGTGGCGCCTATGTTGCCCAGACAGGAGATGCAGGAGAACAGTATAATTTTGCTCCTCTTAAAACGGATACGGGTGAATTCTGTTTTGGCATGGTGGAGACCAAAAGCACCTCAGGCGGCAAGAGTAATCAGCTGCACATTGAGCGGCTGGAGGGGGTGTCCCGCAGTGCGGATGAGGCAAACGGTGTATTAGTGGTCTGGTGTGCTACCCATCATCATAACGAGGCGGTGGTAGTGGGGTGGTACCGGAACGCCACCGTGCTGCGGAACTATGATAGGATCCGCATTGACTATGAGGACGGTGGTTGGGAAGAGCAGATCTATAACGTGCTGGCGGACGCCGGGGACTGTGTGCTGCTGCCGGAAGGGGAGCGGAACCGGCGCTGCTGGTGGGTGCCGCGAAAGAGAGTGACCCGGTCCTTTGGCTTTGGACAGGCCAATGTCTGGTTTGCGGAAGAAGAGAGCGCGGAGGACTATGTACACGCTCTGTCAGAGCAGATCAAGCAGTATCAGGGCGAGAACTGGCTTCATTTCTGGCCGGAAGAGGCGAAGGGTGAGCACTGATGGAGATTGGATTTATTGACTTCTCCCAGGGAGAGCGTAATCGAATTTTATCCACCCTCAGGCTGCTGGGCGATCAGACCGCGCTGGATGAATTGGGCATTGGAAGTGTGCGGGACGCCTATGCGGAGTTGTTATTTCCCGGTATTTCTACTTTACAGACCAGGGCCAAGTATTTTGTTCTCATCCCTTACCTGTTTGCTCAGGGTGAGCGGCTGGTACAGCGGGGCAAGCTGCGCAGCGGCAAAGAATTCCTGACCTGGCTGAACGGGGAGGAGGACAAGCTGGTACCTGTCCTGGTGGAGAACAGCCACTCGGGAGAGACCGGAATCATCGGCAGTAACGCCCTAAAGCAAAAACGCACCGTGAAGATGAAACCGTCAGCCATCTACTGGAGTGGCCTGCGGACGCTGGGCGTTGTGCGCCGGGACAAGCTCTCCCTTCCTATGGCCTGTGCCCTTACGGTACAGCGAGCTAAACAGCGGCAGGCACTGGAGCGGAAAACAGAGGGGGATACCTATGACGACCGAACAGCTGGAGACACCGGGGAGGCGCTGTTCCTGCCCATCCACCCGGAAGGGCCGCTGGAAACGGCGGAGATTTCTCTGACTGGGCGGGAGGCGGAGTTTTTGGCGGAATGTATTGCCCGCTCCCCGTATACCAGGGGGAGCCTGCTGGATTTTCTGGTGCAAAAGAACCTGGTGTGCACTGATTTTGAGGAGATCCCGGAAGAGGGAATGGAGGAGGGCCTCCGGCGGGATTATCGCCTGGCCAAGGAGTTCCGCCGTTTTATTTACGGGGCGCACCTGCGCTATAATGTCGTTTACGCAAATGGTACCGATCAAGGGATGGAGGCAAGATTTCACGAATGGTACAATGCCTTTTTCCGGGAGCCCTTTTCCCTGGAGCCTGTTTTGAACCGGGTGAGCTGTCCGGCACCGCTGGGGCAGTTCTGTGCCCAATTTTTGGAACTGGCAGAGCAAAAAGCGTGGGGAGAGCTGGACGAGCTGGTGGCGGCCCGGGAGCGGCAGGTCAAGGGGGACCGGGCCAAGCTGCACAAGCCCCATGAATATTGCTATAACCAGGAGCGGCCCATCCACGACTACCCGCTGGATTTCCGCTTTGGACGGGCCAATGTGATCGTACAGGATATTTTGAACGGATTGGGGGGATAGGGCGTGTTTGATGTGGCAAAGGACCGTCTCGGCTATGGAGAGCTGCTGCGGCCCGATGTGGGGTACCGGCTGGACTTTGCCGTGGGCATGACCTATTCCCTGGATCTGGAGGCGCTGTTGGGGGTCCCTATCTCCCTGGGACTGTTGGAAGAGGGCGATGAGGAGCAGATGCGCAGCCCCCTGTATGTGCTGGAGGCCATTCGGGAAAGCGCGGGGAAAATTGCTCTGTTTTGCAACGCCGGGAGCATCCAGCTGCCGGAGCGGATCCAGAGCGTCTACTCTCTGCTGGAGGAGAGCGTGTTTCAGGTCAAACGGCCGGATAAGAGCAGCTTTCATCCTAAACTCTGGGTACTTAAATATAGCAGCCCCGAGGGGGACACCTACCTGAAACTGCTGGTGCTCAGCCGGAACCTGACCTTCGACACCAGCCTGGATCTGTGCGTAGCCCTGCGGGGCAGACCCGGGCGGGCAAGGCGGAAGAAAAACAAGCCGCTGGCGGATCTGCTTGCCTATGCTGCCCAGTTTGCCTCAACAGTCAAACGGAAGGCCGTACTGGAACTGGCGGAGGAGGTCGGCCGGGTGGCGGATTTTGAGGTGGAGCATCCCTTTGAGGACTATGCCTTTTTCCCCATGGGAATTCCCGGCTATCCCGGGACGGATACGGGCCTGCTGGAGCGAAAGCGGGACCTGTTTGTGGCCTCCCCTTTTTTAAGTGACGATATAGTGGCTCGGCTGACTGATTTTCGCGGGCGCAAGACGCTCATCACCCGCAAGGCATCGGTAACGCCCAGAGTTTTTGAGGCTTTTGACCATGTTTACATCACCAAAGACGTGCTCAGTGACAATGAGTTTGGCGCGAAACAGGACATCCATGCCAAACTTTATTTTGCCGCCATGGAGGACGGAAATTATCTCTACATCGGTTCTGCCAACGCCTCCCACAATGGATTTTACCGGAATGGGGAGTGTCTGCTGCGGCTGAAATATAAGCCCTATCAGATGGGGTTTCATCTGTTCTGCGAGGAGTTCCTGCCGAAGGACGGCTGCCCCTTCCAGGAGCTGACCGGAATTCCGGAGCAGCCGGAAGAGGATTCAGAGCGGAAACAGGCGGCGCAGGTACTGCAGGAGGCGGTCTATGCCCTGAAAGGGGCGGCAGTACGGCGCAGCGGGGAGAACTTTGACCTGCAGGTAGAGTCGGCGCCCCTGAAGCTGGCAGAGATTGTCCGGATCGCTCCTCTCCAGCGGCGAGACCTGATGGTGCCACTGACGCCCAACGTCATCTTTTCCGGACTTCAGCTCCGGGAGCTCAGCGCCTTCTACATTTTGCGCGTGGGCGAACAGTCCCTGGTGGTCAAGTTGGAAACGAGGGGAATCCCAAAGGAGCGGGACCAGGCTGTCTACCGGGGCGTGATTGACTCCAGGGCAAAATTCTTGACCTACGTGTCCATGGTGCTGTCCGGCGGCGAAGACCTGGAGGGAGTGGGACTGGAGCAGGAGAGCACCCGACAGCGGGGAGAGGGTACAGATGCTGAGTCTGATCAGGGACCGGCCATTTATGAAGCTATGCTACGGGCCTTTCATCAGGATCCGGACCGGCTCAAGGGCATTGCGGATATGATGCGGCGGCTGGAGCCGGAAGTGGTGGGGGAGGAATTTACCCAACTCTATGCCCAGTTTGAGCAGGCGGCAAGGAGGCGGCGCAAATGAAGCCAAAGGATTTTCAGCAGGCCACAGCAGACCGCATTGTGCAGGTCTTTCGCGGAGGGCAAAACCGTGTCCTGCTTGCCGACGAGGTGGGCCTGGGCAAGACTATCGTGGCCAGGGAAGTGGTTCGACAGGTGGCCCAATGGCACAAAGAGGAGCTGGGAGACGACCACTTCAAAGTCATTTATATCTGCTCCAATGTGAATATCGCCAGCCAGAACGCCAGCAAGCTGGGTATTCAGGATCAGCTGAAGGTTTCGGAGAGCCGCCTCTCCATGCAGCATCTGAAACTGTACCAGAGCGCCGGCCGGGATCATGAATACGCCCAGCTCATCCCGCTGACCCCTGCCACCTCCTTCACCATGACCTCCGGATGCGGAAATCAGGAGGAACGGGCGCTGATGTACGCCCATCTGCGCCGCCTGCCGATGTTTCAGGCATACAGTCGCCCGCTGCGGAAGTTCCTGGCTTATACAGCGGAACGGCACTGGCAGGGGTATGTGGATTATTATGAAACAAAGGTGTCTGAATGCGGGAAAAATGGCAGCGGCTATCTGGAGGATATGGCGGAGGAGCTGGCGCGGCGTCTGCAGGACCCGCCCTGGCTGGTGGAGCGGATCCAGCAGCGCTGTACCACCCGGCTGGACGACCAAAGGGAGCAGAGGTTTCTCATCAACCGACTGCGGCGGGTCTTTGCGGAGATCAGCCTGAGCAGGCTGGAACCGGACCTGGTCATCATGGACGAATTTCAGCGATTCCGGGATCTTATCGCACCGGAGGATGACAGTGAGGAGGCCATGCTGGCCCGGCAGTTTTTAAGCAGCGGGCAAACCAAAGTTCTTCTGCTGTCCGCCACCCCCTACAAGCCCTATGCCACCCTGGAGGAGATCGCCCAGGACGAGGGGGCGGAGCACTATGGAGAGTTCATGCAGGTGATGGACTTCCTGTTCCATAGGCCAAAGCAGCGGGAGCAGTTCCGTACCGTGTGGCAGCAGTACTCTCATGCTCTGTGTGAGGTATCCGGAGAGAAGCTGACCGTTCTGATGGCCCGGAAGGCGGAGGCGGAGGAACAGCTCTACCAGGGAATCTGCCGGACGGAGCGCTTCAATACCGGAATCCTGGATGACAGCGGGGTCCGGGAAGTTCCGGTTTCTGAGGGAGATATTCTTTCCTTTGACGCCATGCAGTCCCTACTGGATCGGGTGGCGGCACAGGGAGGAAGGGGGGATCTGCTCCGGATCCGGAATGTCCCTATGGAATATGTCAAATCCTCCCCCTATCTGCTGTCGTTTATGGAAAATTATCAGCTGAAGAAACAGCTCAGGGCCCATTTCACCCGCGGCTTTGACTTCGCGGCCACGGCGGGGCGTTCTGCATCTCACCTGCTGCTCAAGCGCAGCGCCATCCAGAATTACCGCCCCATCCCCTTTGAGCACGCCAAGCTGGAGCGGCTGGCTGAGACGGCTTTTCACCAGGAGCGGGAGGGGGCGGAGAACCTGCTGTGGATCCCACCCTCTAATCCCTATTACAACACCGGTGGTGTATTTTCAAGACATCGGAATTATTCCAAAGTGCTGGTGTTTTCCTCCTGGGAAATGGTGCCACGGATGCTTTCCGTGATGCTCTCCTACGAGGCAGAGCGGCGCACCATTGGGAAGCTGTACCATGACGCATCCCTGAAATGGGGGCGGGGATATTTTGCTACCAAGGAGGAGCGCCGTTATGGTGTGACCCGTTTGCGGGAGGAGAGCGAAACGATCGTCACCCTGCCCTCTCCCAAGCTGGCGGAGTGCTATTGCCCGGAAGAATATTTGGGAAGAGACATTGCCTATGTACGCCGGGAGGTGGGCAAAAAGGTAAAGGCGCGGCTGGAGATGCTCAGAAAAGAAAAAGGAATTCCGGTGCGGGGGACGGCCAGCGCCCAGAGCCTTGCTGCCTGTATCCGCGCGTTGGATGGAGCGGAGAAAGGGGTTTCCCTGTCTGCCATTCCAACGGATGCGGCAGACATTTTAACCGATATGGCCATTGCTTCCCCAGCTGTGTGTGCTTACCGCCTGCTCAGGCGCAGCTGGCAATCGGCGGAGATATCCCAGGTGCAAAAAACTGCCGGGGAGATTGCGGGACTCTTTGTAAGCCTGTTCAACAAGGCGGAGAGCGCGGCTATCCTGGATCTTCTATACGGAAGAAAGAGTGACGATGCCTATTATCAGACGGTGTTCCGCTACTGTGTAGAGGGCAATCTTCAGGCTGTATTGGATGAGTATGCCCATGTGCTGGCGGTGCCCGGGGCGGAACTGAAGCAGGCCATGGCAGATGGTTTTATTGATACGGCTACGCTGCAGATCGATACCCGGGAATCCTTCCCCGACCAGGAAAAGAATCGGGCCCGCATGCGCACCCACTTTGCGGTGGGTTATTTCAGCGCGAAGCGGGATGAGGAACATGTAAACCGGACCGATAATATTCGCCGGGCGTTCAATTCGCCCTTCCGTCCCTTTGTGCTGGCCACCACCTCCATTGGCCAGGAGGGGCTGGATTTTCACGCCTATTGCCGGAAAGTGGTGCACTGGAACCTGCCGTCCAATCCCATTGATCTGGAGCAGAGAGAGGGGAGGGTCAATCGGTACAAATGCCTGGCGGTCCGGCAGAACATTGCCCAGCAGTATGGCGGAGAATTTGACTGGGAGCGAATGTTTGAGCGGGCCGGCCGGGAGAAAAAGGGGAATTTTTCCGACCTGGTGCCTTTCTGGTGCCTTCCAACAAAAGAAGGACAGCCCCGCATTCCCATTGAGCGCATTGTTCCTCTGTATCCACTCAGCCGGGACAAGCTGCGCTACCAACGTCTGATTAAGGTGCTGTCCCTGTACCGGCTGACTCTGGGACAGCCGAGACAGGAGGAATTGCTTGCGGTGCTGGACCAGGAACTGACCGAACAGGACAGCAAAAAACTGTTTATGGACTTGTCTCCCTATGACCGGGAACGGTCCCAGGAAGAGCAATGAAAATCCGGTGTACTCTGGAAACAGAGATTCCTGTGTTTGACCCACACGCTGACCCACACGGGGAAAGGAGCGGACGCAGACAACGGAGCAAAGAGTGTCTTCGACCTCATCCTTTTGGAGCAAAGATGGCCGGAAAGCGTTGAAAATCAAGGGCTGGAAGGCTCCCAATCAGTTGGTAAGGATGAGGTCGGCGGTTCAAATCCGCCCAGCAGCTCCACGGAAACCCGCTGTCCCGCAAGGGATAGCGGGTTTTTACTATTTCTGGCATTTGACTGGAAAAGTGGATTTTCCAACAGCTTTCCAACATTTCCAACCAGACGGGTTATGTGCCGGAAGCCCCCTTCAACGCAATAATCAGCTTTGCCAAATCCGGATTTGCCTGTATCAGTTGTAAAGCAGCCTGTATGCTGTCATCTTGGGACGGGGGTGTGGGCGAATCTAAACTATTGGAGCGATGGAAGAATTCTTTCTCCATCTGCTGAGCCAGGTTCTGACGACTCCTGTCGGTGATGTGCGCATATTGATCCGTTACCATCCGAGCCTGTGCGTGGCCAGTATCCCCCTGGACAGCTTTGATGTCGCCGTTGCTGAGCTGGAGCTTGAGCGTTGTGCTGAAATGCCGCAGGCTATGAAAGACGACAGATGGAAGCTCGACTTTTTGAATAAAGGTATCCAGTTTATATGCGATTTGGCCTCTTTCATAAGGGCGTCCGGTTTCTTGAGCAATGACAAGGCCGTAGTCAGTATAGGCCTCTCCACAAAGTTCCTTTATCTGCACCTGTGCGGCTTTCATATCTGCCAGTGCTTGGCCGACAGTGGGAGCCAGATAGATACGGCGTTTGCTGCTTTCCGTTTTTGGATCCTTTAAGACAAGGACAGTCGAAGACGGCTTTTTCTTCCAATTAGGAAACTCAAACTTGACCTTTGAGCGGTCGCGTCGCTTCAAATCTTCCAAGTCTTCTTTCTTGAGCCGAGCTAGTTCCTTGTCGATTTTGATTTGAGGATGCATGGAATCTGAGAGATCAACGCAATCCCAAGTGAGCCCCAGGACCTCGCCGATGCGAAGTGAGCCGCCAATCGATAGGAGCAGGGTCAGCCGTAAAATCGGGTCATTGCAGAGCTCAATAGCGGATGCTGCATCGTCCTCCGACCAAACCACACGCTCTGCGGGTATGTACTCGGGAGGACTGGCGAACTGCGCCGGATTTTGCGAGATATACCCCCAAGCAATCGCCTGGTTTAGCGCACTGCGCAGCAGGACATGTATCTTCTGGATCACAGACGGTGTAACAGTTTTATCTGTCTGCTTATGGCCCTTTAGGACAACAGCAGGCTCATCCAGCAGGCGATTATAGAATACATCTAAATCGTGGGTGGTCAGGTCGCGGAGCATTATAGAACCAATATATGGTTTAATATAGTGTTCAATCCGATGCCGGTTGTTGGAGAGGTAAGAGGCCCCCCAATGATTGAGGCCGTAAACCTGCACATACTCATCCAAGTACTCACTGAGTGTGATATACTTCTTTGCGATATACCTATCTTTTCCAGGGGACTTAACGGGAGGACGCAGTTCACCAATCTTCTTCTCATACTCAATTTCAGCGATACGCGCTTTCGCTTCCTCATAGGTGTCAAAGCGTTCAGAAATGCTTTTAGAATAGCCGGGACAACGGTAAGTGATCTCCCAGCGGTTTCCTTTGCGACGGGGTTTCATAATATTCATTACTCCTTTATCGTTGACTCAAAGCCACAAGAACCTCCCTCCAGAGCATTGAGCGGAGTACCCATTCATGTGGCAGTATAGTACGGGCGGCTGAAAAAATCAACCGCCCGTCCCGTCAATCCTTGCTGTAAGAGGTTAGGAAATCAACCACAGCATTGCGGGGGATCAGGATGCGCTTGCCGTTTTTGATGTGGAGGATGCGGCCGTCATGAACCATATCATACATGCGGTTGCGGCCAATGTGGAGGAGCTTGCCGGCTTCTTCTACTGTGAGCATCAGAGGGATATCATCATACATAAGATCTGCCTTCTTTCTAGTATATTTTGGACAGGCAACGAGCCAGAGTGCCTCGTGTTACCTACCATTTCATGTTATGCAAACTTACAGAAAATTAAATTCACACTACAGAACGACAAAACAGGGCTGCGCTATACCCTGTTTCCACCTAAATACGGCCGTATGAGGGCTGTTTTTTCGATTTGCGGTGTTAGCGTCAGGCGATAATCGCCATTCCGGGTCAGGCGAAAAACGCCAATTTTGGTCAACTGAAAACAGCCATTTACAATTTGAATAGTTCCTTTACACTGGAGGCGT